>JAYUGC010000119.1:0-27898 GCA_043767805.1 Pseudomonadota bacterium | reverse complement strand
GAGGTAGTAAGCCACTTCCCCGACGAAATAGTAATCGTGTCTGCAGTGCACGTTGAAGGTGACTAGCATCGGGAAAACGGCCAAGAAGGTGAGGCCTGCGAGCCAAGGGAGTTTCTCCTTGGTCACCTTAAAGAAAGCCAGGGCAAAAGGAATCAGCATCCAGGCCTGGAAAATATTCTGGATGGTAGAGAAGAGGTCCTTCCAGCTCGACCATTGCATTCGCTGGGCGAGAGTACCGAAGATCCAGGATTCCGTCGTCAAAACGCCGGATTCTTGGCGAAGGTGGTTCGCCCAGCGCATCCAAAACAGAGCCGCTAGTCCTTGAAGGACGAGACTTGCGCCCAAAGCCAAATCTCGTTTGGATACCCGGCGCGCCATCAGTGCGCAATGGAGCAGCAAGGCTCCTTGGAGCAGTCCAGGAGCAAACCAAATGGTGACTTTCGTGATCGCCGCCAAAAGCCCGAGAGTCGTGAGCAGGCTCCAGCTACGTCCATCGAGTTTGCGTTTCCCCAGGGCGACCTCGAGGAAAAGACCGAAGGAGGTGAGGGAAAGAAACACGGTCAAAAATTCGATGAGACCCGCGCGCGAAAAGACAACGGTAAGGGGGCTGATGAGCCAAAAGAGTCCCGTCCAAGCGGCGACGCGCTTTCCCAGAAAGCGCTTCACAAAAACGACGAGCCCGATTCCCGAGGCGAGAAAGAAAACCATCGAAACGGAACGGACGGACGTTTCGAGACCGACGCCTAAGTCCATGAGCCGCGCCGCCAGCCACTGGTAAAGGGGAAATTCGAATACGAAATTCCAGAGAGCGCCTCTCAGAGGGGACCGGTAGTCGAATAGACCCGCGTTTCCGAGGTGCATGTGAAGCACGGTGAGCGCGGTTTGTGTCTGACGGATGGGATGCGGCTCGAGGAGGGCATTCGCCCAGAACCAAAAACGGCCGACGAAGGAGAGGGGGACGAGAGTGAGCGAAAGCGTCGCCCAGAGTAAAGTCTCGGTGACGTTCGGGAACTCAAAACGACGCGCCAGGCGCTGGAGCCCGGTGGGTGTGACCGTTGGCGTTTGCGAAGAGGGAAATTCCGGCAGGGGAAGGGGAAGGCCCATTAGATTGCCTTCCGCGCTTGCGGGCGCTTCGTTCTAGCCTCGGTCTCACGGCGGTAGTCGCCCCGCGAAAGCCACTTCTCGATGAAGCAGTAGAGAATGATGAAGAGATACCGAGATCCCATTTCCTTGATCTTGAGCTTCGACTCCCCGGACTTGCGCTGAGCCCAGTCGCTTGGCACCACGGAGTAGTTGAAGCCGCGCACGATCGCTTTGAGCGGGATCTCGACCGTCAGATTGAAGTGATGGCTGAGGAGCGGCTGCACGCCTTCGATGACGGGGCGGCGGAACATTTTGAAAGCATTCGTCACGTCGTTGTAGCGAAGCCCGAAGAGAATCTGGATGATCTTATTGGCGATACGATTCAAGAGAAGCTTCACCGGCGGATAATCGACGACTTTCGCGCCCGGCATGAAACGGGAACCGAAAACGCAGTCCACCTGATCCTTGAGCATCGTGCGATAGTACCGAACGACATCGGCGGGACTGTCGGATCCGTCGGCCATGCAAATGACGACGACCTCGCCTTGAAACCTTTCGAGCCCCGCGCGGACGGCGTTGCCAAATCCCGGACGCGAGTCGCGCGAAAAATACTTAAGCGCGGGAATTTCTTTCTCCAGCTGGCTCAGGACTTGGGCCGTACCGTCGGTGGAGTTATCGTTGACGACCAAGAGCTCGTGGGGAATGCGCTCTGC
Organism: Pseudomonadota bacterium; assembly: GCA_043767805.1. Taxonomy (GTDB): domain Bacteria; phylum Bdellovibrionota; class FAC87; order UBA2466; family UBA2466; genus CAZZHG01. Next base: position 26,102 of record JAYUGC010000119.1, on the reverse strand, counting down.
CTGGAGGGTCGAATGAAGCGCGCGCAACGTAGGCCGAAGAGTGCCTTCTTCGTTGTGGGCTGGCATGACTACTGATAGTTTCATGGGTTCACTGACTTATCGGATTCTCGGTCGTCCTCTTTAAATTGTTTTGCAGCCCGATGTGTTAGTCGCGTGCCCTCGGAAAAGGGTCCACGGATTCAGTCACTTCTCGACGAAGAGGGCGAGGGCTCGCGGCCCAATGAGGTAGGCGCCGAGTCCCGTGGGTTCGGCGGGATGGAGAACGGTCTCTTCGCCCACCTTCGTCAGGCGAAAAACGGAGTCGTAGTGGGACGACGTGTCACCGGCCCAATACCATTTTTTCCCCGCGGCGGGAGGAGGCAGACGGATCTCGCGGCCGCTGCCGCCGTAGTTGTTGGCGATATAAATTGACCGGCAGGTATCTGAGGTCCCCGAGGTATCCACGCGGTACGCGAGAAAGGTTTGCGCGGGATCGTCCATGTAGGTTTGCGTTTCGGCGGAAGCACCATCGGCCTGGTGCCAGCTCACGTCTTTTAGACCGGACGGCTGAATGGCACCGGTCAGTTCTCTTCCCTCGGAAAAAATGGGATGGGCGTGGCGAAACGCGATTAGGCGCTTCGTGTACTCGAGAAATCCCGCCTCCTTTTTCGCCAGACTCCAATCGAGCCAGCTTCCAGGAGAGTCCACGTTGTACATATTGTTGTTGCCGCGCTGAGTGCGCAGCATCTCGTCGCCCGCCGTGAACATCGGAATGCCGAAGGAGAGTAGCGAGCTCGCGAGCCCCTTGGCCGCGGCCTCCTTTTGACGGGCGAGGGTTTGAGCCGGCGTGCCGCCTGGGAGAGCTTGGTTCCAAGACAGATTTCGATCCTCTCCGCCGTTCGACGGGCCGAAGTGACCTCTCTGATTATTTTGCTTTTCGTTGTAGCGGTAGAGATCCGCGTTTGGAAACCCATCATGAGCCACCATGAAATTGATGGAGTGTCCGGGAAGCCGTCCCGAACGGCCGAAAATGTTTCTCGATCCCGCGATGGCGTGGGCGATCTCTCCCGGGGTCACACGCTCGACGCCCATCTTGTTTTGAGAAATGCGCATGGGGTCCCGGAAACCGTGCCCGTTCCACTCGGCCCAGCCGTAGGGGAATCCTCCGACCTGAAAGCTGTTGTCGCCGATGGCCCAGGGCTCCGCGATGAGATCCATGCCGTCTCCGCCGTCATAAGGCCGCCCGGGGAGAGCCAGTAGCGCTTGGTTCAGCACGTTTTCCGCGGGCCTATGATCGAAAAAGAAAACGTCTCCGCGCTCGTGCACGTTGCCTAGGACCGAAGCGAGGTCGAAGCGGAAGCCGTCGACGCCGAGGCTTCGGTAGAGCTTCAACGAGTCCAAAACGAGCTGACGGGTGTGTGGATTCGCGCAGTTCAAGTTCGCGCCGCAACCGGTGTTGTCCTTGAACTTGTGCGGATTATCCGCGACTTGATAATAGGTCGAGCTATCAATACCGCGCATCGAAAGGATACTGGTAACCTCTCCATCGTACCCGCTCGCTCCGGCTTCTCCCGTGTGGTTGTAGACGACGTCCATGATGACCTTGATGCCCTCGCGGTGGTACGCGTCGATCATTTCCCGGAACTCTTCCATCGTCCCGCCCGGCGTGGCCTGGGCGGCTTTCGTCGCAAAACGCCGGTTGAGAGCGAAAAAACTATTGGTCATGTAACCCCAATAATTATTGCCCCGCGTGCCCTCGGCGCTATTGAGCTCGTTCTGAAATGCGTGTACGGGCAGGAACTCCACGGTCGTGATGCCGAGCTCTTTCAAGTATTTCGCCTTTCGCGCGGCTCCTCGAAACGTTCCTCGCTCGGCTTCGGGCACGTCCGGATCGGCCATGGTCAGCCCGCGCACGTGCGCTTCGTAGATAATTTCTTTTTTGAGCGCGCGCTGAATGGGAGACCGGGTCTCGGCCGGCGGATTCAAGACGACGCCTTTGGGGGCGACGAAGCCGCTGTCTCTTACTCGGTTGATGGGCCCCGTGCCGTAAACGCCCTCGTCGCTAAAATGCGGGTTAACCGGATCGTGGGACAGCTCGAGCGCCCGTGGGTCGTAGACGAGCTTATTGGGATTGAAGCGATTGCCGTTCTCGTCCACGTCGCTTTGGAATCCGATGTCCGTGCCGGGCTGCCACGCGGGATCGTATCTCCAGTTGGGTCCCCACAAGCGATAGCCGTAGTAGAGCGTTTGCCCGTCTGCAAGGCCCAAGGTCTTGCGTTCCGCGCGGCTTAGGGAAACTCGCCACCGGCCGGGCGCCCGCGGATCTTTCGCGAGCAGGATTTTACCGACGGGAGCTCCGCCCAGCGCTTGGGTGAAGAGAGAAACCTCGACCCGCTCGGCGTTAGCGGAAAAAAGCGAGAAGCTCAGCTCTGCACTACCCGCGTCGAGATAATTGCCAAGGCGCAGATAGGCGTCGTCGCAGCCTGCGAAAAGGACGTGCGCACTCAGAGAGTACAACGCCAAAAGCCGTAACCAGATTTTCGCGATTTTCCCCAGCTCAGCTCCCCAAAATAGTTCGGGTTTCAAGCTGCAAGGAGCGTTCCCCCCCTAGGCTCAGGAGGCGAACTTTTTCTGCTATGAAACTCCCAGTATGCCGCCCCGTATTCCCTTAACCATTCCCCAACTTCGCTCAACCTCCGACCGTCTAAAAAGTGTGTGGACACTTTTAGACGAGCGCTTTGCCGAGGCTCAAAAACTGGGTTATGCCTTTGGGCTCTTATTGGGGGTTAGTCATGCGCGCTTGGATTCTGGGTCTCGGGCTCTTTTCACAGGTTTGTTTCGCCGCTTCCTTTACGGAAATGGCGGATCGGTATTTCGAAGGGCTCTTCGCTGGGAATCCGACGTTCGCCACCTCTCAAGGCATTCATTCTTATGACACGAAGCTCGCCGACTGGTCGCGGGCTGCCATCGAAGCGCGGCTGACCAGCGCGAAAGCGGAGCTGAAAACGTTTCAGGCTCTCGACCTCAAACAGCTGAGCGCTGACGACGCTTTCGACCGTGAGCTCATTATGGGCCGTCTGCAGGCAGACATCCTCGATGTCGAGACCGTCCGCCGTTGGGAAAAGAATCCGGACGAGTACAGCAGTGGTGTTTCGGAAGCCATCTACGGGTTGATGGTGCGCAAATATGCTCCGGACGAAGAGCGGCTTCAGGCTATTGTCGCCCGCGAATCGCAGGTGCCTACTTGGCTCGCGACCGCCCGAAAAAATTTGAAAAATCCACCGAAGATTTATACGGAGATCGCTCTCGAACAGCTTCCGGGCACCATTTCCTTCTTCGAGAAGGACGTTCCCTCCGCGTTTCCAAAAATTAAGGATAAGAAGCTAAAGGCGGCCTTCAAAGCCTCGAACGCCACGGTCATCAAGGAGCTGAAAAGTTATGAAACGTTCTTGAAGACGGAAATCCTTCCCACGTCGAACGGGGATTTCAAGCTGGGCGCGGAGACCTACGCTGCCAAGCTCAACTTCGAAGAGATGGTGGATCTGCCGTTAGACAAGCTTTTGGAGATTGGTTACGCGAACCTTCACGAGAATCAAAACCGCTTCAAGGCAGTCGCGGCTAAAATCGATCCCAACAAAACCTACCAGCAAGTCCTTTCCGATTTGGAAAAGGACCATCCCAAGCCCGAAAAGCTCCTTCAGAGCGTTCGCGACGTCATGGGCGGATTGAAACAATTCATCCAGGACGAACAAATCGTCACGATTCCCTCGCCGGTGGAACCTTTGATTCAGGAGACCCCTCCGTTTCAGCGCGCGGTGGTTTTCGCGTCCATGGACACTCCGGGGCCTTTTGAAAAGACGGCTACCGAGGCCTATTACAACGTGACCCTCGCTGAAAAAGGCTGGTCAAAAACGCGAGTCGAAGAGCACATGGCCGGGTTCAATTATCCCGTCATTAAATCGACGAGCATTCACGAGGCTTACCCCGGTCACTACGTGCAGTTCCTTTGGGTTCCCAAGGCGCCCACGAAAGCCAGAAAGCTTCTCGGCGCCAATACCAATGTGGAAGGTTGGGCGCACTATACGGAGCAGATGATGCTCGACGAAGGGTACGGCAACGGAGATTTGAAGCTGCGGTTGGGCCAGTTACAGGACGCGCTTCTGAGAAATGCCCGTTTCATCGTCGGTATCGAGATGCATCGGGGCCGCTTGAGTTACGACGACGCCATCACTTTCTTCGTGAAGGAAGGCTTCACCTCGCGCGCGAACGGCGAGCGTGAGACCAAGCGTGGTACGGGCGATCCGACGTACCTCTATTACACCCTTGGTAAGCTCCAGATTCTCAAGCTTCGCGAGGACTACAAGAAGCTGAAAGGCTCCGCGTACACGTTGCAGGGTTTTCACGATGCGTTTTTGAGCCAGGGCTTCCCGCCCATCAAGCTTCTCCGCCGCGCCATGCTCGGCGAAGAAGGCACCGTCCTCTAAAAGGTACTTTTTAGCCGGGCTGTTTTGAGGCGTTTTCTCGTTAAATCGATGCCGCTTTTGCGCCTTGAGGCGTCCTTCCTAGAACGTAAATTTATCGTAAAGTGCCCGTTTTCTGTTTCCCCGGGCCAGCGACTTGCCTATAACCCCGGGCGAACTGACACGGAGGAAGATCCATGGCTCGCTTTGCTATTTCATTGCTCGCTCTCGCGCTCTCGATTCCCCACGCTGCCCGCGCGGCCGAAGGGCAAACCCTGGAAGCGGTAAAGGTAGGCGTGGGTAACGTCACTCTCGGCGCGCTTCTGCAGGCTTGGGCCATCAACGAGACGAACTCGCCTCACGAAAATTTCCGCCTTCGTCGCGCGGAACTGGGCCTTCAGGGGTCGGTCGCGGAAAGCACCCGCTGGTTCTTGAAGCTCGACGCCGCAAAGTCGCTGCGCACGGGCCCGGTCACCGCCACCAACGACAATAAGATTTTGCAGGATTTCGGAGTGGGCTTCACCGTCGCTCCGGGCCTCGAGTTCGTCCTCGGGCAGTTTAAAAGCCCGACGACGTTTGAGGGCACGTCTTCCTCGGCGGACCTTCCGCTTCCCGAGCGATCTCTCTCCGGCCGCACCTTCGGCGATCGCCGCGAGATCGGCTTACTCGTGAATTACACGATGGGCATCATCAAGACCCAAGCGATGCTCTCCGACGGCGGTACCACCAACGTCGAGGACACCAACGACAATAAGGATCTTCACCTTCGCGTGGAAGTCGCTCCGACCAAAGAGCTCCTCGCCGGTGTCTTCGCGACCTTCGGCGATTTCAGCTTCAACACCAAAGGCCGGTTCGGCGGCAACGTGAAGTACATTCCGGTTCGTGACGTCACGGTCCGTGGCGAAGTCGTTGCCGGGAAGGACGCGGGCGTCAGCTCCACCGGCTACATGGCCGATGTGAGCTACTTGGCGACTGAGCAAATTCAGCCGGCAATCCGCGTGGACGGGGTTTCCAATGCCACGTTTGCGGGAACGGCCATTTCCATCGGCGCGAACTACCTCGTGCGAGGCAACAACGCCCGCGCGACGCTCGCGTACGCGCATCTGAACAACATGACGGATGGGGGCGGGACGTACACGCTTCTCAACAATACGCACGGCCATCTCGTGTGGCTTGCCTTCCAAGCCGCGCTCTAAAACATCAGGCGCTGAGACGAGACTTCAAAAGGTATAGGCGGTTTTTGTAAGCCCGGCGGATGCGCTGGCTCGCATAGAAAACCGGCCCGCAGTACTTTCGCTCCACTAGATGCACCAAAGCGGGATGCCGATCGTACTGGTGGAGGATCGTCGGAACGCCGCCGTGATCGTTTTTCATGGTGCCGTCGGGCTCGATCCGAAACGTGGCGTCGGATTTCCAGTGCAGCGTCAAGACGGGCCCGTCCTCGTTCTCGAACACGTGCTGTTTCGCGAGCGGGTCTTTGTAGACGATGTAATTGTGAATCGCCTGATCGCCGCCAATCTCGATGACTTTGCGGGAAAGGGCGAGTTTCAAAAGCTTATCGAGATAAGCTTCGATCCCTTTGCGCGTGCCGAAGGTCGTTCCTGAACAGGAGATGGACTTGTTCTTGAGCTCTTCGAGCCCTTTGTCTCCAAACGCGTTCTTCATCCACAGGGAGTTTCCGTGGCAGGTGCCGATGACCTTGCTTTTGTCTTCCTGCACGAACCAGATCTCCGCATCTGCGCGAGGAAAGTCGAAGGGGTCTTTTTGGAATGCCACGTCACGGGTGTCGGTGAGCAAGAATAAGTCGTAGTCGCGACCCACGGTATTTAGGAAGAGCTGGTACATGAAATACCGGCGCACGTGGGGAGAAGTTCCGGGGTGCTCGGCGGGAACCGAATGAGCCGCGGGCGTGAACTCGGCCGCATAGGGCTGGACCGAGCTGACCTCGATGGTGTGGATCCCGTTTTTTTGCAGCCACTCCGCCAGGGCCCGGTCGCCTTCGGAAATGAAAAGCCAGGTGTCGCCCGCGTAACCCGATTTGAGAAGAGAGGCGACGAACGGGGTGAGCGCTCTGCGGTCGTATCCCGTGGCGACACCGAGGATGGCTGTTTTCATGCGAGTGGAGTCCAGTGAAAAAAGATGAGGGATAAAGCCTTCCCATTATAACAGCGGGGACGGCTCTCAGCCATAAGCCGGCCCCACCGGGTTAGACGCGGGTTGTCTGGCACTCTCGTTGCACTACGTCTTTCTCGAAATGAAACAACAGGGGCATTTTGACAGTTGGCTTAGGCAGTCCGTGGTCATCACGGTGATGGCGCTGGCGAGCGCGTGTAGCTCCGAAGGTCCCGTTCTGGAATCGGAATTTTCCGGGCCGGCGGCGGTGGTTGCGCCTTCTCTCGTGCCCTTAGAGCGCGCCTTAGATCGGGCGAGAGTCTTGGAGGTCCCCGTCTTATCGCCCAAGCGCTTCAACCGGGCACTCGTGCATTTTACCGCTGCGAAAGACTCCGATTCGATCGCGGGCGACACGCGAGCGCTGAGAGCCCGCGCTGCCGAGAATGAGCTGAAAGCCGCCCTCGAGACGGCCGAGATCGCCCGTAAGGTTCTTGCCGAGCCCCTTGAGGTTAGGGCCGGCCTGCAGAAGCGATTCGAAACGGACTCACGAAAAAATACGCCGGCTCGCCGGGCCTTCGAGCGCGCGGAGGCGAGCTTCAGGGAAATCGCGGAGCTCGTGGAGGACGATCAAATTCCCCGGGCGACGCGGGAGAGGAAAGTTCTCTTACGGGCGTACCTCGAGTGCGAGGGCTTTTTCTCGCCGATTCCGTCTTTCGAAGTCGCTCGCAAGAACTTGGAGAAGGCCAAGGTCGCCGGAGCGGATCGCCGGTTCCCGGAAGCCTTTCTCGCCACGAGCCAAACTCTCGAGAGCGCGAGGAAATTCGCGCGCGAGCACCCTCAGGCTTACAATGAAACGCCGCGCCGTATCCGCGAGGCGGACTTCTATGCTCGGCGTTTGCTCTCCCTCGTCCGGGGCTCGGCGTCCAAGCCCACCACCGCCGAATAAAGGCCGGGCTCGCCTGGGATGGTACAGCGCTTGCAGTTTCAGTAAGCAGAACCAAACCGGGAGAGTGGAGTGACGCAAATGGCGAGCCTTCCCACGAAGGAAGATCGTTTGAATCTGGGAGCGGAGCGTGTGCAAAGCGCCATCCAAGGGGTGGATTACCATACCGGGGATGACATTTTGGATGGGAAGCGCGTGGCGACCACTCACCAATCTGTGGCAGGGACCGTATCGAATCCGGACCAGTGGCTGGGTCGGCTTGGAAACGGGGTTCTTAGTTTTATTAACCGCAATCGGACCGCCCTCGTCGGATTCGGAGCGGGATGTGTCACTGGATTTCTTTTACGAGGATACCGAGAGAGGTAATCGTATGCACTGTAAACGATCGCTGGAATGGGTAGCGGCCTTGGTATTAGCACTTGGTCCTTTGGCGGTGGCAAAAGCGTCTTTACCTTTGCCGCCCCAACAAACTCCTCGCCATCGATTAGAGACGGAAACCGAGCGCCAGCAAGGACGGCTCGATCGCTTGAAAATGGACTTGTGCGAGCGTAACGTTTCGGATCGCTGCCGCCTATTGGGCGACCTCGACGTGTCTCTCAAGGAAGTGCGGGGAGAGCTCGAGGCGGTTTCCACCGAAGGGGACGTGAACGCGGATGAAGGCGTTCGTTTCGCCAGAAAAGAGCTAGGCAAAGTGACCCGCTCTCTGGACGCCTTGGATCCCGACGCGGCTCATTTTGAAGCGGAGTGAGTTTTATCGACGGTGTTGTAAGTGAGAGCAAGACAAAGAGGAGAACCAATGAACAGCAAGCTAACCAAGTGGATGATGTGCGGAGTCGCCGGCCTTATGGTCTCGGCGGGAGTGGCGACGGCGGACGAGACTCAAGTGAAGGTCTCCAGCGACAAGTCGACGAATCCGATCACCGGCACTGTGAAAGAGACCCGCAAAAAGAAGAAGTCGAAGAAGGTCGGAGACGCGAAGGCGAAGGAGGAATCCTCCACCGTTAAGAAAACGGGCACCGACGGCTCGGTCGAAGTGAAAGAGAAGACCGAGTCCGAATCTTCCCCTAACTAAGGGAAGTTTCTTTTCTCGTGAAACTGGGAGGCCACGGGCGCCGGGCGTCCGTGGCCTCTTTTTTTGAACCTTCTCTCGTCGACCTAGTTCCCCCTAACTATTCTCCGCCCGAGGATGAGCTGGTTCCCGGGGTTACGGGAACTTCCGATCGGCGAGTGGTCTCGCCGCCGACCTCGGAGCCCTGTTGCGGGTCGCGCGGTTTGAAGGGAGCCGTCAGCCCGAAAGCTCCAGGAGCGGGAGGGGTCAGGGCGGGATCGTTGGGGTGAGGAGGGCTGCCGAGTCCGAGCGGAGTCGGCGGTTCGGTGGGCACGGCGGGCGCTTCCCGAGCCGCGCAAGCCACCAAGACAAAGGCCAAGAAAGTCAAAAGAAGTGAGCGCATGAACCCCCCTTTACCTGAATCAACCTGCAAAAAAAGCGCCGACACTCAGCTAGCGAGCTCTAGACTGCCCTTTGCCCTGAGTAGCTCTCGGCCCAGGCGATCTCTTAGCTCGTCGGAAAGCAATTTTCTAATCTGAGGAAAGAGAAGCTCTTCTTCCTCTTCGAGGTGCGTCTCGACGATTTCGCTCAAATCCGCCGCGAGAGCTCGCCAGGCGTCACCGTTAGGATTCAGTGTCTCTAATCGATCCATGAGATCGCGAGACGCTTGGTGCTCCTCGAGAAACGTTTCCGCTTCCTCTTTCATATCGAGGAGCCGGGCGATACGAGGGTAGATTCGTTCCTCCTCGGCGGCATCGTGGGACTCGAGCTCGGCGCGCAAGGCTCGGTAGATCGCCGCCCGATCGGTGCTCTGGTTGCGAAGGCGCGCGAGTAGCTTTCGGATTTGCCGGTGGTCTTCTTCCAGTAGCAAAACGATGTCCATGGCCAGCTCCGTTTCTCCAATGGGCTTTTCGCCCGCCACTTTTGCAAGAGACGTACCTAATTGGGAAGGCGCTTGGCTCGTCCCTAAGTGTGGCGAAACGTCACACACTGAAGAAGCTCGCGCCCGGAACCGCCGATGGACTGGGTTTTTAGTGGTATATGGATTGCAACAAGCAGACTCAGGTTCGATTTATTTTTCAAGGGGTGAACGTTCATGGAAATTCTCGTAGCTCTCATCATCGGTTTAATCGTCGGAGTGGTCGCCAAGTTCCTCATGCCGGGCCGCGATCCGGGCGGATTCTTCATCACCGCGCTTCTGGGCATCGCCGGTTCTCTGGTGGCCACTTTTCTCGGCAGAAGTCTCGGTTGGTACCTGCCTGGTGAGGCGGGAGGCTTTATCGCGTCTGTCCTCGGGGCGATGATCCTGCTTGGCATTTACCGAGCTCTGAAAAAATCATGAAGCCGCAAAAAATCGGTAAGAACGTCGGATTTTTCACGAAGTTCGCCCGCGCGACTTCGGCTGCTGCGGGACACCCGTCCGGGTTCTTGTTGGCTCTCGCCATCGTCGTCATTTGGGCGGCGACGGGCCCGGTTTTCGGGTTCAGCGACACCTGGCAGCTCGTCATCAACACCGGCACCACCATCGTGACCTTCTTGATGGTCTTTCTGATTCAAAATAGTCAGAATCGGGACACGCAGGCTCTCCAGCTCAAGCTCGACGAATTAATTCGCGCGACGGAAGGGGCTCACACGGCCGTCATCGACGTGGAAGAGCTTACCGAAGAAGAAATTGCAACGCTTCGCTCTCGTTATTTGAAGCTCGCCCAGGAGGGGCGGCGCCGTTTGCGCAGCGGGAGCGCCGATACGGGACGGCCTGAAGTGGAAGTCGACTGCGAAGGCAAATCAAAGCCCGCTCAGGCCTTTTTGTGACAGAGATAGTGGAACCACCAGTCGTTGCCCGGGTTGTCTAGGTCCTTCACCGTTTCGCCTTTGGTGTTGATCACCTTGTCGACGACGAAGTTCAACCGCTCCAGGTGCGGGATTTGGGCGTTGGGACGGATGTAGAAAAACTCCATCTCACCGCCGTGGGCTTTGTCCGGCAAGACGGCCCAGCCGCGAGCTTGGGCGTCGGTTTCCGCGGCCAGATGATTGACGCGCGAGAAGAAGTTCTTTTCGCGGCGGTTACTCACCCAAGTCGAGATCCAGCGGAGCGGGTTGTGGCTCACCGAGGGGATGGCCGGCGTGCGATGGGGCAAGACCGTGAACGCGTGGGAAGAAAAAAAGTAAACGCCCCCGGGCTTCAAAACCCGGTGGATTTCTTTCAGCGACGTAGTCCGGTCCACCAGATCCAGGTGGTCGATGCCGTTGTAGCTGAAAAGGACGATGTCGAAGGACTCGCTTTCGAACTGGCTTAGGTCCACCGCATCGGCCAGGACGAACCGGCGGTGCGGGGTCTCCAGAAAAAGACCGCGGCACTGCTCCACCATTTTCGGGACCGAATCGATGCCCACGTAGTATTGGACGAGGGGAGCGAAAATCCAGGTAGTCCGGCCGGCGCCGACCCCAAGGTCCAGCATCCGGGCTTTGGGCCACCGATCCTTATAGACTTCGAGCAAAACGGACTCGCCCGGATGGACCTCCGAAGTGAGGTAAACTTGCCATTCTCGGGCATACACATCGCGGTAATCTACGGTCATTTCAGGTGAAAACCTCGGGCATGAAGGCCGGCGTTATTGGCGTCCTCTCATTATATCGAAACCCTCTAAGTTCCCAAGGGTTGCCTTGGGTATTATCTCGTTTCCAGACGCGCCGAGAGAAATTCTCAATTCAGATCGAGACATTACAAAGTCACTCTGGTAGGGTTTGTGCTTAAGTCGAGTCGAAGGCCTCTGAGCAGGGTGCTCACTGTGTCCCTCGTCGAGCACCCCAGCCAGGAGGCAAAAAAAATGGGAAAAAAGTTGTATGTTGGTAATCTTCCGTTCTCCGCGACGGAAGGTTCTTTGTCCGATCTGTTCGCTCAGATCGGTACCGTTGATTCCGTCCGTTTAATCACGGACCGTGACACGGGTCGTTCCAAAGGTTTTGGTTTCGTCGAAATGTCGACGGATGAAGAGGCCGAAAAGGCCATTGCCGAATTCAACGGCAAAGAGCTCGAAGGCCGTCCTTTGACGGTTAACGAAGCCCGTCCGCAAGAGCCTCGCTCTGGCGGAGGCGGCGGCGGCGGCGGCTTCGGCGGCGGCGGCGGCGGACGTGGTGGTCGCGGCGGCGGTGGCGGCGGCGGCGGCTTCGGTGGTGGTGGTCGTGGCGGCGGCGGCGGCGGTGGCCGTGGCGGACGCGGCGGCTACTAAGCTCCACGCTTAGTTGCAAGCTTCATCAGCTGATTTGTTCCGGGGGTCCGAAAGGGCCCCCGGACTTACTCCTCAAGGTTCCAGCCTGTAAGTTCCGATAAGTCCTTTAAGGGGCGGAAAAAGTGGATTCCCTTTCCTGCGTGCCCCTTGCCTCTAGAATCCCTGCCTAAAAATACCTAAGTCCGACCTGCCCATTTCAGCACGCAAACGCGTGGGTCAATTAGCCGGATATTCCCGGCTTGGAGAAGCTTTGGCTTCCCCTAGAAAGTTCCCTTTGAAATCATTCGAAACGTTCAATCAATTGGATCTCCCTATTACCTTGGGCTCTGCCCTGGTTCAGATGGGATTTCTCAACCCGACTCCCGTTCAAAAAGAGACCATTCCCTTGGCGCTCTCCGGCCGGGACGTTCTTGGTACGGCCCAAACGGGCACGGGTAAAACGGGTGCCTTCGGCATTCCGCTTCTCACTTTTCTCGAGCGCAGCCCCAATCACCGCGCGCTCGTTCTCGCTCCCACTCGCGAGCTCGCGGCGCAAATTCATTCCGTGCTCCAGCAGATGAGTAAGGGCATGGGCTTTTACGGCACGCTTTTGGTCGGAGGAGAGTCCTTCAACCGCCAGGCGAACGAGCTGTCTCAAGGAACCGATTACATCATTGCGACTCCGGGACGCCTCATCGATCACATGCAGCAGCGGACGGTGAATCTCTCGAGCGTCGGTCTTCTCGTCTTGGACGAAGTCGATCGCATGCTCGACATGGGATTCATTCCGCAGATCCGCCAGATCATGACTCAGGTTCCGAAAGAGCGTCAGACTTTGCTTTTCTCGGCGACATTGCCGGCGGAAATCATGGGCCTCGCGGGAACCTTTTTGAAAGATCCCGAACGTGTCGCGATTGGCCCGGTAGCTCAGGTCATCGGACAGGTCGAAGAGACCACGATGCGCATGCAAGGCGACGCGAAGAACACCACGCTCTTGAAGGAGCTCAAAATTCGCCAAGGCAAAATCTTGGTATTCGCTCGCACTCAAGCACGCACGGATCGTCTGGCGAAATTGCTCTCTCGCGAAGGCATGTCGGTCGTCACCTTGCACGGTGGCCGCAGTCAGGGCCAGCGTAAGATGGCTTTGGAAAGATTCCGCTCGGGCGCGAGTCGCATTTTGGTCGCGACCGATCTCGCGGGACGCGGTATCGACGTTCTCGATATCGAACATGTCATCAACTACGACGTTCCCGGATCGCGTGAGGATTACGTCCACCGCATCGGCCGCACCGGCCGTAACGGCAAGACGGGCTCCGCTCTGACGTTCCTCGAAAACCACGACGCCGACGGCGAAGAAGTGGTGACGGGAATCAAGAAAAAGGGCGGGGGCGGCGGTCGTCCCGTGCCTCAAGGGTATGGACGTCGTCCGGCTCCTCGCGGCCGCAAGCGCTGGTAGCCACTGGTCACATCGGTCGGTAGAAGAGGGCGGACATAGCTTCGCCTCAAGGCCGAGCTCTGTGAAGCCCAAGCCTTAAGGCGAGAAGCCGAATGAAAAACGGTTACGCCGCTTTCTTGTGCTTTACGGGCTGAGGGTTCTTCCAGACTTGGTTTTCAATTTCCGCGACCCAGCCATGCGCTTGGGCGGATTTGAAGCTGGAGGGCCCGCCGAACTCCCACTGTTTCACCGAGGTGAAACGACGGGCGATCTTGCGGCAGCGTTGTAGCGTCCACTTCGCCTTTTTGATCACTTCACGGCTATTTTGCTCCGTGGCCTTTTCCTTCTTTTTCGGGGCCGCGGTATCTTTGGCGGGGGCAGTGGCTTTCTTTTCTTCCGACATGAAACTTCCTCCTGATAGCTGCTTTTCGGCATCCGTCGGCGGGGGCTATAGGAGTTTTTTGGAACAGTGCATTCAGGACATGGTCCTGATCCACCGATATAGGATTGGGAGACTTATGCGCTATCTATACCTCGTCCTGTCCCTGTCCCCTACCTGGGCCTTCACCGCGAAGGCTCAGCCGGCCGCGCCCTCGCTTCGGTATGAGGAGCCGCTCGCGCTCACGCCGCTCAGGCCCGACAAGGCGCTCGAGACCAGTCTCGGCATCATAGCCGTCGGAACTTCGGCCGAAGGACGCTGGCAGCTCAGGCACGGGGGCCAGAAGCCCATTCAGGTGGAGAGTCTCACCATCGATCCTCCGTTTACGGTGGAAAGCAAAGCGTGTCTGGGCACCTGGGAAGCAAACCGCAGCTGCGAGCTCGCCCTCAAATTCGAGCCGAAAGAAGCGGGCGCGCACGCCGCGACTCTCCGGGTTCAGCTCAAAGGAGAGTACGAGGAAACGACGGTGCTTTTGCGCGTTTCGGGAACCGCTCTGCGGCCAGCAAGGATCGAGCTCGAAGGTGACACCAATTTCGGAAACTTGCTGCTCGGATCGATGGCCGAGAAAGAAGTGGTTTTGCGTAACACCGGCGAAATGGAAGCGACCTCGCTTTCCGTTCGCGTGACGGGCGCCGCCTTTCAAGGAACTAGCTGCGACCCGCGCCTTTCTCCAGGCAAGACGTGCGCCGTGAAGCTCCAATTTCAGCCGACCACGCCGGGGGCCCAGGCGGGCAAATGCACCGTCACCTATCAAGGCGGAGCTTCCGAGCGATCGCTTGCCGGCGCGGGCCTTCGTCCCGCGAGTCTCGTGATGCAGGCGCCAGGAGCGGGAAACCTGGGCACACAGATTTTGGGAACGACGTCCGCCTTTCTCGTGGCCGTCGCCAACGTGGGCGATCTCCCCGCGGAAAATTTAGAAGTAGCCGCGCCTTTGAGCTCTCCGTTCTCTTTTCGCGGTGGGAAGTTCCCGGGCGAAGGCGGAGATTGCGGCAAGACGCTCGCGCCTCGCCTGACGTGCCGATTGGCCCTTCAAAGCGCGCCTCTTTTTGGCGGCGCGAGCGAACAAAAGTTCGGCCTTCGCTTTGGCTCGCGCGAAGCCTGGCAAACGCTCGCGGCCGAAGGGATCACGCCGGCGCGCCTCTCCATCCGGGAAAAGTCACCGGGAGAGTTTCCGGAAAGGCTCGTCGACCACGTCTTGGAGGAGCGCTATCACGTCGTGAACGAAGGCCAGGGAGAAGCGACGAATTTCAGAATCACCCCGACGGGTTTCGGGAAAGGCTTCGAGCTGAAGACCGCCGGGAAAGACGGCGCCGCTTGCGGGAGCTCGATTCCCGCCAAGGGAGAATGTGAGCTCACCGTACGTTTTACGAGCGCAAAGCCGGGCTCCTTCGAGGCTGGTCTCACGTTGTCCTATCAAAACGGGCTTGCGGAACAGACGTATAAATATCCCTTGCACGCGAAAGTGCTCGCGCCCGCGCGGCTCGTGTTCGAGCCCGTGAAGAAAGTCGATTTCGGCGATCAGGTCGTCGGTTCGAGCAAGGCCGAGTTCATCACCATCCGCAACGACGGAGACGTGCCCACGGAAAAACTCGAGATTCAGCCTTTGACAGCCCCGTTCGCCTTCAAGTGGGCGAGCGAAAAGGCAGGGGAAAAAGATCTTTGCGGCCAGGCCGTGCATGGAGGGCGTCGCTGTTTGGTGCAAGTCGCGTACTCGCCGACCACGGCGGGCGTGGTCACGGCCGATCTCAAAATGGGATATTCCGACGGCGCCACGACGCAAAGTTTGGTGCTTCCTCTGAAAGGCCGCGCGCTCGCGCCTGCGAACCTCGAAGTGACCGACAAAGGCGCAATCGATTTCGGAACGGCGCTCTTCGGGGCGAAGGTCGATCGCGTTTTGACGATCAAAAATACCGGCGAGTTGCCGGCTGTTTCCCTTCAACTCGGAGTTCCCATCGTCCCTAACGGCGCGTTCGCCGCGATCGAGTCCAGTTGCAAGGAACGGGTCGAGCCTGGCCGCGAGTGCACTGTGAAAACGCGCTTTGCCCCCGTGGAAAAGGGCGCGCAAGCCAACGATTTGAAAGTGACCTTCGCCGACGGGCAAAAGCCCATGGTCAGTCTGGCCGTGCCCCTGAAAGGCGTGGGACAACCTCCCGCGGCGCTCGCTTTCCGGGAGGCGAAAATGGACTTTGGTCGCTGGCTCGTCGGTCAGAAGGACGAGCGCACCTTTGAAATCAGTAATAGCGGCGAGTCTCCAGCCCTGAAGCTAAGGGCCCAGCTCTCCAGTGAGAAGACCGGTTTCGTTTGGAAAGGCGGCCGCTATCCGGGCGAGGGCGGTACCTGCGCGGATCAGCTGGAGGCCGCAAAGTCTTGTAAGCTCGTCGTCACTTTTGCGCCTCAAGCGGCGGGAGATCTCAAAGACACGCTCGAAGTCGAGTACGACAACGGCGTGAAAATCATGAAGGCGGCGGCCCTTGGCACGGGCCGCGCGGTGGCCCCGGGCAAACTGCAGTTTTCCGCGCCTAACTTCGACTTCGGAATCCGAGTGACGGGCTCGAAAGCCGCGCAGATTTTCGAGATGAAGAACACCGGCGGCGAAACGGTCGATC
This sequence comes from Pseudomonadota bacterium, assembly GCA_043767805.1. GTDB lineage: Bacteria > Bdellovibrionota > FAC87 > UBA2466 > UBA2466 > CAZZHG01. The sequence continues at coordinate 9,871 of JAYUGC010000119.1, read as the reverse complement.
TAAACCTCGAGAAAATCACTTTGGCGGGCGCCTTCACGTACCGCGGCGGGAAATTTCCCGGAGATTCCGGAAATTGCGGCAAATCGCTCGCGCCCGGCGCTAGCTGTCGCGTCGAATTGGAATTCTCTCCCACCGAAAATCGCGGGTACGCGGAAAAAGCGGTCGTTCTCTATTCCGATCGGGTCGCACCGGAAATCGCCCTGGAGCTTGGCTTGAAAGGCGACTCGCGGGCCCCGGCACTGCTCTCTCTGTCTCCGGAAACGTTCGCGGCCTTCGGACCCGTTTTCGTCGGCGATAAGCGCGAAGGAAGTCTCAAGATCACCAACCGAGGCGGGGTCGAAGGACAACTCGATCTGACTCCCGCTTACGAGGGCGGAGGCTTTACGCTCAGTCACACTTGCCCGGCCCGGCTCGCTCCCGGAGCGAGCTGCCAGGCGACCGTGAAGTTCGTCCCGGAAGCCGCCAAATCCTACGAGGCGCGAGTGCGGGTGAAACTCTTTGATGGCTTGGCCAACCACGAATCGGAACTGAAAACGGCGGGCGAAGGCCAGCTCGTCGCCGATCTGCATTTAAACCGCCCACAGCTCGATTTCGGCCGTTACCCGATCGGCAAAGCGACAAGCCGGAAAGTGAAAATCGAGAACCGGGGAACGGTAGACGCCACGGCGCTCCAAGGAACTCTGCCAGCCGCTCCCTTCAGGTGGCAGGGCGGAGCATTCCCCGGTACCGAAGGCGACTGCGTGACGACGCTCGCCCCGGGAAAAGAGTGCACTTTGTCGCTCGAGTTCCTGCCGGTCGCGCCAGCCGACGCCGATGGCCAGGTGGAAATCCGCTTCCAGGACGGCCGCTCGGCAAAAAGCGTCGCTGTGGACCTAAAGGGTAAGGGCGAAGGCCCCGCGCGGGACATTGCTACCGAGAACAACATTCCCGAGGCCTCCGTAAAGCCTGAGTAAATCTTTCCTCCCCAAACCGTCCGTTCTTCAGTAGAACTTAGGAAACGGACTCACACAGGACCCGGGGGGGTTGATGTTGAAATGTCTGATGCTTTTGGCTCTCGCCTTTCCCGCGATGGCCAGGGAACGGCTCATTTTGGTCGGGGGCGGATCTCCGCCCGCGGCAGGTCTCGCGGCTTTGGCCAACTGGTCAGGGGGTACCCGCGCGCGCATTCTGCTCATCACCTGGTCCACGGATCAGCCCCAGGTCGTTTACGACTACCTGAAGGATGAGCTGGCTCCCCATAAGATCAAAGAGCTCCTTCTCTCTCCGACCCCGGAAGAAATGGATACGCAAAGCGAGCGTTTCTACCAGCAGCTGGAAGCGGCGACTGGCGTGTATTTCACGGGCGGCGATCAAAACGATTTCATGTCGGTGGTGCAGAAGCACCCGATGGTCAAAACTCTGCTTCGCCGCAAGATGGCTCGGGGCGTTCCGATCTACGGAACGAGCGCTGGCACGGCCGTGATGGCGCAGACCATGTTCACGGGAAACTACAACGTGAACTCGCCGAAAGTGGCGGGGGGCGAGCTTTTGGGAATCGATCCCGCGGCGGTCATCATGGCCTCGGGACTGGGCCTTCTTCGTGGCATCCTGGTCGATCAGCATTTTTTCGTCCGGCATCGCCAGAACCGGTTTTGGTCGGCGTTCTCGGTGAGCCCTGAATCCTTGGGACTCGCCATCGACGAAGCGACGGGCGTCATCCTGGAGGATCAGCGCTGGGTGAAGGTCGTCGGCCGCAGCCAGGTGATGGCGGTGAAGCGCGGCACCTCCGGCGCCCCCGATCAGGTTTATCATCTGAAGCCGGGGGAATCGCTCGACCTCGCGCGTTTTCGCAAAATGCATTAAGGCGATACCCGGCAGCTGGCGACCTCCGAGACACCGTGTCTTGGATCTACACTTTCGTAAGTCGTCACGCCCACCCCGAACTTTGTAGAATACGGGCAACCCACGTAAAAAGATCGTCACGCGTACACAAAGCATACGCTTTTTTCCAGGCTCGCATTCTGGTCTCCCCGTTGCACTCCTGAGTAGGTGGGAGGTGGCAAATGTGGAACCGTACTTTGATTCGCCGGAGCTTCCCGGTGCCCACCGGAAAAGCTAAGGCCCGCCCCGCTCCTTGGGTGTTTCCCGTTCCCCGCTTCACTTTGAGAATGGCGGCGACGATTCTGGACTGGGCCTTGCTCGTCTTTTCCAGTTTGTTCGCCAGTACCTTACGAGTGCTCCTCGCTCGTTTCGGACTAAGCGTGTCTAAGTCCAATGCCTTCTCCCTGGACTGTGTCCTCATCCTTGCGCTCTTCTTCCTCTACTTTGGTTTCTGCTATCGCTATCTAGGTACCACGGCCGGCAAGACGCTCTTTCATCTGCGCCTCGAGCGCGCGGAAACCCGGGCTCGCGTGGGATTTGTTCGCGCATTCCTTCGAGAGTTCGGCTTCAAGGTTGTGCCTATCGCCGTCGCCTCCTTTCTTTCGCTTCTGCCCGCGGTGCGAAGCTGGCTTCCGGGCGCGTACGTGCTCGTGCCCTGCTTGCCCGTCCTTCAAGCCCTGTTCTTCGGGCTCTTTCGGACGGATGGCCGGATGCTCGCCGATCTACTCCTCGATACGCGCGTGGTCGGCGCGCCTCGCTCCGGCCGCTACGCGCGCTGGTTGGGCGCGCTCACTTCACGGCGCTCGCTCGCTTTTCAGGCGTGTTTGGGTCTCGCGCTACTCGCGGCTCGCTACGGCGAGCACGCGCGCTGGATGGTGGCCGATCCCGCGACGCTTTACGAAAGATTCCGTCCCGCCATCGTGCGCATCGAGCTCACTCATTTAGGGGTTCCGGTAGCAACGGGCACGGGCTTCTTCATTTCGGACGACGGGGTCTTGATCACCAACGATCACGTCCTCGGCCCCGCGCTTCGGCCCGGCATGGGGGCGATCTTTCATCTCGCCGATGGCACGAAGCTGGACCGGTTTCAGATCGGCGGTTGCTCGGATGAAAGAAACATCGATCTTTGCGTGGCTCGGCTGAACGTGCGACCCGAGATCTGGCTGCGGCCGAAAGAGAGCAAAGTCAAAGTCGGTGAGTCCGCCATCATCATCGGCCATCCCCTCAGCTTTGATTTCTCGCTAAGCCAAGGCGTCATCAGTGGGCTCCGAGAAGATAAGCGCAGCCGCCAGGCGAATTATCGGGTCGGTTCCTCGGCGCGGGCGATTTCCTCCATTCAATTCACGGCTCCCATCAGCCCCGGCAATAGCGGGGGTCCCGTCTTTAATCGCTACGGCGAGCTTCTGGGAGTCGCCACCGCCGCTTATTTTTCTCCCGAGACGACTGGTCTCAATTTCGGCATCGATCAGAAGGAAGTGTTCCGCTACGCCCGCCGCTTCAACGCTTGGCACGAGCCGCACGTGGAATCGCACCTGATCCGCGAGGAGCAGCAGAGGGAAGAAACGCGCTTACTCGGCCAGGTCTTCGCGCCGGCGCGAAAGGCCCTCGAAGAAGGCCATGGTCTCGACCCCGCTCATTTTCGTCACTTCGGCACCGAGCTTCTCGATCGTAAATACGGTTTCTGGTTGCCTCGCGACGTCGTCGCTCCGAGTCCCGCTGAAGGTTGCCGGCGGGGAAGCCGGGGACAGGCCTCGGTTTTGGTGTGCGCGGATTACAAGTCGGAAGGCCGCATTCAGATCGAAGTAAGAGAGGGCATGAAGAACGAGCTTCGGTTCCTGCCCATCGGCTATCGGCCCTATACGTTTCTCCCCTATTGGGGTCTCCTCGGTGTCGATTTACGTCATTCGAACAAGATGGGAGTGGATTTGTCGGCGCCGCGGACGGAGTCGTTTCATTGCGCGCGCACGCGCCCCGGAGCCAACATGGCCACGGGGGCCACGATTTGCACTCAGACCGCGTACAACGTTCCGAGTGAGAGCTCGGTGACGAGGCTCGTGGTCTTGCAGAGAGATGAGGACGGCGTGGTCATCGTGGCTTTCGGGATTAGCGACAGCGACGGCGTGAAAGTGAGAGAGTTCGAGGGCGCGGAGCTCGCCGCGCTTTCCTTCGAGTTCGAAGGCTATTTCGAGACGGGGGCCGTGCCCACGCGCGGGGTGGCGAGTATCGGGAATTCTCAAAGCGCGTCACCTACTTCGACCCGGTGACGGATCTTGTCTCTTGATCCTGCGCGCTGGAATGCGGTCTAACGCTTCCATGCAGAACTCACAAGCTTCCAAATCCAATCGCGTTGCCCTTAGCGTTTCTCCTCCCGATCGATATTACGGCGAACAGCTGGGCTGGAATCTTTTCGAGCGTGCACGCTCTCTGTTGGAGAGTGGGCTTCTCGATCTCGCCTTCGTTCTCGATTCGCTAATCCGCTTGGGCGAAGTGGGGCCGCCGCAGATCGCTTCTCACGTCGTGAAGACGGTGCAGGATCGCAGATTCCTCCGTTTCGTCGCGCTCTGGGGAGCGGTTATCTATTTCGTCGCGCGTTAAGTGTTTCGCGTTCCAAATTTTAGGAACAGGCGCGCTTCGTCCCCATCATCGGAAAAGTTTTCCGGTTGCTGCCGCTTTTTGCCTTCAAAAGCCCGGCACGCTTATTGATATAGCTCACCTCAGGGAGTGGTCCGGGACTTCCCCGGTCTTCAAACAAAAAGGGGTGAGTATGAAACAGCTTCTCTTGGCCGCGGCGCTACTAGCGTCCTCGGCCCTCGTCGCCGAAGTGCGTGGGCATCGTCCTGGGTCGGATATCGTCATCATCCGGCCAGGATCGGATGTAGGCTTACGTCAGCAAGCCATTCGCGCGGCTCAGCAAGCGCGTCACGAGCTGCAGCAACTAGCCAACGAGGTCTATGACTATCGGGGCGGGTCGTTCGGCATCGATGTCCGCGGCGGATCGGGGCGAAGGCCTTCGGGAGGTTTCGGAGACATCTCCGAGCTCGCCGAGTGCCTGGCGGACGCGCTGCAAAGTGACGTCGTCGACGCGCTCCGAAGTGGCGAGCGGCTCGGGCAGGTCGCGCGAAACGTGGACTACCAGATGGGTGACCTGAGCGATCTCGCGCAAGCCATTCGCCACTCGAGCGAATCGGAGGACTTGAGCTTCCGTTTCGGGCGCGTGGTGCAATTCTTTCGTCAGCTACAGTCGCTTCTCTAAAAATAAAAAGGGCCCCTCTCGATAAAGGGAGGGGCCCTGAACTTATCTCAGGCTACAAGAGGTCCATGTAGACGTTTCCGTCCCACTGACGAGTGAGCTTGGTCATCGGGACGCGGAAACCACCTTTTTCGAGGGTGCAGAGCTCTTCACCGCCTCTGAATTTCGCGGACGTTACGCAGAACTGGGCGTGGCCTTTGCCCCAAAACGTTCCTGACGGCGTTCTGCCGTGCAAGTAAAGCGAGTAGGAAGGATTGCCACGGACCGTGAACCAGTTGCATTGACCAGGCGCGAGATCCCACCAGCCCTGCGCCATCCACTGCGAGCCGTCGTTAAATCCGAGGGCAAGGGAGGCTTTTTGAGCCGACTTATTGCAGATGTTGGCACGCATTGGGGTGCCGAGCGCCGGGTCGTCGCCCGGATCGGTCACCACGGTGGCTTTCTTGGCACTTAAGAAAACGGGAATAGCGCAAACCGAGGTGGCCGGGCCATTCGTCGTCAACCGAACGCCACTGACTCTGAGGCCCGCGCCGCCATTGACCGAGTAAGTGTGGTCCGTTTCGCTCACCAGCTTGGCCTCGTCGAAGACGCCTTCGGTTACGGTGCCTGCCTCCAAAATCTCCACGTCCTTACAGTACTTGGGAACGGCGACGCGGAAAGAGCGAACGATGTCTTTGAGGGCGACGGTCAGCTCGAGTTTGGCGAAGCCGCCTTTATAATCGACCACGCCGGCCAGGGTCTCTCCCGGCAAGCGCAGCGCTGGGTCGACAATGGGGCTCGGACTTGCTTGAGAAAAACTTGCGGCAAAAACTAAAAGGGAAATCACGAGACGTGACATGGGGCCTCCAAGGTAAAAGATGGCCCCATTGTGGACCTATCCTTGATCTGCGTCACGACGCGGTAAGATCAGATCCAATCGTACTGCCAAGAAACCGGTTGTCCGTCTTTGTAAGGCATCACCCCGTGAAACTGGCGCGGGTCCGAACCGAACATGAGCGGCAGAAAATGACGGTCGCCTTCCCACAGGGGAAGGGAGAGGATTTTCTCCGTCTCGATCCATTCGAGTGTGCCTTCGGGGTTCTCGGTGGCGGGCGTGCCAGAGTACTTATCCACCCGAAAAAGAAAGCCGAACCAATCTTCTCCGCCTTTGCCGAATCCGGGCCAGCTGAGGGTACCTTTTAACGTCAGCGACTCGCACTCGATGCCGGCCTCTTCCCGAATCTCGCGGCGGATACAACTTACGGGACTTTCCAGCGCTTCCATTTTTCCGCCAAGCCCGTTGTACTTGCCGAAATGCGCGTCGTCCGGACGGCGATTACGGTGCACGAGAAGCACCTTCTTTCCGTCGGGCGAAAAGACATAGGCCAGGGTCGCGAGGATGGGCTGGTACGGCATGGGGCCGATATTCGCGCGGAGTCAGGCGAAATGGCAAGCGACGCCGTTCGCGTCGAGCCGAGGGACGTCGACCCGGCATTTGTCCTTGGCAATGGGGCAGCGTTTGTGAAACGCGCAACCCGGCGGCGGATTGAGCGGCGACGGCAATTCCCCTCGCACGGATTGCGCGCGCTGGACACCGTCGAAGCGAATCTCGGGCGTACTGGCGAGTAGCGCCTGAGTGTACGGATGCTTCGGTTGCGTGAGCACTTCCTTCGCGGTCCCATACTCCACCGCGCGGCCGAGATAGATAACCAGCACGCGGTCGGCCAGGTAACGCACCACCGAGAGATCGTGAGAAATGAAAACGTAGGAGAGCCGGAACTCTTCCTGAAGATCGCGAAGGAGATTCAAGATCTGCGCTTGAATGGAAACGTCGAGTGCGGAGACCGGCTCGTCGCATACGAGGACTTTCGGCCGTAGCATCAAGGCGCGGGCGATACCAATGCGCTGGCGCTGCCCGCCGCTGAACATATGTGGATAGCGATCCGCCTGCTCGGCTCTCAAGCCCACTCGTTGGAGCATCGCCGCGGCCAGCGCGCGGCACTCTTCCTGAGACGCCTTGGTAGTGATGCGAAGGGGCTCGGCGATTATTTCCCACGCCCGTTTGCGCGGGTTTAGCGATCCCATGGGATCTTGAAATACCATCTGTACGTTTCCGCGCCGTTCGGCGGCCGAAAGCTCAGTGGCGGGCCGCCCGTTCCAAAGCACGGTGCCGCTGGATGCCGGCTCGATTCCCAAGAGCACTTTCGCAAGCGTGCTTTTTCCGCAGCCCGACTCCCCCACGACGGCGAGGGTTTCTCCCGGATTTAATTCAAAAGAAACGTCGGTCAAGGCGTGAATGGCGCGCTTTGGCCCGAAGAGACTCCGGACCGGGTACGTTTTCGACAGAGACACCGTTTGAAGTAAGCTCATGATCGAGCCTCCGCGACGGGAAAGTGGCAACGAGCCCCGTCGATAAAAGCCGGCGCGCGCTCGGCGCATTGTCTGGTCGCGCCAGCGCATCGAGGATGAAACTGACAGCCCGAAGGCCGGCGGGTGAGATCCGGCACGACACCTGCGATACTGGGCAGACGGCTCAACTTGCCTTCACTCAAATTTCTTCCCGGAAGACATTTCAAGAGCCCTTCCGTGTAAGGGTGCCTAGGGCGCTGAAGGACCTCCTTGGTCTTTCCGCTTTCCACCAGCTCGCCCGCGTACATCACGCACAATCGCTCAGTGTGCTCGGCGACGACCCCCAGGTCGTGAGTGATGAGGATGAGAGCCATCGAAGACTCACGGCACAAATCTTTCAGGAGATTTAAGATCTGCGCTTGAATGGTGACGTCCAAGGCGGTCGTGGGCTCGTCGGCAATGAGGAGCCTCGGCTTACAGGCGAGCGCCATGGCAATCATCACGCGCTGAGACATGCCGCCCGAGAGCTCGTGGGGGTAGCTCTTTAGCCGATGCGCGCCGTCGGCGATGCCCACGCGATCGAGAAGTTCCAAAGCTCTCTTATGCCGCTCGCGGCGAGATCCCTTGCCGTGAGCCGCGAGGGCTTCGTCGATTTGAAAGCCTACGGTGAAGCACGGATTCAAGCTCGTCATGGGATCTTGAAAGATCATTCCGATGGAGCCGCCGCGGATCCGGCGCAGGCCGCGCGGAGACAGATCGAGGAGCGAAAGCCCGTCGAAGTTGAGTCGAGTCGCGGTCACGCTCGCGTTTCCCGGAAGCAGCCCCATGAGCGCGAGGCTCGTCACGCTTTTTCCCGAGCCGGACTCTCCTACCAACCCCAGGGTTTCTCCGGCGTCGAGCGCGAAGCTCACGCCGTCGACGGCTTTCGACGGCCCGCGCTGGGTTTGAAACTCGACGGTGAGGTTGTCTACTTCGAGAAGCATCGCTTATCTCCGTAGTCTCGGGTCCAGGGCGTCGCGAAGGCCGTCGCCCAGGAGGTTGAATGAAAGCACCACGCAAAGGATGCAAAGGCCGGGAAGAGTGACGAGCCACGGAGCGCTTTCGATGAAAGGCCGGCTATCGGCGAGCATCGTGCCCCACTCGGGAGTCGGAGCCTGAGCGCCCAGACCCAGAAAGCCCAGAGCCGCCGCGTCGAGAATCGCATCGCTGAAGCCGAGGGTCGCCTGCACTATGAGCGGAGCTCTCGCGTTGGGAAGAATATTAATGAACATCTGCCGTAAGGGGCTCGCGCCGTAGCAACGAGACGCGGTGACGTAAGGTTTTACCTTTTCGGAAAGCGTTGCCGCGCGCACTAGGCGAGTGATGGTGGGGATCTGCACGAGGCTTACCGCCAAGATGGCGTTAAGCAAGTTCGGCCCTAGCACCGATACGACGACGATGGCGAGCAGAAGCGAGGGCAGAGCCATCATCATGTCCATGAGGCGCAGGATGGTAGTGCCGACGACGCCGCCAAAATAGCCGGCCGTAAGCCCCAGCGTCGTGCCGATACTCACCGAAAGGCAAACGGCGAGAAAGCCGATGCCGAGCGAAATGCGGGCACCGAAAAGAAGCCGGCTCAGCACATCTCGGCCGATGTCGTCCGTGCCGAGCGGGAATGCCGATTGCGCGAGAGGCCTGAGCTGCAATACTCCGTCGTGAACGCGGCTGGGATCGTAGGGCGCTACCCAAGGCGCGAGCGCCGCGACCAAAACGAAAGCGGAAATCGCCGAGAGACCGATTACCGCGCCCCGATTCTGGGAAAAGTAGCTCCACGTCTCTCGCCAGAGTTTCGGAGGGGACGCTTCGGCCGTGGGTAACGTCCCGGTCAGAGTGCCGGCCTGAATCATACGACGCTCCGGATGCGTGGGTTGATGAGGGCGTACATCAGATCCAAAACCATGTTCACGAACACGATGAGCGCGGCGATGAGTAAGAGGCCCCCTTGAATGACGGGATAGTCGCGGGAGGTTACGCTTGCCACCATCCATTTGCCGATGCCGGGCCAGGAGAAAATCGTTTCGGTAAGAATGGCTCCCGTCACGATGGTGCTGAGCAGAAGGCCGATACTGGTCGCAATGGGAATGAGCGCGTTTCGCAAGCCGTGTACCCAGACCACTCTCAGGGGACTCAAGCCCTTGGCCTTTGCGGTGCGGATGTAATCCTCCCCAAGCACTTCCAAAAGACTCGAGCGAGTCATGCGGGCGATGGTCGCGAGCGGAATCGTGCCCAAGGCCACCGCGGGGAGGATCATATGATAGAGCGCATTGCGAAAGGCAGCCCAGCCGCTTTCCGACATCAAACAGTCAATGAGTAAGAATCCGGTGCGCGGCTCGATATCGAACTCGAAGCCGATGCGGCCGGAGACGGGGGTGATACCCAGGCCCACCGAGAAGA
>JAYUGC010000118.1:0-27922 GCA_043767805.1 Pseudomonadota bacterium | reverse complement strand
ACCGAAATGGTAATGCCCGGCGATAACGTCACCATCGAAGGCGAATTGATTACGCCCATCGCGATGGAAAAAGAAGTCCGCTTCGCTATTCGCGAAGGCGGCCGTACCGTCGGCGCCGGTGTGATCACTGAGATTGTGGAGTAACCGGTGCAGAGTCAGAAGATCAGAATTCGCTTAAAAGCCTTCGACTATAAGTTGTTGGATCAGTCCGTCTCCGAAATCGTGGAAACGGCGCGGCGTACGGGTGCGAAAATCGCGGGCCCGATTCCGTTGCCGACCAAGATTAACCGGTACACGGTACTTCGTTCTCCGCACGTCGATAAAAAGTCGCGCGAGCAGTTCGAGATCCGGACGCATAAGCGCCTGATCGACATTCTTGAGCCTACCCAAAATACTATCGATTCCTTAATGAAGCTGGATTTGTCGGCGGGCATCGATGTGAGCATCACGTTGTAAGAGGATTCCATGCCGTTGTTGCCCATCTATAATTTAAAGAAGGAGAAAGTCGGTTCCGTCGAATTGAACGACGCCGTTTTCTCCGGTGAGATTAAGCCCCATCTTATTCACGATGCCGTCCGCACGCAGATCGCGCGCCGTTACGAGTACCGCACTGCGAATTCCAAGACCCGCAGCGAAGTGCACGGCACCACGAAGAAGATGTACAAGCAAAAAGGTACCGGCCAGGCCCGTCACGGCGCCGCGACCGCTCCTATTTTCGTTGGCGGCGGTAAAGCCCACGGCCCGCGCCCCCGTCGTCGCATCCAGAAGATGAATAAGAAGTGCATGCGCCAGGCGCTCATCAGCGTTCTCTCCATGCACCAGAAGGAAGACCGTCTGTTCATCATCGACAAGCTGGAGCTCGATAAGCTCAGCACGAAAAATGCTTCTCAGTCTCTCGAAAAAGCGTTTGGATTCGCGACCGCTTTGGTCGTGAACGCGAACGTCGGAGACAAGGAAAAGTTCTTCAACCTGAGCGTGAAGAACCTAAAGGGCGTGAAGTGCTTGCGTCCCGAAGGCGTCAACGTCTTCGATCTTTTGAAGTTTAAGAATCTGGTCCTCAGTTCTCAGGCGGTCCAGAAACTGACGGAGCGCCTGACAAATGCATAGCATCATCAAACGCGCCATCGTTACGGAGAAGAATACTCTCCGCGCTGGTTTGCTCAATGAGCATGGTTTCGAAGTCGAGCTCACGGCTAATCGCCAAGAGATCAAAAAGGCTATCGAAAAGCTCTTTAGCGTAAAGGTCGAGCGGGTCAATACCATGGTCTGCCGTACCGAGAGCCGGAAGCTAGGGAAGTTTCCTGGCAAACGGAAGTTCATCAAAAAAGCCATCGTGAAGTTGAAGGATGGCGAGAAATTCGAATTCGCTGCGAGTTAAGACATGCCGACAAAAAGCTTTAAACCTTATACACCGACCCGACGGTTTTTGACCCAGCTGGACTTCTCCGAGCTCTCTGACAAGAAGCCCGAGAAGAAGCTGATCAAGATCAAGTCGAGCACGGGTGGTCGTAATAACTATGGTCGTATCACCAGCCGTTTCCGCGGCGGTGGTCATAAACGGAAGTACCGCCTCGTCGATTTCAAACGGGATAAGAAAGAGATCCCGGGCAAAATCACGGCGCTCGAGTACGACCCGAACCGCACGGCGAATCTCGCCTTGGTTTGCTACGCCGACGGCGAAAAGCGCTACATCCTCGCGCCTCTCGGCGTGAAGGTCGGCACCTCGGTGGTCGCGTCTCCCAAGGCGGACATTCAGGTGGGCAATTGCATGCCCATGAAGAACATCCCCGCGGGCACGTCGGTGCACAACGTAGAGATGAAAATCGGCGCGGGCGGCAAGCTCGGCCGCTCTGCCGGATCTCAGATTTCGATTGTGGGTTTCGAAGGGGGCTATGCCCAGCTTCGGATGCCGTCCGGTGAGATTCGCCGCATCCACGAGGATTGCTGGGCGACCATCGGTCAGGTCGGTAACCTCGACCACGAAAACGTCGTGATTGGTAAAGCCGGACGCATGCGCTGGTTGGGTTTCCGTCCGCATAACCGCGGCGTTTCCATGAACCCGGTCGATCATCCCATGGGTGGCGGCGAAGGCCGTTCCTCTGGTGGCCGTCATCCGACGACGCCTTGGGGTATCAAGACCAAAGGTAAAAAGACGCGTAAGAACCACCGTACCGACCGGTTCATTACTCGTCGGAGGAATAAGAAGTAATTTATGGCTCGTTCAGTAAAAAAAGGTCCTTACGTCGACGCGCATCTGATCAAGAAGGCCGAAAAAGCCGGTGGAAGCCGGGATAAGGTCGTAAAGACGTGGTCGCGCCGCTCGACGGTAGTACCGGAATTCATTGGTTTGACCTTAGCTGTCCACAATGGCCGCAAGTTCGTGCCCGTGTTCATCACTGAGAACATGGTTGGTCACAAATTGGGTGAGTTCGCCGCCACCCGGACGTTCCATGTCCATTCCGGGGACAAGAAGACGAAAGTAGAAGGGGCGAAGTAATGGAAGTCCGAGCAGTTCTTAGATACGCGCGGGTTACCCCCCGCAAGATGCGCCTGGTTGCGCGGCTTTGCTCCGGCATGACCGTCGACAAGGCGTCCGTTCAGCTCCGTTTTTGCCAAAAAAAGGGCGGCAAGATGATGCATACCCTTTTGAACTCGGCGGTTGCGAACGCCCGCGAAAAAGGCGGCATCGCGATGGATAATTTGATCGTGAAAAACGTACGCGTCGACGACGGTCCGGTCATGAAGCGTTTCATGCCCCGCTCGCAAGGTCGTGCGTATCCGATTCTCAAGAAAATGTGTCACGTGACGCTTATTTTGGACGAGGCCAGATAAATGGGTCAAAAAACACATCCGATTGGTTTTCGCTTAGGAGTCAACAAGACCTGGTCTTCTCGCTGGTATGCGACGAAGGACTACGCGAAGTACCTGCACGAAGATCTTAAGATCCGCCGTTTCTTGAAGGACAAGCTTCGGCACGCCGGCATCTCCGCCATCGACATCGAGCGCGTGGCCGGCAAGATCAAGATCACCATTCATACCGCTCGTCCCGGTATCGTCATCGGCAAAAAAGGCACTGGCATCGAGCAGCTCAAAGCCGAGACGCAAAAGCTTTCCACGACCGAAGTCTTCCTGAACATTCAGGAAGTCCGTAAGGCCGAAGCCGACGCCCAGCTCATCTCCGAGAACATCGCGGATCAGCTCGAGCGCCGTATCGCCTTCCGCCGCGCCATGAAGAAGTCCATGCAGCAGGCGTTCAAGTTTGGCGTCAAAGGAATCAAGGTTCAGTGCTCGGGTCGTTTGGGTGGAAGCGAAATCGCCCGCGTCGAGCGCTACGCCGAAGGCAGTGTTCCGTTGCACACGCTGCGTGCGGACATCGATTACGGCACGGCCGAGGCGTACACGACGTACGGCCAAATTGGCGTAAAAGTTTGGGTTTATAAGGGCGATGTACTCGGGAAGCAACGTCCCGTGGCCAACACCGCGCCTCAGACTGAAGGATAAAGAGTTATGTTGAGTCCCAAGCGCGTTAAGTACCGCAAGGTACAAAAGGGCAAGAATCGCGGAAAAGCTTACCGGGGATCCGACCTGCACAACGGGGATTTCGGTTTGGCCGCGGTCGAGCACGGCCGTATTACGGCCCGTCAGATTGAAGCGAGCCGCGTTACGATTGCCCGGCACGTGAAGAAAATTGGTAAGATGTTCATCCGCATTTTTCCGGACAAACCTGTCACCAGAAAGCCTGCCGAGACCCGGCAAGGTGGCGGTAAAGGAGCTCCGGAATTTTGGGTTGCGGTCATCAAGCCCGGCCGCATTTTGTTTGAAATGGAAGGGTGTCCGCCTGATGTCGCTAAAGTAGCGCTCACGCTGGCCTCTCATAAACTTCCGCTCAAGACGAAAATCGTCCAGCGGGGATTGACTCTCTAATGAAAGCGAAAGAACTCAGAGATTTTTCGGCGTCGGACCTCACGGGCCGCATCAACCAGTGGAAGGAAGAAGTCTTCCGCTCACGGTTCAAGATGGAAAACGCGGAAGCGCGGGATACCAGCGTGATCCGTAAGCTCCGCCGTGACATCGCCCGTGCCTATACGATTTTGACCGAGAAGAACGCCAAAGGAGCGACTGAAGCCGCGGCGGCCCCCAAAGCCGCTTCCGCCGTCGTTCAGGACAAGCCGGCCAAAGCCGCAAAGACCACCAAGCCCAAGGCAAAAGCCAAGACGGCTAAGGCGAGCGAGTAGGATTTAGGGAGTTTGTATGGAAGCAGAAGTTGTTCGTAAAAAGCAGGCCGTGAAAGGTGTCGTCGTAAGCGACAAGATGACCAAGACCCGCGTCATCGAAGTTGCCCGCGAGCACGCTCATAACCTGTACGCCAAAAAGACCGAGCGCCACACGCGCCTTTTCGTCCATGACGAAAAGAACGAGAGCAAAAAGGGCGATACCGTCATCGCCGTTTCGACCCGGCCCCTGTCCAAGAACAAGGCTTACCGGATCTCGGAAATCGTGAAGAAGGGATCTCCGGAATGATCCAGCAAGAAACATATTTAAACGTCGCCGATAACTCCGGCGCCAAGACCGTCATGTGCTTTAAGGTACTCGGTGGTTCCAAGCGTCGTTACGCCGGCGTGGGCGATGTCATCGTCGTCACCATTAAGGACGCCCTTCCTACTTCCAAAGTGAAGAAGGGCACGGTCGCGAAAGCGGTTGTCGTGCGCACCAAGAAGGAAATCCGCCGCTCGGATGGTTCTTTCATTCGTTTTGATGATAACGCGGCTGTTCTTTTGAACACCAACGGTGAGCCTATCGGCACTCGCATCTTCGGACCGGTCGCCCGCGAACTTCGCGTTCCGTCCAAGGACGGCTACATGAAGATCATTTCGCTCGCCCCGGAGGTGCTGTAATGGAACCGAGACTCAACACTATTTTTCACGTTCGCCGTAACGACATCGTTCAGGTGAAAGTGGGCAAAGACCGCGGCAAGACCGGTAAGGTCCTCCGCGTGAACCGCAAGACCGGCAAGGTCGTGATCGAAAAGATCAACGTCCTCAAACGGCACACGAAACCCACGGGCAAAGCTCCGGGCGGAATCGTGGAAAAGGAAGGCTCCATTCAGGCTTCCAATGTTCTTTTGTACTGCGATAAGTGCGGCAAGGGAGTCCGGACGACACGCAAAACTTTGGCCGACGGCAATAAAGTTCGGTCCTGCCGCAAGTGCAGCACTCAGTTGGATAAGTGATATGAAAACGAGACTTTTCGACCATTATCAGAAGAAAGTCGTTCCGGAGCTCATGGCGGAGTACAAGTACAAGAACCCCATGCAGACTCCGAAACTCGAGAAAGTTTTGGTCAGCATGTGCCTCAAAGAGGCCACCACTGACATGAAGGTTCTCGATAAGGCGATGGAAGAAGTGGGCGTCATCACCGGCCAAAAGCCTAAATTGACCCGCGCCAAGAAAGCCATCGCCGCTTTCAAGATTCGTAAGGGCATGCCCCTCGGTTGCGTCACCACCCTTCGTGGTGCCCGCATGTACGAATTTCTCGACCGGTTCACGAATATCGCCCTTCCCCGTGTCCGCGACTTCCGCGGTATCAGCCCCACTGGCTTCGACGGACGCGGCAACTACACGATGGGCCTGAAAGAACAGATTATCTTCCCCGAGATCAATTTTGATCGCGTGGACAAGATGCGCGGCATGAACATTACCGTGGTCACGTCGGCAAAGACGGACAAGGAAGGGTACCAGCTTCTCGAAAAGCTCGGCTTCCCGTTCCGTAAGACTACTTCTAATTGAGAGAATGTAACCGATGGCAAAGACGTCACTTAGAGTAAAGGCCCGTAGAACCCCGAAGTTCAAAGTTCGTAAGTACAACCGCTGCCCTCGCTGCGGTCGTTCCCGGGCTTTCTTGAGAAAGTTTCAGCTTTGTCGTCTCTGTTTCCGCGGATTAGCGCTCCAGGGGATGCTCCCCGGAGTCATTAAGGCGAGTTGGTAAAATGGTAAATGATCCGATTGCAGATTTGCTGACGAGAGTTCGTAACGCCGTACAGGCTCGGCATCCTAAGGTGGACATTCCGCCTAGCCGGATGAAGATTGCCATTGTCGACATCTGGAAAGAGCACGGGTTCGTGAAGAACTATAAGCTTTTCCGGCAGGGCGACGAGGGCATCCTCCGCATCTATTTGAAGTACTCCGGTAAGACCACTTCGGTCATTCAGGGGTTGACCCGTATCAGTAAGCCCGGCCTCCGGGTTTACAAAGGCCACCGCGAAATTCCGGAACCGGACGGCGCGCAGGCTGTGACGATTCTTTCGACGCCCAAAGGCGTCTTGGCCGACAAAGTGGCTCGCGAAAACAAAGTTGGCGGCGAGCTTCTTTGCAAGATTTGGTGATTGTATGTCTCGAGTAGGAAAAAGACCCATTAAGGTTCCCAGTGGCGTGAAGGTCACGGTCAACGGTCAACACGTTGAAGTGAGCGGCAAGAGCGGAAAGCTCAGCCGCGACATTCCGCAAGGCATCGTCGTCGCCGTTACCGGGGACACGGTTAACCTCACCACCACCGGCGAAAACGATCCGAAGGTCGGCGCGCTCCACGGCTTGTGGCGCTCGCTTCTTCAGAACATGGTTACGGGCGTGACGGACGGTTACACGAAAGTCCTCGAGCTCCAGGGCGTCGGTTATCGCGCTGCCGTCAAAGGCCAGGATCTTGGCTTGACCCTCGGATTCTCTCACCCGGTCGATTTCCCGCTTCCCGTGGGAATCAAGGCCACGGTGGAAGCCAACACCAAGATCACGCTCTCGGGCGCCGATAAAGATTTGTTGGGCAGCACCGCTGCCAAGCTTCGTAAGGTCCGTCCGCCTGAGCCCTACAAAGGCAAAGGCATCCGGTACCAAGGCGAAAAGATTACGCTCAAGCAGGGTAAAGCTGCCGGCGGAGGTAAATAAGTATGTCTAGAAAGATTCGCAGCTACACGAACCCGCGCCAAGCCGTCCGGTGCACGCGCAAAGTTCGTATTCACAAGAAGCTCATGAAGCAGAAGGGCCAAATCGCCCGTCTGGTCGTTTATAAGAGCAATAAGTTCCTGTACGCGCAGATCATCGACGATCTCGCGGGCAAGACGCTCTGCCAGGCGAACACTCGTGAGAAGGACTTCCCTTCGAAGTCCCGCAAAAATTTGGAGTCCGCTAAGACTCTCGGCCAGATCCTCGGTAAGCGAGCGGGCGAGAAGAAAGTGGAAAAAGTAGTTTTCGACCGTAACGGTTATACCTATCACGGCAGAATCAAAGCGGTTGCGGATGGGGCAAGAGAGGCAGGGCTTTCCTTCTAATGGCAATGCAGAGCAATCAACGGCCGAGACAAGCGCATCAGAGTCCTTCGGGCTTAGAGCTCGCTGAGCGTATCGTTTACATCAACCGCGTCGCCAAAGTCGTAAAGGGCGGACGCCGGTTCAGCTTCAGCGTTATCGTTGTCGTGGGCGATTCGACGGGTCACGTCGGCATCGGTCTCGGCAAAGCGCGTGAAGTTCCCGAGGCCATCCGCAAAGCGGGTGAGTCCGCCCGGAAAAACCTGGTCAAGATTCCGCTCGTAAACGGAACCTTCCCCCAGGAGACCATCGGTAAGTTTGGCGCCGCGAAAGTGATGCTCAAGCCGGCCATGGAAGGTACGGGAGTCATCGCCGGCGGAGCTTGCCGAGCGGTACTGGAAATCGCGGGTGTCCGCAATGCTTTGACGAAGTCGTTCGGAACGACCAATCCCCACAACTTGGTGCGGGCGACCTTGAATGGTCTCCAGTCCATGCGGGATCCTGGCGAGATCCTCCGGGATCGTTTACCGGAGGCTGCCGCAGCCGCCTCTCAGGGATAATTTATCATGGCAAAGAAACTCGAAATTCAGTTAGTTAAGAGCATTATTTGTACTCCCGAATGGATGCGGGTAGTGGTTCGCACTTTGGGCTTAGGAAAGCTCAATAGCAAGGTAGTCCAGCCGGATACCCCCGCGACCTGGGGCCAGATCAAGCGAGTTCCGCATCTTCTCGCCGTTAAAGCAGTAGAGGTTTAACATGGCTACGACCATGCAATTCAGTTTAGATAACATGCACGCTCCCGCCGGATCCCGGCAGAAGCGCGCCCGCCGCGGCCGTGGAAACGGCTCGGGCTTGGGCAAGCAGGCCGGACGCGGTGGCAAAGGCCAAACCGCTCGTGCCGGTAAAGGCCGCCGTATCGGTTTCGAAGGCGGTCAAACGCCTCTGTACCGTCGTCTCCCGAAATGGGGATTCAAGAGCCCGTTCCGTGTTTCCTACGAAGTCGTCAATGTGACGGTCCTCGAAGAGAAGTTTGGGGATGGTGAGACGGTGGATGCGACGACGCTCCTCGAAAAAAATCTCATCCGTTCGATCTCTAGTCTCATTAAGGTTCTGGGCGACGGTGCCCTGAACAAAAAGCTTTCGATCAAGGCGCACAAGTTTTCTAAGTCCGCCGTACAGAAAATCAATCAGGCGGGCGGTCAGGTGGAAGAAATTCCGCTCCCCGGACGCCGACCCGACGAGGAGTAAGGCTTGGCAGCTGTAGAAGGTCTCACCAAGATTCCCGAGCTTAGACGACGTATTCTATTCACTCTGGGCCTTCTCGCCGTTTACAGAGTTGGCTGTCACATCCCGGTCCCCGGGGTTAACACAGTCACCCTGGCGCGATTCTTCCAGACCAATCAGAACACGCTGTTCGGGATGCTGAACATGTTCTCGGGAAAAGCTCTCGAGAACGCTTCGATCTTCGCGCTGGGCATCATGCCCTACATCAGTGCGTCGATTATCTTCCAGCTTCTGACGTCAGTCTGGCCCTATCTTGACGCCCTCAACAAAGAGGGTGAGATGGGACGGAAAAAGATCAACCAATACACCCGCTACGCCACGGTCGTTCTGGCCATGTTCCAGGGTTTCAGCATCGCCTCGGCGCTGATGAGCTCCGACGAAGCGGGCTTTGTGATGATTCCCGGCTTGAGCTTTAAATTCATTGCGGTAGTGACTCTCGCTGCCGGCACTTCCTTCATTATGTGGCTGGGTGAGCAGATTACGGAGCGAGGTATCGGTAACGGTATTTCTCTCATCATCTTCACCGGTATCGCCGCGGGTATCCCGGTGGCGGGAAACCAGACGTTGTCACTCGTGAAAGACGGGCAGCTCTCGCCTCTTTCCCTCGTGCTTCTCGTCGCATTCATGGTGGTTGTCGTCGGTGTCATCATCTTCCTCGAGCAAGGCCAGCGCCGCATTCCCGTCCAGTACGCGAAGCGCCAGGTCGGCCGCCGTCTCTATGGCGGTCAGTCGACGCATTTGCCTTTGAAGATCAATACGAGCGGCGTGATTCCGCCGATCTTCGCCTCGTCGCTACTCATGGCGCCCGTCACCATCCTGGCGTTCTTGCCCGGTAATCCCGTCGTGGATTTCCTGCGCAATATCGTTCAGCGCGGTGGCTTGGTGTACTACCTCGTGTACACCGGCCTCATCGTGTTCTTCTGCTTTTTCTACACCGAGCTCGTGTTCAACACGACCGATGTGGCGGATAATCTCAAGAAGCACGGCGGCTACGTTCCTGGCATCCGTCCCGGAAAAAACACGGCCGACTACCTTCAAAAAGTTCTCAATCGCATCAGTTACGGCGGCGCGCTCTACATCGCGACGGTCTGCTTGCTGCCGGATCTTCTCATTAACAAGTTCAAGGTCTCGTTCTTCTTCGGAGGAACGACGCTGCTGATTCTCGTCGGCGTCGCTTTGGATACCGTCGCGCAAATCCAGACGTTCCTGCTGACTCGCGACTACGAGGGCTTCATGAAAAATGCGAAGCTCCGGGGCCGTCGAGGGTAGCAATGGATATCACGGTCTTTCTTGGAGCACCCGGTTCGGGCAAAGGTACGCAAGCAAAACGCTTGGCTCAGCGCGGTGGATTCCTCCATTTGTCGACGGGCGATATGCTTCGCGCGGCCATCCAGGAAAAAACCGAAGTCGGCCTGAAGGCCAAGGCCTTCATGGATAAGGGCGATCTCGTTCCCGACTCCGTCATGATCGCGCTTATCGAAGACACCTTAGCGAAGTCTCAGGGAAAACGAGTCATCTTAGACGGATTCCCGCGTACGGTTCCTCAAGCCGAAGCGCTCGACAAGAATCAGAGCACGACGGTGACGCGCGCGCTGAACCTTCGAGTGCCACAGTCCCAGCTGGTGGCTCGATTGACCGGCCGCCGGGTTTGCAAGAACTGCGGCGAGCCCTATCACGTTTTGAATTCGAAGCCGAAAGCCGACGGAGCTTGCGATCGCTGCGGGGGACAACTCGTGCAGCGTTCCGACGATACAGAAGAAGTCGTCAAACGCCGTCTCCAAGTTTTTGAAGGCCAAAATAGCCAGTTGCTCGCCTATTACGAGAAGAGCAAGAAGTTGAAGTCCTTCGACGGCGAGCAAGCCATCGAGACACTTCAGGCTGAACTACTTCGGGCGTTGACGTAATGGTCACCATTAAGTCAAACCGAGAGCTCGAGATCATGCGCCGCTGTGGCAAGATCGTGAGCCAGATTCTCATCGAACTCGCCGACGCCGCCAAAGCGGGCGTCACGACGCTGCAACTCGATGAGATGTCTGAAAAGCGCTGCAAGGATTTGGGCGTGAAGCCGGCGTTCAAAGGCTATCAAGGGTACCGTCACTCGCTTTGCACGTCGGTAAACGATCAGATCGTGCACGGGATCCCCAGCCAGTACGCCCTCAAAGACGGCGACATCATCGGTTTGGATTTTGGCGTGATTCTGGAAGGTTTTTACGGCGACAGCGCGGTAACCGTTCCGATCGGAAAGCCGACGGAAGCGGCCTTGAAGCTCATGCGCGCCACGAAGCAGTCTTTGTACGCGGGTATTGGCGCATGCCGGTCGGGCAACACCTTGAAAGACATCGCACGCGCCATCGAAGGCACCGTGAAGCCCATGGGCTACGGCGTGGTCCGGGAGTTCGTCGGCCACGGCATCGGGACTCATCTGCACGAAGATCCGCAGATCCCCAACTACGAAGCCGGCGCCTCGAACCTCAAATTGCGCGCCGGCATGACGATTTGCTTGGAGCCCATGATCAGCGAGGGCTCCGCGGGCGTGAAAGTCCTGGACGACCGCTGGACAGCCGTAACCGACGACGGAAAGCTGTCCGCGCATTACGAGCATACGATTTTAGTGACCGAAGGCGATCCCGAAGTGCTTACCGAATGGGAAGGTAAGCCCTATGGGTGGCAGATTAACTAAAGGAGCAAATGTCCTCAAACATGAGGACTGGATAGTAGACCCTATGGCGAAGGACGATAGGATCGAGGTCGAGGGGACGGTACTGGAGCCACTGCCGAACGCGATGTTTCGGGTACAGCTGGTTAACGGAAAAACCGTCCTAGCCCACATCTCTGGAAAGATGCGAATGTTCTACATTCGCATCCTGGCCGGAGACAAAGTGACGGTAGAACTCTCACCTTACGACCTGACGCGCGGTAGGATTACGTACAGGGTCAAGTAAGCCTGCGGAATCTTAGTTGTCTTCCATGCTTTGAGCAATGGATTTGACAACTTAACCATCCTTCGCCTAAATGTTGTCTCTATTTGGGCAAAAAAGTATGAAAGTACGAGCATCAGTAAAGAAGATTTGTAATAAGTGTCGGGTCTTTAGACGTGGTGGCGTGGTTCGCGTGAGCTGCGAAGATCCACGGCACAAACAGAGGCAGGGTTAAACAGTGGCACGTATCGCCGGGGTCGATCTCCCCAGAAACAAACGGATTGAAATCGGTCTTACCTATATCTATGGGATTGCTCGCAGTAGCTCTCTCAAGATTTTGAAGACTGTTGGCATTGACCCCAATAAGAAGACGGATCAGCTCGGCGAAGACGAAGTCGCCAAGATTCGCGACCATCTGGAGAAGAGCTACCGGGTGGAAGGCGAGCTCCGCCGGGTCATCAACCAGAATATCAAGCGCCTCATGGATCTCGGTACCTACCGTGGTCTTCGGCACCGTAAGGGCCTTCCTGTCCGTGGACAGCGGACGCATACCAATTCGCGCACCCGCAAAGGTCCTCGCAAGACGGTTGCCGTACGCAAACAACTCAAAGTTTCGAAGTAATGGAGTATTGAGTGAGTACTGAGACCGAGAAGCCCGTAGCGGAAGCTACGGAAGAAGTAAAAGATACGACGGCGAAAGAGCCCGGCAAGGAAGTCGTCCGTAAAAAGAAGTCCAATAAACGGGACGTTCCTCACGGACACGCGCACATCCAGTGCTCTTTCAACAACACCATCATCACCATCGCCGACCCTACGGGCGGAGTGGTGGCCTGGTCTTCCGCTGGCAAGCGCGGCTTCCGGGGCGCTCGTAAGAGCACTCCCTTCGCCGCTCAAGTCGCCGCTGAAGATTGTGGACGTGTTGCCGGTGATAACGGGGTTCGCACCATCGCCGTCTTCGTGAACGGACCGGGAGCGGGTCGTGAATCGGCTTTGCGCGGTTTGCAGTCCGCTGGACTTCGCATCACTTATATTCGAGACGTAACGCCCATTCCGCATAACGGGTGCCGTCCTCCCAAGAAAAGAAGGGTTTAATCGTGGCAAGAACCACCGAATCAGTTTGCAAAATGTGTCGTCGGGAAAACATGAAGATGTTCCTCAAGGGGGACCGCTGTTACACCGACAAATGTGGTTTCGAGCGCCGCGCTTATCCGCCCGGCCAGCACGGCCAGCGCCGCACCAAGCTTTCGGACTACGGTCTGCAGCTTCGCGAAAAGCAGAAGTTGAAGCGCATTTACGGCGTTCTCGAAACGCAGTTCGCGCGCTACTTCGACATCGCGAGCCGCAAGAAGGGCTCTACCGGCTTGAACCTGCTCCGCGTACTCGAGACCCGTCTTGACGGCGTCGTGTACCGGGTCGGTTTCGCCGACAGCCGCGCGGAAGCCCGCCAGCTCGTCAGCCACGGCCACTTCATGGTGAACGGTAAGCCCGTCTCCGTGTCCAACATCATTCTCAAGGTGAACGACGTCGTTTCCGTCGCTCCCAAAAGTCAGACGAAAAAAGCCATCCTCCGCGCCCTCGAAAACGTGGGCAAGCGCGAGATTCCGGATTGGCTCGAGCTGAACAAGACCGAATTCAAAGGCACTGTAAAGTATCTCCCCGAGCGCAATCACATCACGCTTCCCGTTGAGGAAAACCTGGTGGTTGAGCTCTACTCTCGTTAAGGAGAACAAGTTAATGGACGTTACACTCGCACCTAAAAACTGGCGCAGTTTGATCAAGCCCAAGGGTTTGGAAATCGATCGGGATTCCCTCACGGATAACTTCGGACGGTTTACCGCCAGACCTCTCGAAAGAGGGTTCGGTATCACCATCGGTAACGGCCTTCGCCGGATTCTCCTCTCGTCGCTCCAAGGAGCGGCGGTGACGGCGGTCCGTATCGACGGAGTGTTGCACGAATTCTCCTCCCTCTCCGACGTGGTCGAAGATGTGGCGGACGTCATCCTCAACATCAAGGAGCTTCGCTTCAAGATGTACGTGGAAGGCCCGAAGACGGTCGTCATCGAAAAGACCGGAGCCGGCCCCGTGACGGGCGCCGACATCCAGGTGGATGACACGGTTGAAATTTTGAATCCCAGCCAGCACGTCGCTACCCTCGGTAAAGAAGGTAAGTTCCGCGCCGAGCTCCGGATCGAGTACGGCAAAGGCTACATGCCCGCCGAACAGATGGCCCGTGAAGACCTCCCCGCCGGCGTAATCCCGGTGGACGCGTTCTTCTCCCCCATCCGCAAAGTGAACTACAACGTCTCACACGCCCGCGTCGGTCAGCACACCGATTACGATAAGCTGGAGATGGAAGTTCACACGGACGGTTCCGTTCGTCCCGAAGACGCGGTGGCTTACGCCTCCAAGATCCTTAAGGACCAGCTGAACATCTTCATCAATTTCGACGAGAGCCTCGAGCCCGAAGTCGAGATTCCGGTCATTGAGCAAGAAAAGATCAACGACAACCTTTACCGGACTGTCGATGAGCTCGAATTGTCCGTTCGCTCGGCCAACTGCCTCCAAAACGCCGGGATCAAGTACATCGGCGAATTGGTTCAGAAGACCGAAGCGGAGATGCTCAAGACGAAGAATTTTGGTCGCAAGTCCTTGAACGAGATCAAAGAAATACTTGGAGACATGGGACTTGGTTTCGGAATGAAGATCGAAGCCTTCGATCCCGAGACGTACTTCGCCAACAAGAAGAAGACCGATACGGGCGAAGCCCTTAACTAAATTTGCCGGAGGTCCGGCAAATTTATCCTGAGGCGATAGCCGAAGGATCCAGACCCTTGAAAGCAGTAGTATGAGACACGGTAAAGCGGGAAGAAAACTCGGCGGGGATTCGAACTATCGCAAAGCGATGTTCCGGTCGTTGACCTTGGCTTTGATTGAGAACGAGACGATCCGGACGACTCCGGGCCGCGCGAAGGAATTGCGCTGGTTCGCCGAGCGGATCGTAACCCTCGCGAAACGGGGCAACTTGGCCGGCCGCCGGCGTGTCTATTCGCTCTTGGGTAACACCAAGACGGGCGACAACGGGACTAACCGTGTCGACCTCGCCGTCCGTAAACTCTACGGAACCTTGGCCCCGCGCTTTGAAACACGGCCCGGTGGCTACACGCAAATCTTGAAGCTCGCGGACAATCGTCCCGGCGACAACGCTCCCATGTGCCTCATTCGGTACATCCCTGAAGTCGGCGACGCCAAAAAGGTGAAGTCCAAGACGCCCGTGAAGCCGACGAAGAAAAAGGATACCAAGGAAGCCGCGGCGGATAAGCCGGCCAAGGCGTCCAAGGAAGCCGCGAAGGACAAAGCGCCTTCGGACAAGCCAGCTAAAAAAGCCAAGGCCAAAGACAAAGAATAAAGAGGCCCCGTGACCACGGCCAAGCGGAGATTCGGAGTACAGTTTGCTTCGATCCTTGCCGTAGTAGGGACTCTCGTTCTTTTGGCTTTTTTGCCTGGTTGGGTCCGCAGAACCCGATTCCATTTCCAGGCCAGTGAGGCCACTTCTGCCGGGGAAAAATCCGTTTTTCCCATGGACCACTCTTTTCCCGTGGTGGCGGGCGCGGCCACTCTTCCGGCGGCCCTTAAAGGCCGACAGCAAATCTCCTTGGGCGATCTCGCGGCACAGTCGCCCGACGGCCTCATCGTGAACTTTTGGGCCACCTGGTGCCCTCCTTGCCTCGACGAGCTACCGGCACTCGATTACTTGAACCGCCAGCTCGATAAGCAGAGAGGCGCCGGAAAGCTCCCGCTTCTGGTCACCATCTCCGTGGATGAAGCTTCTCAAGACGTCAGCGGGCTGTTCGAAACCCTCGATTACAAGCCGACCGTACTCGTTTTGCACGATCCTAACGGATACTTCTCCGCGCGGATGGGCACAACCCGCTTTCCGGAAACCTATTGGGTGGAGCCGACGGGAGGCGTGCGGCATAAGTGGATCGGGCCGCAAAACTGGCTCTCCGAAGAAGTACTCGGCACCTTCCGCACGGCAGCCCGGTTATAATCTAACTCGTGAAAGCTCTCTCACTCGCGCTTTGCTTTTGGCTCACTTCCGCCTTCGGGGTGGAACCTGCGCTAAAGCCGGAAGCCCAAACTCGTATCCAGAAAAACGTCCAGACACTGGGGCAGAACATCGATAGGGCCAGAAAGAACCTCGCCGCAGCGACCCATAACATCGACGTGCTGACCGCGGAGCTTGCGGCCTTGGATAAGCTTCAAAAAGAGCACGAGACCCTGAAAGCGAAGTACGCGGGCGTACAGGAAAAGGGAGCCGACCCGGAAAAAGCCAAAGCCCTGCAAAAAGGCATTCAAGACGGCCTGAATCAGATCGAGGCGCAGCGCGCTCCGCTCCAAAAACAGCTAGCCAGCTGGAAAGAGCGGCAAAAGAACTACGACGCTAAGCTCGGCGAGTTCGAGAAGAAGAGGGAAGAGCTCGAGGCTCCTCCCCAACTCATAACGCCTGAAGATTAACGATAGCAATACGGGTTAGCCGGCGAGCACGGGTACGAGTACGGGTTACCCGGATACGGATTCGGCGTCGTCGGGTACTGAGTTGGGTATTGCGACGGATACTGCGTGGGCACGTAGCCCGCGGGGTACTGCGTCGGATATTGCGTGGGGTACTGGCTCGGGTACTGGCTCGGGTACTGCGTCGGATACTGAGTCGCCGGCGGGTAGTACACGGAGCAGCTAGGATCTTGGTATCCGTAACCCACTTGGCAATCACGCCCGCAGGAGATCAGCACCAGACTAAACACCATTAAAACGGCCGCGAAAATCTTCTTCATAAAACTCCCTACTCTCTGCTCTCTAGTCTCGGAGCGTCGTCACTCCGACTCGACCCGCTACAAAGCAAAGGCGGGGCCAACCGATTTCCTGAGGAATTCACCCCCCGGCCGGGCCTGGCGTTGTTCCCCGGCCCTACAGAGTGACGTTTTTTGCGCGGGAGGCAGGCCAAGTCGCTGCCAATTTCCCCCGCGGGCCCTTATAATAAGGAGACGATGTTTCGTCCCGGGCCGCCTCGGCCTCACCCCCTTGCCATGGTATTTTTCCTTTTAGTCATTGCGTCGGTATTTAGCTGCTCTGGGCCGCAATCCCAGAGCCGGGCTACCTTGAGCGTCGATCTCCCCGAGCGCGCGGCGGAAACCGCCCTTCCCACGCCCAACGTGGAAGAAGACCCCTTCTATCCCAAGGCCAAACAGTTCAACGCCTTCCTCAAGGACAACTTGAGCAATTCCGAAGTGGAGGCGCTCGAGGAGAGCTGCCGTCTTTCCCCCACGGAAAATCTCTTTTGCTTCAGCGTAATCAACCGCGAGTACTTCGAGGAAAAAGTTAAGGCGCGCAAAGAGCACACCGCCTCGGCTTCCTCCGGAAGAAAATTTCACCGGGTTACCCCCAAGATCCGCAAAGGGAAAGTCTCGAACTGGGTGGAGCTCAGACTCGCTTCGGTTTCCTCCTCCCTTCGCGGGGTCGCGTCCCTGTCTCTGCCGAACGCGAACCTCCTCAAAGACTTGGCTATCAAAGAGAAGGAATGCCCCAATAACGTCGCCATCTCCGTCGCGTCCCTCTTGGAAGATCACCTTCCCGATAAGGCGAAGCTCGAGGACATCGGCCGGCTCTACGAGCGTGGCGGCATGTGCATCGTCAACAACACGGCGGATCGCGAGAACATGCTCACGCGTTCCGCCCTCTTCTTCTACGCCGCGAAACAAATGGGAGACGCCGAGCGCGTCCTGAGAGAAGCGGTCGCGACTCCGAGCAGCTTCGTCGCCCGTCCCATTTACTGGCTCTACCGCGTTTTGGCCGAAGGGAAGAAAGATCTCGAAGCGAAAAAATACCTCGAGAAGCTCGAGACGGAATATCCCTTCGCGTTCCACACGATCATCGCCATGACCGCGCGGAGCGAAGACCCGGGCGCGGTACTGCTGAAAAAGAGCCTCAACCAAACCACCCGCTCCAATCAAATGCCGCTCGTGAACCCGCTCATCGAGCAGGTAGAAGTCTTGCACCGGCTGAACTTCGATACGTCGGCCGCTCAAGTCCTCAACTGGGCGGTGGCCGAGTCTTACGGCATCGAGCCGGAAGTGAAGATTTATCTCGCGGAGCTAAAGCGCGAGCAGGCCGACTACCACGGCAAGATCTCGATTCTCTCGGACGTGCTCTATCACAATCCGAATCTCGTCTCAAAAGAGACCATGGAGCTCTACTTCCCGAAAGTTTTCTTCCCGATCTTCGAGCGCCAGTCCTCCATCATCGATCCGTACCTGCTCATCTCCATCGCCCGGCGCGAGAGCGCGTTCAACGTGAAGGCGGTTTCTTCCGCGAACGCGCATGGGCTGATGCAGCTACTTCCCGCCGTGAAGCGAGAGCTCCTTCGCAAAAACAATAATCTCTTCGATCCGAACGACAACGTCGAAGTCGGAGCGCACTACGTGCTGAAGCTCTTAAAGCAGGTCGACGGGCAGATTCATCTCGCGCTCGCCGCTTACAACGCGGGCCCCGCCAAGATCGCCACCTGGACCCAGCGGTATCCGGCTTCCGATCCCATCCTTTTCATCGACCTCATTCCCTACCGCGAGACCCGGGAATATGTGGCTTCTGTGCTCCGTAACTATTACTGGTACCGGAGAATCCATCAGAATGACCAGAACTTAACCCCGCGCCGTATCTTGGAGCTCGCCGTCACCAAAGGCGGCTGACCCGCTCCAATCTGCCTATTGGATCCGCTCCCCCTTTTAAGTTAGTTTAGGGCCTCTTTCAGGAGGTCCCATGACGCGCTTCTTGCTCCTCGTTCTCGGTCTTTTTTCTGCCGCGGCCCCGGCCGCGGAAGCGGGATTTCCTACCATTAGCTATAGGGGTGGCGTCCTGATGGCTACCCCGGCGCCCGACCATAAAGCCGATCGTCCCTCCCTCGAGATTCTCGAGACGGACGAGTGTTCGGCAGCCGCCGCTTCCAAGACTTCGCTTCGCGTGAACGGCAAATGCGAGTTCCTGCGCGCGAAGTTTTCCTACGACCACCAGGAGCCCAAGTCGGGCAAAGCCCTGCGCACGCTGGTCGGCTTTACGTTCTCAAGCCTTGGCTCCGGCCACACCTTAATGGTCTCCGGCCCCTTCGAGACGACCCGTAATTAGGAAGCAGGGCTTTTGCGCCGGGAAATGTCGGAAATCAACTTATCCATGATGGCCTTGGCCTGCGAGTACCGGCTGTAGTTCGGCGACGTCTGGGGCAAGAAGGCAAACCAGTCATTGAACTGGTTCAGCACCGGAAGTAATTTTTCGTCTCGCGGATCCACTACCTCGATGATGGCGGCCTTCTGCAAGAGGCAGTCGCCATACAAATCTTCACTTCGCTTGGTCTTGCTCAAACAATAATCCGTTTGGGCCAGCAGCGGGCTGAATGAAAAGTTCGCCAAGGGTGAATAGTACTTCTTGAAAGTATTGAAGGTCAGGCCGACTTCCTGAAGTTCCAGGACGGTGAACGGTCCCGAAGGCTTCACCGGCTTGATGAGATCTGCGATCTGCCGCTTCTCCGATTCAGGAATAACCAGCGGGTAAGAGGCCACTCCGCGAGCTTCTTTGCCGTAAATCTGCTCCATCAGGAACGTCTCCACGCAAAGCCGGGTATTCTTGCCCACCAAGTTCTCGCAAAAGGTGTAGCGAAAACTTTCGATGAGATCCGGAGAGAAGGTTCCCTCCGAGAGATACTTCTTCAAGAGGAAGGTATTCGCCGAAGGGTAATACTCTTTATAGTAGCGCCGTAGCCTGTCGATTTCGACCACGTCTCGCACGAAAAAGGCCTTCGTGGCCTCATGGCTCAGGACCGGATTTTCCAGCTCGATCGGCTCCAAGCCCTCGGTTATCGCCGGCACCAAAGACGAAGGGATCACTTCATGAGCGAGCACCGTCTCGAACCGGCGGATGCCGCTGCGGGCAAGGCCAACTTGGGCGTTCTTGTTTCTCTTGAATCTTTCCGCCGATCGGACGAGATCCTCGTACTCGATGGGCTTATCGGAAGCGACGATCGCAAAATCCGAGGTCATCATCTGAAAGACGGAAACGTACTTGAACTTAGACGACATGGTTTTCAGCACCATGCGCGTGAGCTTGTCCTCGAACGCATAGCCCTGAACCCATTGCACATAGAGCCCTTCCGGGTTCAGCTTCTTCTTCGCAATGTCGTAAAATTCCTGGGTGTAGAGATTCTCAACGCCACTCACCCAGGGGTTACTTGGCTCGCTCACCACCAAATCATATTTATGATCCGCGCCTCCCAAGAAACGGAACGCGTCCATCTGATGGAAATGCGCCTTGGGGTGAACGGAGACCCCGCCGTTATAACGATCGAAGTAATGCGCGTTGCGAATGAGCGTTTCTGAAATCTCGATGATGTCCATGCGGCGGACATCCTCGTAACTCAAGATGGCTCCCGCCGTGATTCCGGTTCCGAAACCAATGACCGCCACCCTATCGAGCTTTCGGGCAAGAAGCGCAGGAATATGGCCCGTGAGACTCATGGTATGAAAGTCGCCCTCGGTGTTTCCGTCCGACTTTCCGTTCATGAAAATCGTCCGGGAAAACTCCTCGCCTCCTCGGGATTGAGCCCCGATGATGACCGTCGAGTTGGGGCCATCCTTATAAAAGACGATCTGGGAAGCCGAGCCCAAAAACTGTCGAAAGGCTTCCGTGCCCAAGTAGCTCTGAGCCATCGGCTCTTGCTGACGAAACGGCTGGAGATAATTTTCTTTATCGTGGGGCGGAACCACGAAGAGCGCAATCAGAACGAAGCCCGCGATTCCCATTCCCGTGCCGAAGACTAGTTTCGACGGCTTGCGCAGCGTCCAATAGGAATAGGCCGACAGGGCCAGCATCAGCAAAGTGATGCCGATACAAACCTTGAAGAGATGATCCAAATTGATAAAATAAAGGAAAAGGTAACCGCCCACAATGGCGCCCAATACGCTTCCCACCGTGTTCAGCCCGTAGAGCTGCCCAACGCGAAAACCAAGGGTCTCCTGCCGATCTTTCAGGAGGTGAAAGCAAAGCGGGAGCACAAACCCGCACACACTTACCGGAACGACGAGCACGCAGAAAAACAGCAGACCCAGGGCGCCTTGATAGTAATAGAAGTTCTCAATTCTATCCCGGAAGATGATGCGGGTGAGATGGGCCCAATACGGCCAACGATTCGCGCTGACATAGACGAGAAGCAGCAGCGAAGAAACGGCCAGCTGATTCCAGAAGAGATGCGCTTCGGTGTACCTGCCGATCCGGCGCGCGAGTAAGCTCCCGAAGCCTAAACCGAAGACGAACAAAGATACGATGAGCGTGAAATTGTAATCGGAAGCCCCCGTGGAGAGACCCACGATCCGAATCAGCACGGTTTCCAGACAGAGGACGTAGAACCCTGAGCAAAAGCCGATGGCGAACAAGATACCCGTATGAAGGCTCATCGGTTTCGCTTGAAAGTCGACCGGCTGCGATTCGTCTCCCTTACTCTCCTGGGAGAAACGCGCATAGAAGGCGTAAGCGAGCCCGGCGATGAGTAAGTTGACCGTGCCGGCTAGAGCGCCCGTGGTGGGAAGCCCGAAATTAGGAATCAAGAGATAACCCGCAAGCAGGGATCCGAAGCAGGCCCCTACGGTGTTAAATCCATAGATGCGAGCGTGAACCTGGCTCGCTTCGTCCAGGTCTCTCGCGAGACCTTGCGTGAGTAGCGGCAAAGTGCCCCCCATCAAAAACGTCGGGAACCCAATCAGTAGTACCGAAACCAGGACGTCGATAGCGAGACTCTGTACGCCAAACCAGGAATAGAGCTTGGACGTCAGCGGAAACGCGAGACCGAACGCGAAAGGGAAAAAGAAGGCCCAAATGGCCAGACCGAGCTCCACGAGCGCGTAGACTTTGAGCAAGTTCCACTTTTTCCACCGCGTCCATCGCCCGAAAACGAGGTAGCCCGAGCTGATACCCCCCAGAAAAATCGCCAGCACCACGGCGGTGGCGCGTGCCTGTGCTCCCAGCAGAATGGTCAAGTAGCGGTGCCACACCACCTGATAGATCAGCCCGGCCGCGCCGGAAGCGAAGACCATGGCAAAGAGAAGCCCGCGGCTAACTGCCGGAGGAAGCGGGCCTACCGAGCTTTCCCTTTTCAGAAGGCTCGACCATCCCTGGGATCGGTAATCCTGCATGTATCCTCGCTACCTAAATCCGAATCCGGTTTTACGGGCGAAGACTGGCCATCTTAGCCAAAATGTTCTTCGCCTCGAGAAGCTTCCCGTAATTTGTGCTGGTTTTCGCAAGCGACGGGAACCACTCCAGGTACTGCTGGATGGAAGAGCTCAAATTCGGGCCGGGGAGGTGAGCCGTTTCCAGAATAAGAATCTTCTGTAGTAAGCACTCCCCATAAAGTTCTTCCGTGAGCGCCGTAGTGCGCAAACAATAATCCACGTTGGTGGTGAGATGACTCACCGGCAAACGAGCGATGGGGGACGCGAACTTTTTATAGAGATTGAAGAGGTTGTTGATCTCTTGCAAATCGTCGACACCGAACCGCTTCTTCGGCGGCTCGTGGAACTCGTTCACGCTCGCTAGCTCCCGCGCGGGAATAATGTCTTTCATCTGGCCGCTAGGATCGTACTTGGGCTGTTGGAACCGGGTCAGCACCAAGGTCTCTTCGCAGAGGTAGCGGATCTTGCTTTGCTCGCTCTCACAGAAGGCTTTCTTGAAGCTTTCCAGAGCTTCAGGGCTGATCGGTTTCTCACCGAGATAGAGAGAGAGCAGCGACGCCTCGATCGCCGGGAAATACTCTTTATATTTTCGCCGGGTCGCCTGAATGTTCGCTCCGTCGCCGGAGAAGAAGGCCTTAGCCGCTTCGTTACTGAGCCGAGGACTTTCGAGACGATGGAACTCGCCTCCCAAGGAAATGGCTTTGGCGATGGGTGCCGGAACGATTTCGAGAGCCAACACGGTCTCGAGCCGGTCCAAGCCCGATCCTTCGAAATCCTTTTTCAAAGCAGGGCTCGAATTCATGCGAACGGCGGCGCGAGCGAGGTCCTCCTTAGTGATCGGCTCCACCGTGCCAATGAGGGCCAAGTCCCCCCCCTTCAGCTGGTACACGGAGATATTGGGGAAGACTTCCGCCATGGTGTGCATGACCATTTGCAGAAGCTGGTCGTTGAAGGAATAGGTGTGAATCCACTGAGAGAACACTCCCTTCGGGTTCAACTTGGCTTTAGCCGTGCGATAGAACTCGAGACTGTAGAGATTCTCGATGCCGGCGACCCAGGGATTACTCGGCTCGCTGATTACGATATCGAACTTCTTTTCGGTCCCACCAAGATACCGGAAGGCATCCATCTCATTGATGTGCACCTTGGGATTTCGAGACACTTCATGGTTGTACGGATCGAAATAGTGCCGGTTATTGATGATGGTGTTGGAGATTTCCACCACGTTGATGTTCTGCACTTCGGGATAGAGCGTCAGCGTACCAATGGTGATACCCGTGCCGAACCCAATCACGCAGGCTTCCTTCGGATTTTGAGCCAGCAGCGCGGGAAGATGGGCCAGCAGTACCGTCGTGAAATAGTCGCCGCGGGTGTTGCCGTCCGACTTGGCGTTGACGAAAACCGAGCGAGAGACTTCCTTGCCGCTAAATAAGCTCGCGCCGACTCCCAGGGAGGTATTCGGGCCGTCGTCCCATTGCAGAATTTTCGTGTGACGAGTCAGGAACTCCCCAAACGCTTGAGCGCCCTTGTAAGTCGCTTCCGTCGGAGCGGGATGGCGGAAAGGCTGAATCCATCGCTCGTGCGTATATTCCGGCGCTACAATCGTCCCGATTAGCGTCGCCAAGCCTAGAGCCATCGCCCACGTTTTCGTGCTCTTTCTCGGCTTCATGACTTGGACGTACATCATGCCGGCCGCTACCGCGGTTACCGACGCCATGAGTACGCAGAGCTTGAAGAGATGATCGAGGTCGATGAAATCGAGAATGAGATAACCGCCGATGATCGCGCCGAGTACGCTGCCCACGGTATTTAAGCCGTAAAGCTGCCCGACTCGCTGACCCAAGCCCTCTCTGGTGTCCTTCATCAGATGGAAACACAGAGGGAGCGTCAATCCGCAAAGCCCGATGGGTATCGACAAGAGGGTAAAGAAACCAATGCCCAGGAGGAACTGGAAGAAATAGAAATTTTGCGGAATGTCGCGCATCGAAGCGCGCAGCATATGCACCCAGTAAGACCAGTAATCTCCCGAGACGTAGAGCAGGAGCAAACCGGCGGCGACCCAAATTTGGTTCCAGAAAAGGCGGGAGACCGTGTACTTCCCGATGTCCCGGACGATGAGACTTCCCATCCCGAGACCGAAGATGAAAATCGCGACTACGAGCGTGAAATTATAGTTGGAGGCTCCCGTCGACAGTCCCATCATGCGAATGAAGACCGTCTCGAGGCTGATGATGTAAAAGCCGGAGAAAAAGCCCACGATGAGGAGCGTGATTTGAGTGGGAGTAAAAGACCCCGCGCGATCGGCTTCCGAGGGCGGCGCGACTTCCTGCGGGCTTGCCCAACGGGCGAAGAGGAAATAGCAAACCAGCCCAACGGTAACGTTCAAGAGCCCCGCGAACGTGACCGTCAGCCCGAGGTTCGTCTGAGGGATGAGAATGTAGCCCGCGAGCAAACATCCCAAACAAGCGCCGATGGTATTGAATCCGTAAATCCGCGCATGAGTCTTGCTCGCTTCATCGATTCCTTCGCTCAGGCCTTGGGTGAGAAGCGGCAAAGTGCCGCCCATCAAGAACGTCGGTACGCCAATGAGCGCCGCCGACAAAACGATGTCGGTCACGATATTGGTCAGGCCGAAAACGGAATAAAGCTTCGGTACGAGCGCCATCGCGCCCTGAAACATATAGGGGAAAGCGAAGCCCCAGAATCCGAGCGCCACTTCGACTAAACAATAAACCAAGAGTAGGTTCCAGCGCTTCCACCGCGTCCACTTACCGAACATCCAGTAACCGAGGCTGATGCCGCCTAAGAAAATGCCGAGGACCACCGCGGTGGCGCGCGCCTGAGCGCCGAGCAGGATGGCCAGGTACTTATGCCAAGCCACTTGGTAAATGAGTCCGGAGATTCCGGAAGTGAAAATAAGGGAATAGAGAATGGCCCGGCTTACCTTCGGAGAAATACGCATGCGGATTCGTTAACCCCCTGAAACCAAAATAAGAAGAATGGCTAAATCCTATTGCAGGAGACAAGGAAGCGCATCCGAAAACTAAGAGAAGACGCGGCGCTTCAAATGAAATTTAAATGAGCGGGGGAAGGCCCTCCGGGAGCTTCGGAAACGACGTCTCCCTTTTGAACGCCGTCGAGGTACTCATTCACTTTGTGCTGGAGACAAAGAGACCCGCACATCTTCTGGGCGTTGAACTCAGGGGACGCGAGGTAGTTCATCACTTCCCAGTACCGTTCCCCCTTCACCAGGTCGCGAAAACGGTGGGTGACGATATTGCCAATGTGAAATTTCTTGTAGCTGTCGTTGAAGAGCATGCCGCACGGAGCCACAAGTCCCGAGCCGGAAATTTGCAGGATGAAGGGGGCCCCGTAGCAACGCTGGTAGCCTCGCTTACCTTCTTGGAGAATCTTGGACCATTTGACGCGGACCTTATAAGTCTCGTCGGAGAGCGCCTCGGCCTGACGCAGCTTATCGTGCAGCTTGCCGTAACCGGAATAATCCACACCCAGCGTGCCGTGCTCGTCATCGCTGCAGTGTTTGATGACGAGGTAATCGGGGCGGAGCTCTTTGCCTAATTCCGCGAGCGGAAGGATTTGATCCTCGTACTCGGGCATCAAAACCATCTGCAGGCCGATCGTAACGCCGAGCCCCATTTCCCGCTTTATCCGGGTCATGGTGGCGACGTTCTCACACACCTTATCGAACCATTCCCGCTTCACGCCCATGATCTCGGAGTAACGTTCGGCCTCACCCGCGGTGATGTTCACGCGCAGATAGGTGAGGTGCGGGAGGATGTCCAAAAGTTTGCGCTCATTTAGCACGAACGCGTTGGTGCCGACCGCCATGTCCAGGCCAAGGCTCGCGCCGTACTGAATCGTCTCGATGAAAACGGGGGAAAGCGTGCTTTCTCCGTCGGAAACAAGGCTAATCGCCTTCACTCCCACTTCGGCGCAATCTTCCAGAAACGAGCGAATCACATCGCGCGTGATCACCGCGCGCTCATTCTCCTGCATCATGGCATAGCAATATTTACAGGCAAAATTACAGGCGCGAGTGAGCGCCATGTCGATCGTCACGGGCGCAATGCGCTCTCCGCGGCGCCAAGCCGCCACCCTTTCCTGGTGCCAGGCGACTTTAGTGCCGTCGAGAATCAGTTCCGTCGCTTCGTGGGCAAATCCCATGGGTCTTCTCTATAGAAAACTGGCAAATGGATGACCGGCATTAAAGAACCGGCTACACTGGGCTTCAAATGGAGATTACCACGAGACGTATCCGCCTTAACTACGAAACCCTCGTCGAGAGTTACGAGGCAGGCCTTTCCACCCAGCTCAGAAGCTTCAAGAGCGGGCCCGATTTTTTGGAGGCCTGGGTTTACGACACCGATCCGCGGCGCAGCGTCGTCGGCATTTTCGAAGCCGCGAAAGACGCGGGCCTGGACGAACTCGGTTTGGATCTTACGTTCGAGTCCCTAGGCGACCTGAACGTTTCCGCCTTGACCGCGGAACTGCGCGCTTTCGGCGAAGTCCGGGTGGCCACTTCGCCCGAGGGGACTCGCCTCACGGTTAATTTCGGCTGAAGATGCACCGTTGCTATCAGACCAAGTTAGCCCCCTTTCAAAGTAAGATCCGGCGGCGAGGATTTGCCGAAGGACCCTCTTGGCAAGTAGCGGTTACGGATCAAGCAAGTCTCGCGCTTCGCGTTTCGGAGGACGGCCTCATTCTGGAGGCGCGCCACGATCGGGCGAGCGGAGATCTCGAGCTCGTGCTTGAAGCTTTCTGCCAGCTCATCGATGGCATGCCTCTGGAGGAAGCCAGAGGGCACGGACCCCTGACTTTGGAATATCGCTTACGCGATCCCGAGGAAGCGCCGCCCGTCGCGGGGCTGGTGACACCCGAGAACGCCGATCCCGTTTTCTTGGAACTGATTGAGCTCGTCCGCCGCTTTCCTAAGAGCGATCTCCGGCGTCCTTGGACACCGCCCGTCGCTGCTTCCTGGAAAGCAAAACCGATGGAGGCGCGAAAAGAAATTCTGCTCGCTTCCTTGAACACGGAATTGAAAGACTTGGGCTACGCGGGCCCTCCCGTCGATCTTTTCCTCGCGCCTGGAAACGACCGCTGGCTCATTAGCTTCGGAGATCATCATCCGGCGCCCCCTAATTTTTTCATGCTGCTCCTCTCGCTCGAAAGAAATGTCCGCGCGCGCACCGGTACGCAAGTGGAGCTTTTCCTGGAAGGAAAGGAGGATCGCAATCGACGCCAAGGCAGAGACATTCGGAGTCACGATTTGCATCCCAGCGCTTAACGAGGAGCAGAACCTCGAAGCAGCGGTGCAAGGCGCGGTTGAGATGGCTGCTCGGCATTTCTCTGATTGGGAGATTTTGATTTTTAACGATGGCAGCACCGATCGAACGGGAGCCATCGCGGAACGTCTGTCCCACGAGAACCCACGCATCTGGGTGTTTCACCACGAGACACCTAGAAACGTGGGCACCTGTTATGCCGAGGCCATCGAGTACGCGACGAAATCGTATTTGATTCTCACTCCCGGAGATAACGAGAACGATCCTCGTGGTCTCGACCGGATTTTTAAATTGGCGGGAGAAGCGGACCTCATCGTGCCCTTCACCCAAAATCCCGAAGTTCGTCCTGCGCTTCGCCAAGGTCTCTCAGGTATTTTCACTTTTATTCTGAATGTAGCTTCCCGCCGCAAGCTCAAGTACTACAACGGGACCGTCCTTCATAAGGTAGCGCTGCTCCGTCAGTGCAAGCTGCGTACGAAGGGCTTCGGCTATCAGGCGGACCTGGTTCTACAGCTCTTGAAGAAGGGCTACAGCTATCTAGAGGTAGGCATTCCCATTCAGGCGCGGCCGGGCCGCAAGTCCCGCGCCCTTACCTGGCGCAACTTCCTCGATACGGGCTGGTTTCTCTTCCGCCAATTTATTTGAATTTAGGAAGGATCGAGGCGCAAATCCCGCCTAAGGAAAGACTTTCCGAATGGGAAGCCCAGGCGGGGTTATGACTCAAACTCATTATCTGCTTGGTGTACGTCGTATAGCGGTAAATCGTCGACCTGCCCCGCATGCCGTTAATGAGTGGTGAGGGATGCCGGGGTGTAGGGGGCTTTGCCTTGGTGGATATCTTCGGTGAGCTGTTTT
>JAYUGC010000117.1:0-11606 GCA_043767805.1 Pseudomonadota bacterium | reverse complement strand
TTCGCCGGGAAACTCCCCACCTTTATCCGCTCCCCTTAATTCCGCAGATATCAGATGCCGCGCGCGTAGCGCGCCACCTTTTTTACTGAATGGTTACTTCTGTTCTTACTGCGACGACAGTCGCTGGCGCGGCATAATACGTCAGCGTCTTCATGGCCTTCGACGAGAAGTACAGCAGCGGATCGACGGGTTTACCATCCGCACGGAGCTCGTAATACAAGCTGGGCTTATCGCTATTGCCCGTATCGCCGACCATGCCGATGACTTCTCCGGCCTTCACGTTGGTGCCCTGATGAGCGGAAGCCGTATAAAGGTGCGCGTGCACGGAGTAGAAGCCGCCCCCATGGTGGATGATGACCATGTTACCCATGCCCTTGACCCAGCCTTCGTACTCGACGACGCCGGGGAGAACGGCAACCACGGGCGAATTGTGAGGCGCTTCGATTTCGATGCCGTTGTGATAGACGACCGTCTGAAACTTATCGTTCACTTCACGCCCGAAATGACGAACGATGCGGCCGCTCTCCACGGGGAATAGCTCGATGGTGCCGCGGCGGGTAGTGTTCTTGCCGATGCCGTCCCGCTGCGCTTCGAATTTTCGGAAGAGCTGCTTCATCTCTTTGGAAGCGCGCTCGTAGTCGCTCAAGATCGCCTGGAAATAGCTCTGCTGCTTATTGATTTGGCTGAGGAGTTTCGTTTTTCGCTCGAGAACGCCGTTTAAGAGCTTTTCTTGATCGGAGAGCTCTTCCCACAGCACCTTCGCTTCATTGCGAGCGGCTTCGATCTTTCTTTCACTCTCGGCGAGCCGGAGCGAGCGAATTTCCATGTCTTTGGCGACCATGGAATGGGCTTTGAGCGCACGAAACAGCATGCGGGCGCGAGACGATAAGGAGCCCAGATCGGAGCCGTCCAAGAGAAAGCGCAAAACCCCGTCCCGGCGGACGCGGTTCACGACTTTCATGAGGGCGACGAGCCGCTGCTTTTGCAGGGTCTCGGCGGCCTTCTGCTTGTCGAACTCCATGGACAGATTTTCGAGCGCCATGGTGAGCTCGCCGTGATTGAGGGCGATGGCTTCCGTCTTGTGGCGGAACGTATTTTGCTCGTTGTTCAGGGAATCGAGCTCTTCGGCGATGTTCGTTTGCAGTTGCTTGCGCTTTTCGAATTCTGGCTTCTCCTTGATGATGTAGGCCTTCATCTGACGGACTTTGGCCGCGCCTCCCAAATCGAGGTCGCCCTCGCCTTCAGCGCGCAGATTCGCCGACAGGCCCAAAGCAAGTAGCAGGAGAAGGTAAGGTTTCATCGAGAGCTGGGTTCCTTGAAGCGCATGAATACGGTTACCGTACCAAGGCAGGCGATGCCCGTGCCGAGGAGCAGGATGAGCGCGACCTGGCCGACCGAGAGAAAGAGCCAGCCGTTCACGCCAAGGAGCGTACCCCATTGCACGGAGAACGCGGTCGCGATGAGCTGAGAGCCCACAGCGAGCAGGATGATGGCGACGATGGCGCCGATGGCACCCTCGATGGCTCCCTCGATGAGAAAGGGCTTCAGCACAAAGGAGCGCGTCGCTCCGATGAGACGGACGATGTCGATCTCGTCCCGGCGCGACTGGTAGCGGATGCCCATGAAGTTCGCCGTAATGAAAGCGCAACCCAAGATGACCGCAATCATGAGCACCAGGCCGAAGGCACCGATGAAGCTGCGAACTTTCTTATATTGAGCGAGCCAATCTTCGGAAAAATCCACTTCGGAGACTTCGGGGAAACGGCCGATGATTTCCGTGAGCGCATGGAAATGGCTCGCGGGCGCATTGGGCTCCAGCTCGATTTCCATGACGTCGGGGAAAAGCTCTCCCCCCGGAAGGCCGGTTTCGCCGCCGCCCGCGCTGCCTAAAAACCCGTGAAGCTCTTCGACCACCGCGGCCTTCGCCTTATAGGTGACCTTGCGAACTCGCTCGAGACCCAAGAACCTTTCTTTCAGCTCCTTGAGCGCTTCGGGTGCCGGCGTGTTTTTCAGGTACACGGTTCCGGTGACTTGAGGGCTCGTTCTGTCGGCGAGGTGCTCGATATTGCGAAAGCAGATGAAAAACGAGCCCAGTACCAGTAGAGCCACCACGATGGTCGAGATGCTGACCACGTGGAGCCACGGATGGCGCTTGAAATCGGAGAGACTGCGACGCAAAGCGCGGGATTTGAAGGTCAAGCGGCGCCTCCGTTAAGGGATCTGCCCCCGGTGTCCGACTTGACCCGGCCTCGCTCGAGGTGGATCACGCGGGAGGGGAAATCTTCCATGAGAAGCTCGTCGTGGGTGGCAATCAGCACCGTCGTGCCCATTTCGTGGATTTCCTGGAAGAGGGACATGATCTCACGCGAGGTGCGGTTGTCCAGGTTTCCCGTGGGCTCGTCGGCGAGGAGCAAGACGGGCTTCGTGATGATGGAGCGGGCAATGGCGATACGCTGCTGCTCGCCACCCGAGAGACGAAGCGGCGGATCGTCGATGCGATCGTCGAGACCGACGAGAGAGAGCACGCCGCGGACGCGGTAATCGATCTCGCCCTTCGACATTTTACGTATTTCGAGGGGAAGGCTCACGTTCTCGCCGACCGTGAGATCGGGAAGCAGCTTGAAATCCTGGAAGACGAAGCCGACTTCGCGTCGGTACTGGGGCACGG
The DNA here is from genome assembly GCA_043767805.1 of Pseudomonadota bacterium. Classification (GTDB taxonomy): domain Bacteria; phylum Bdellovibrionota; class FAC87; order UBA2466; family UBA2466; genus CAZZHG01. The sequence goes on along the minus strand of JAYUGC010000117.1, from coordinate 8,938 downwards.
TGTTCTTGGTGAGGGCGGTGAGCTCGCGATTATTGACCACGATGGAGCCCTCGGTGGCCCGTTCCATGGCGAAAAGCAGCTTCAAAAGCGTGGTTTTGCCGGCGCCGTTAAAGCCGGTGATATAGGCAAACTCCCCGCGATCGAGATCGAAGGAGATGCGCTGGAGGGCAAAACGACCCGGGGCATATTCCTTCCCCACCGTCGAAAGGCGGACCATCTTCATGCTTTTTTCCGATTTTTTGGGCGTGTGCCGTTAGAGGCGGCCAGGTGTGATGACTACGTTTCATTTTACCATAGGGGCTTTGCGGGGCCGTGGCGCGCTGCGCCCGAAACTAGCTTGGGCGTTGCCTGGCGGGGGTACTTAAGGCTATAACTCGGGGTCTTCTTGCCTACGGCGCCATAGCCAAGTGGTAAGGCAGAGGTCTGCAAAACCTTCATCCCCGGTTCGAATCCGGGTGGCGCCTTTACTTTTCAACTACTTACAAAAGTGGTGGTAGGACCCTTACCGCAGATTCCGATAGAGCTACCGTGGAGGACCCATGCGTAGCTCGATCAAGAAAGAGTCCAAATACTACGTTCTCAGAACCCCCAGTCCAAAGTCTAAACATCGCCGACTTTCAATCCTTCGAGCCACTACTGGTCTAACAGGTAAAACGAGTTACGAGACTCTCAAGCTCCCCGCCATGGACGCTATCAACACACTCCTAATGGCGGAGAAGGTTTCTCTGGAGGATGCGATCAAGAATGCCCAAGCCGTGAGGCCTGACCTGGACAAGCGGTCGGAGACGTTCAAGAGAGGAGCCAGGAGTATCGCCTCGGTAAATCAAAACCGCAGTCGCTGAGGGACAGTGAGGATAAGTGTAGCAGGGCCCTCACAAGGAACTATGGGCCTTAGATGGAGAGGCGGTCGCAGGATCAAATTTCAGTTCGGATAATCTCTCTGGTGTTCGGTCGATTTCTGGCCTTTAGAATCAAGGCTAGTGCGGAACTTTGCAATATTCATCGAGAGAAGTTTTTTCCGCAAACTCTTTCGATGACATGGCGTTAACACAGCGACTGTCAATACACACCTTTGGAGCTTGCTTATGGGGCTCCAGCTTTGCCAACTTTCTCGACGGGTCCCAGCGTCTAATGGAGACGACTTTCTGAGTTTCGATGGTGTACTCGATTTCAATTCCTCTGGAGTCATCTTTGAGAAAGCATTGGTCAGGGTAGGAATGAGGGCTAATCCATTCCACCGTGTCGGGATGCCACTTAGAGCCTGAAAATTTATCCATGGCTTTTCTCAGTGGGCGCTCAGCATCCCCTTCACGGACGTACCAAGTCATCGAGCCGACCACATTTGAGATTCGATCATAGGAAATTTTCAGTCTTGTATGGCCATTCGAGCTGTACTCCCAATTTTCTTCCTTCGCGTTGCCGCCTTCGGGACTGCCGAGCGACTTGATGATCTCAGCCTTCGTCATCACGCCGGGTTTAAACGTGTCTAGTACCGAAATATTAAGTTCTGGCTCCTTCGCCCCAGACGCGGAAGGTAGGCAGCTGAAAAAAATCCAAAGCGAAAGGTAGTAAATGTTCCTGTTCATCACTTGGCACCCCTCTTCATTTTCGGCCCAATATTCTTTTCCATCCATTGATAGACTTTAGGAGCCGTCTTTTTCAGTTTTTTAGGCTGTTGTGAATGGATCGTTACATCGTCGGCGAAATCTTCTTCCGGACTGAGCATCCCGTTCATCCGAACAAACCCCTTTTCATTTCTCTTCGGAACCATCCTCCCACTTTCTTCTTTCCATTCTCCCGCTTTCGCAAAATCGGAGCGTTCGTCATCGGATAAAGAACCGTATAGCCGATGAGCTAGCTCGTGATCTAGGACGTGGGTCAGGTTTTGATCTTCAGAAAACGCTTCATCGTAAAGTACGACGTCCACGCCACGACGAGAGGCGGGATTCGCTGGATCTGTCGCTTGATGCATTCGGTAGATGCCATCAATATCTTCTCTCTTCAACAAATCAGGGGTCTCCTGGACGGCTATCAGAACCCTTTCTAACTCTTCAGGTGTCCATTCCGCAGTTTTCTCCTTGGGAAACATCCAAAAAACAGGACGACCTATTTTTAGACGTTCTCGCCATGTTTTGTAGTCGGAAGAATTTTTTTCACAGTGTGCTTTTATTTCCTGGGGCTTTTGGTATTTGTCGTTGCCGTGATAGAACCCTCGCTCGCGGTGAGCCTGTACCTCATGCTCCCCTGTTTTACATTTCTGAGGCTTTTCTCCACAGACCTCCTTGCACTTGTTGGGACAATCGAAGGTATCCATCCCGACGGGGAGCGCTGCGCACCTTTCCAAGCAGCCGACCCCGTGGGCAATCTTTGCGTTCTTAAACCAATCGTCGCAGGTATCCGCGAAAACAGAAGAAGACAGAGCTATGAAGACTACCAAATATTGACGCGCCGGAACAGACACTGATCTATTATGAGGACAGGGAAGTAAAATGACTAGTGGGCCGCGAGCGGCCTTCGGCCCGGCTCGCAATAGGGGGAGAAAGAGCAGTTGGTAGGTCCTCCGGCAAAGTGAATGGGGGCTTCAAGTGCTCCTGCCAGCATTTCCACTTGCTATGTTTTTCTTCCGTCTTGAGTCGGCTCCTTTTCCGAGGCAAGGTCTCTGTAATCATCGATAGCAGTTCTTTTAGCCAGGGATGTAAAATGGCATTGGAGCCCGAGATTAGTGACTGCAAGCTTGTCGGCGCTGGAGCCAAAACGTGGATCGGACACTCCCCAGCGCCTAACCCCTCTAGGCCCGGGCTGAGCCTCCCACCCAATCCGTATAACAATCTTGACGCCTCCGTCGACTCGGCGACCTGGGCCACGTCACGGGCTCTTTGCAGAATCCCAGTCATCTGTGCTACTTAGCGAGTGGTAGCAATAAGGTCTGCAAAACCTTCATCCCCGGTTCGAATCCGGGTGGCGCCTTTCTTTTTATCCCTTTTACTTTTTAGCCGTACGCCGGCCCTTGGGCGCGAGCTTACCGTTGCCTTTGGCGCAATCGGCCGCCTTGGCATTGGCTCTGGCTGCGGCCCTTTCCTGAGACGTGGCGCCAATGGCCGTACGGGTCGTCGCCGCCCTGGCCGCAGTGGATCGCGTCGTCTTCTTGGGAGCTTTCCCCCTAGGCTCTTCCTCGTTGACCACGGGCTCGGCTACTTTGGACCCGGGCGCAGGCCCGTCGCCGTCCTTATGAAACTTCGGCGGGATTTCTCCGGCGAAACCCAAGAGCTTCCAGGCCTCGGCGGCCCGTTTTTCGATTTCGGCATCGTCGCCGTTCGGGAACAACACCAAGCCACGGAGCTCGAAAGCCGCGTTCGCGGGAGTGAGGTCCTTCTTCGATAAAAGGACGGTGACGTTAGCGAACCGAATGAGCGGATACCCAGGCTCGTGAGTGACCTTGTCTCCGTCCTTTTTCCCGTAAAGGTGATTATAGTTTTCGAAGTGCCAGGTCATGTACTTGACCATGTTTTCGATTCTTTTTTCGAGCTCCTTGAACGGAACCTTTTCGTCCAGGTCCGTCGGCTTCTTCGCAAGCTTCAGCAGTTTTGCTTTTGCCTGTTCAAACTCGCCGAAATCGAGGTGCTCCGAGATTTCACCGGCCAATTTCCGATCCACTTCCAACAGACCGCGTCCCGTCATGCGGGCCACGTCCGCCATGCGCATCGCTTCCTTGAACGGAATGGCGTACTTCGTTTCATTCTTGATGATACTTTGTACGGACTCGCGCGTGCCTTTGTAGATCCAGCTTTCCGGATCGAGACCGCCGAAGATTTTTTGTTCCTCCGCATTTCCTTCGGCGTTGCTGTAATTGAAGCTGCCATTTCTCATGAACGCGATTGGTTTCCCGTTCAAAGTTCCCGCCGTACCACCCGTCTTATCGTGCTGGAGATACCGCGCGACCGGAGGGCCTTCTTGATCGGTTTCCTTCTCTCCCGTCCCGCGGATGTAAACATAAGTGTCGGGATGGATTCTCTCGGGCCAAGGAAATACGGTACCGCCCATTTCGCGCTGTAAGCTGACGCCGTTCTGAGGGGTGATGAGTCCCCATCCGGTCGGGTCCGTCGCAAATTTGGCGTCGACGAGCTTGAAACTATTTCCGATTTTCTTGTTATCGCCTCCGCTACCTCCCTGCAGGTGCGGGTACTGCTCGTAGAGCATTTTTTCCGCTTTAAGCATGCTCGGCGTATGAGTCTCGACGAAATCGCTCGCCCAATACTCGGTGGGTGTCCAGCCGGAATATTTTTTGTAGTCTTTGAACGCGCTACTCACATCCACATCGAAGCCCGCGTCGACCTCGGCTTGAGTGAGCGGCCGCATCTTTCCGTCGCTTCCTCTAACGTGAACGGCGTGAAGCAAAATGGCGGTCCAGCGGGCGTTCATGTTATTCGCGCCGTGAGTGAATCCCTCTTCGACAAACCCATCCTTGAAATTCACGCGCAGCCGGTGGTCGTTCTCGAGTTTCTTGATGTTCGTGGCACTCGCGAACTGCTCGGCGTTTCGAATGGCCGTTTGAGCGTGGTAGATCGCCAAATCGGGATCGAGCACCGTAAAAGCCCGGTTGTAGCGCGTGCTGACGGAATCACTTTTTTTACTCGAATTCTTTCCGTGCGGCACTTCATTGGCCGTTCCGGGGAAAGTGAAGGCGCGGATGACGTTGCCCTTTTCATCCCGCTCGCCCACGAGCCAACCCTTCTGATGGTAGAGATCGTTTCTCTCGTCGCCCTTCTTATCCAGAATGGGAGGCCCCGCGATAAAGTGGTCAGGAAGCACGCCATCGGTCGCGTAGCCAAAGCCCATTTTTTTCAGCTCGGTGATCACTTGCCCGTTGGCATTTTTCGCGGGCTTTACGGTCTTATCATTGAGCTGCTGAAGTCTCTTATTCCCCTGGAAATCTTTCACGTACAAGGCGTCGTCGAGATGGGAAATCTGGCCGATCAAACCGATCTTTTTATCCATCGCCAATTGGAAAACAGGCGGCAAGCGCAGATCCCCCGGGTGATAGCGTTCATTGATGAGAAACCGCTGTGAGGATGGAATCTTGGAATCGAACTCAAAGAGCGCGCCTTTTTGCCCTTTGAGAATCTTGGTCATTTCGTCGAGTTCGAAATTAGTAATGTCGCTCCCCGAAATGATGCGGCCTGGAAAGCTCGTCGTAACCTTGTTACTGACGTACTGCTTTCCGAACGCGTCGTCGATACTCGCCTTGGGCTTATTGATTTCCACTACGGGAGGCAGAGCTGCTTCCCGGTCCTGTGGAGTGCGGAGCTTTCCTTCTATGAGATCCTGAGCCGTTTTCGACTCTTGAGGCGGTTCGGCAAACGCCTCCGGAGAGAAGACGGCAAACAGCTCCAGAAAAAGCAGCGCAATGATAATACGGCGGAAAAAGTTCACCCCGAGCCCCCAGTCCAAACACTTACAGTGCCGACTGTTGGTGCAAGCGAGAGGCCACGAGGGAGAGTATGCAGAAAGTGCGCGCAAAATCGCGAAGTGATGGGGATAAAAGTCGTTTCTCCGGCCCGAAAAACCAAACCTAGGTGAATACCGGCGGAATGCGCCGAAGGCACTGCCTACGAAATACGAGAGTGTCTTAAAAGGTACCTGGGCCCTTTCAAGAAAATTATTGCGGGGCGGGGACGAGCCGGCACTTATCGCCGACGATTTGCCCCACCACCATGAGCTTCTCGCCGTCGTAGGAACTGAGTCTCTCCAGGAGCTGTCCCGGCGTCAGATCTTTCGAAGTGCAATCGGAAGAGAGCTCGAACCAGCCCTCCTTCACTTTGTCTCCGAAACTAGAGTGATAGATGGCGACTTGGTAGCGGCCAGCGCTCGCCGCATCGATCTCGACCCAGCTGCCCCCGTCACAATTTCCCACCCAGGCCGCGCTCGGCGGCACGCCTCTGGGACGCTTGGGATTCGGGCAGGGCTGGCGTACCAGCCACAAGATGCCCAGCCCTATCCCTAGCAAACCCAGAGAAACCAGTAGGCCGACCTGAATCATCCGATCGGAAAGCCGCATGAATAAAGTGCCCTCAGCCGATTAGGCCGAAGCAGGTACGTGATGAACGGCGTAGCTCTCGCGGCTGATGCGCATCCGGTAGAACGAGCGCCAGACGAACACGAGACCAATCACGAAGAACACGATGCCGATGCTGAGCGCCACATTGCGCTCCGCCGCGACGGCGATTTCCACGGCCAAAAGACCGAAGAGAGTCGTGAACTTGATGATCGGATTCAACGCCACCGAGCAGGTGTCCTTGAAAGGATCGCCGACGGTATCGCCGACCACGCAAGCCGCGTGGAGCGGGCCCTTCTTCTGCTTGAGATCGACTTCAACGACCTTCTTCGCGTTATCCCAGGCTCCGCCGGCATTCGCCATGAAGAGCGCTTGGAACAGACCCACCGCCGCGATGGAGATGAGGTAGCTCGCGAAGAACGTGGGATCGAAGCAAGCAAATGCGAGGGTGAATGAGAAGATAACCGCGAAGATGTTGACCATGCCCGCTTGCGCGAACTGGGTGCAAATCTTGACGACTTCGTTGGAAGATTCCACCGAGGCCTTCGTCGTGCCTTCGAGCTTGATGTTCTTCTTGATGTAGTCCACCGCGCGGTAAGCGCCCGTGGTCACGGCCTGCATCGAAGCGCCGGTGAACCAGTACACCACCGCACCACCGGTGATGATACCGAGGAGTACACGAGGATCGAGCAGATCCAATTTCAGATGGAGCATCAAGATGATCGAGAAGATCATTGTGGTCGCTCCGATTACCGCCGTACCGATGAGCACCGGCTTAGCCGTCGCTTTAAAGGTATTGCCCGCGGAATCGTTCTCTTCGAGAAGGTGCTTGCCGCGCTCGAAGTTGGGCTTGAAGCCGAACTTCGCTTCGATTTCCTTCGAGATGTTCGGAAGGATTTCGATCTGCGACAGCTCGAACACCGACTGGGCGTTGTCCGTCACGGGGCCGTAGCTATCGACCGCGATGGTGACCGGGCCCATGCTGAGCATGCCGAAGGCCACGAGGCCAAAAGCGAAGACCGCCGGGTACACCATGAGCTGCGAGAGCTCGGCATTGGAAGTGAGGTACGCGACGAGCATCAAGCCCACAATCGACATGCCCTTCCAGAACACGCTGAAGTTACCGGCAACGAGACCGGAGAGAATCGTCAGCGAAGCGCCGCCTTCGCGGCTCGCCGTGACGATTTCAGACACGTGCGCCGATTTGGAGGACGTGAAGAATTTCGTGAGCTCCGGGATGACCGCCGCCGCGACCGTGCCGCAGCTGATGATCGTGGCCAAGCGGAACCAAACCGTGCCGCCCAAATCGAGCAGGAAGGTATGGCTGACCAAGAACGTCAGGAGGATCGAGACCAAAGACGTGATCCACACAAGGTGGGTCAAAGGCTTCTCGAAATCCATGGAGTCCGCGTTCTTGTTGGCCGCTTTCGACGCGAAGTCGTTGACCCAGTAAGAAACGATGGAGGCTACGATCATCAAGATGCGCATCAAGAAGATCCAGAGGATCAGCTTCGCCTGGATGGCCTGGCCGCCCGGAAACGCCGTGAGGGCGCCGTTCGGGCCGTTCTGCATGCCGACCGCGAGGACGATGAAGCTGATGAGCGCGACACCCGTTACGCCGTAGGTCTCGAAACCGTCCGCCGTGGGGCCGACGGAGTCACCGGCGTTGTCGCCCGCGCAGTCCGCGATCACGCCCGGGTTACGAGCGTCGTCTTCTTTGATGTCGAATACGATCTTCATGAGATCGGAGCCGATGTCGGCGATCTTGGTGAAAATACCGCCGCAGATGCGAAGCACGGAAGCGCCGAGGGACTCACCGATGGCGAAGCCGACGAAGCAAGCGCCCGCGTTCTGGGGAGAGACCAAAAGGAGGATGAGCATCATCATGATGAGCTCGACCGAGATGAGCAGCACGCCGATGGACATGCCCGAGCGGAGGGGGATGCTCAAAATTGCCCAGGGCTTGGCTTTAAGCGAAGCAAAGGCGGTGCGGCTATTCGCGTAGTTGTTGATCCGGATCCCGAACCAGGCGACGCCGAAGGAGCCGGCGATACCGAGGAGCGACCAAAGCAAGATGAGCGCTACCTTAGTAGCCGCCATTTGCTGAAGGACGCCGAAGTAGTAAATCATGCAAGCGCCGATGAAGACCTCGAACACGAGGAGCATCTTGCCCTGCTGAATCATGTACGTTTTGCAGGTCTCGTAGATGAGGTGCGAGACATCGAGCATCGATTGGTGCGCCGGGAGGGCTTTCACCGAGGCAATCTCGAAGAGGCCGAAGAGAAGGCCCAAGACGCAAACGCCGACTCCGATCCAGAGGATGCCGTGGCCGGTGAGCGGGAAACCAAAGACTTGGTAGTTCCCCGTCAGATCGGGAAGGTGAAGGTCCGCTTCGCTACCCAAAGCCGGAGCGGCCACGAGTACGAACAGCAAGGGAACCCAAAAGCTCCAAAGCTTTCCGGCAAAAATCTGACGCGTTTTCTCAAACATAGCCAAGCACCTATTCAAGTATGTATCGGTAAAGTTAGGTCGTAATGCGCCCAGCAGCATCGCGGATAATTCGCGAAACGGCAAAGAAAAACTTGGGTCTCGGGGGCGAACCTTAGTGGAACTGACGGTAGTTTCCGCTGCCGGAGCGGATCTGATTGAGGTCCAAGTAGCGTTGGTACTCGGAAGAAGTGAGACAGCTCAAGACGGCCGCCGTCATGAAAGGAAGAGGAAAAGATTGGGTGAGATAGGGGCTATCGGCCCACTTCAAGTACCTGAGGATTTCACGGCCGCTAAAGCCCCGCGCGTCCAAGATATCGAGAAACCGGCTGCGTGAGCATTCGCCCGTGTCCCAGAGCTGGCCTTCGGAGTCCCAAAGCCCGCGGTTGAAACTAAGAC
>JAYUGC010000116.1:0-4292 GCA_043767805.1 Pseudomonadota bacterium | reverse complement strand
CGGAACCAAAAATTTGTTTCGCGCGATCGATGGCGAGCTGCTCCACCTGATCCACGTACTCGCAACCGCCGTAGTAGCGCTTGCCCGGGTACCCTTCGGCGTACTTATTGGTGAGCACCGTGCCTTGGGCTTCCATCACCGCTTCGGAGACGAGGTTCTCGCTGGGGATGAGCTCGAGGCTTTCCCGCTGACGCTTCAGCTCACGGTCGATACACGCGGCAATTTCTGGATCGGTATGTCTCAGGTGCTTCATTTGATCTCCAGTTTATGAATCCCGTCCACGCGGCGCTGATGCCTTCCGCCCGCGAACTCGGCTTTCAGCCAAGCAACGGCCGCTTCCAAAGCGACTGCGGGTCCGACTACCCTTCCCCCGAGACATAGTACATTAGCGTCGTTGTGCTCTCGGGCGAGCTTCGCCGTGGTCACGTCGTGAACGAGCGCCGCGCGGATGCCGTTCACTTTATTGGCCGCAATCGAGATGCCGATACCCGTGCCGCAAACCAAAAGCCCAAGCGCGCCGGATTTTACGACTTCATCGGTCACTTTCTTCGCGTAATCGGGATAATCGACGCTCGTCTCGGAATCGACGCCGAGATCGGTGAACGTCCAGCTCGGACAAGCTTTGGGTAATTCCTCAACTAAGTACTGCTTCAGAGCGAACCCGCCGTGGTCCCCTCCGAGGTACACCGTCTTTTTTTGCACCATAAAAAGGCCTTTATTGGAATCGCTTGAAGACCAAGCAGCCGTTGGTTCCGCCGAAGCCGAAAGAATTGGTGAGCGCCACGTCGACCTTGCGAGGCTGGGGCTCGTTGGCCGCATAATTCAGATCGCAATCGGGGCTGGGGCTGAAGAGGTTCATGGTGGGCGGAACCACCTGATTCTGAAGCGCCTGCAAGCAGTACAGCGCTTCGATCGCTCCGGCCGCGCCGAGCAAGTGCCCCGTCATGGATTTCGTGGAGCTGACCGTGAGCTTGAAGGCGTGATCGCCGAACGTCGTCTTGATGGCTTGTGTCTCCAGACCGTCGCCCATGGGAGTCGAAGTGCCGTGAGCGTTGATGTAGTCGATTTGATCCGGGTTCAGTTTCGCATCGTTCAGGGCCAGCTTCATGCAGCGCGCCCCCCCTTCGCCCTCAGGAGCGGGAGCCGCAATGTGGTAAGCGTCCGCGTTCAGCGCGTATCCGATCACTTCCCCGAGGATGTTCGCTCCGCGTTTTTTCGCGTGCTCGTACTCTTCGAGAATCACCATCGCCGCGCCTTCGGCGATGACAAAGCCGTCGCGATCCTTGTCGTAGGGCCGGGAGGCATGTTCGGGATCGCCATTGCGGGTCGAAAGCGCGCGCATCGAGCAAAAACCGGCCACCGAAAGCGTGCAAACCGCCGCTTCCGCCCCACCCGCGAACATCACTTCCACGTCGCCCCTCTGAATGAGCCGGTAAGACTCGCCGAGAGAATGCGCGCTGGAGGAGCAGGCCGTGGTGATGCAGGTGTTCGGCCCCTTGAGGCCGTACTTCAACGAGATTTGGCCCGCCGCCAGGTTGTTGATGATGGCCGGCACGAAAAAGGGCGAAACCCGGCGGGGCCCCTTATCGAGGAGCACCTTGTGCTGATTCAAAATCTCCGCGAGCCCGCCGATGCCGACGCCGACGCACGAGCCTATCCGCTCGCCATTTTCCTTGGAGAGATCCAATCCGGAATGCTGGAACGCTTCTTCCGCCGCCACGAGGGCGAGCTGGATGAAGCGATCCATCTTCTTGATCTCTTTTAGAGGGATATGTTTTTCGGGCTCGAAGTTTTTTACTTCGCCGGCGATCTGACTTGAGTAATCGCTCGCATCGAACAGCGTGATCTTCCCTATGCCGGATTTTCCAGCCATCAGGGAATTCCAATTCTCCTCGGCATTGTTGCCGAGGGGAGAAATGGCGCCGATGCCAGTAACGACTACCCTACGCATGGGGAACTCAGTTCACCTTAGCCTTGATGTAGTTGATGACGTCGTTGACGCTCTTGATCTTCTCAGCGTCTTCGTCAGGAATTTCGAGATCGAATTCCTCTTCCATGGTCATCACGAGCTCGACGATGTCGAGAGAGTCAGCGCCTAGATCGTCGATGAAGGACGCTTCCGGGGTTACGCTCTCCATATCCACTCCGAGCTGTTCCACGATGATATTCTTCACTTTTTCTTCAATAGACATACGCGAGATATTCCTCCGCCAAAAAGTATTTGAAGCTTCTACCAGGACTCCTCCGGACGCGCAAGCTACCTATTCTCTTGTCTTTTTTTATCGCCTTCCCTGACGCGGCGCACGTTGACGCTCTGTTCTGGGGCGAGCACATCTACGAGCTGCGATGGGTCGGATCCATCCTTGTAGAGGGGGTTTTATGAAACGGGTTTTGATTGGGTTTCTAGCGGGCCTTTCGCTCGCGGCAGCGGCGGCATCACTGACACCCGACGAGAAGCGCGACGAGTTCACGTCATTGGCGGGGATCATCCGCACGCACTACGGTCCTCTCACTCTCAAACAAAAGACTTTAAAGGTCGATCTCAAGGAGATGGTGGATCGCTACAGCCAGCTCGCGGCTAACAGCACCAACCTCGAGTTCTACTACCTCGTAAACCGTTTCGTGGCCGAGTTCAGAGACAGCCACTTCGGCGTCCGCGTGAACTCGAACCGCATCTCGAAGCTCGGCTTCATCGCCGACCGCATCGAAGGCAAAATCCTCATCGACGAGATCGATCGCAAGGCGCTTCCCGAAGCGACCTTCTCCTTTCAAAGAGGAGACGAAGTGGTCAGCTTCGGAGGCAAGCCCGCCGCCGATATCGTTCGCGAGCTGAGCCTCTATGTCGGTTCCGGCAATCAGGACGCCGGCCTTCGCACGGCGGCCCAGCTCCTCGCCTACCGCGCGGCTCAGGTGGTGGCTCCCCAGCAAGGGAAAGTGGAATTGGAAATCCGGCGCGGCACCTCCACGCTCGTGGAGAAAGTCACTCTCGAGTGGACGCAGACCGGCGACGATTTCCTAAACGACGAAGGCACGCCCCCCGTGACCGCCTGGTCGGCTGAGCCGACTCACCGCATGGACTACAACGATTTGAGCGTCGCGTTCGACGGCATTCCGAAAGCGGAGAAGTCCTACCGTTGCTCCGGCGAGACCCGCGTCGCGATTCCAAAAGATGCGGTCAAAATCATGGAGAAGCCGTTCGTCGCGTACTACCATCCGACCTCGAAGGGGAACATCGGCTACTTGCGCATCCCGCATTACAGCTGGACGAGCGACAAGGGCGTGAACCAAAACGAACTGCGCTTTCGGCAGTACGAGTACGCCGTTTATCAGCTTCAGCAAAATACGGTGGGCCTTATCATCGACCAGGACCATAACTGCGGCGGCAGCGTGGACCTCGTCGAAAACATGGTCAGCCTGTTTGCGAACCGTCCGTTCACCGGCCTTCAGTTTCAGTTTCTCGCCACCCGCGGCGAGTACCTACTCATGAAGACCTGGAATGACGACGAAGAGCTAAAGACTTTAAAGGGCGCGGGCTTTACCGAAGTGCTGAACCTGATGAAAACGGCTCTCATCACCGGCGACCGGCTCACCCCGATGTCGACCTTTAGCGGCTCGATGATCCGCCAACCCAATACCATTCGCTATACGAAGCCCGTCTTAGTCCTCACCGATGAGATGTCCGGCTCCGGCGGCGACGCCTTTCCGGCGATGATGCAAGGCTATGGGTTCGCCAAGATCGCGGGAAGCCGCACTATGGGCGCGGGCGGACACGTGGAAAACTTCGTTCCGCTCAACTACTCGGCGAACACCATTAGGATCACGAAATCGCTTTTCTACCATCCGAACGGCACGCCTATCGAGAACAACGGCGTGAGCCCGGACTTCCCTCTGGCGCCGAACCGGGATGACTTTTTGTACCAGTACAAGGGGTATCAGAAACAATACCTCGATATCCTGACTCAGCTGCTTCCCTAGTCTTTCCGGGGCGCCGGTCCTCTTTCATGAGCCGGCGCCTCTTTTTTCGGAGTTCCTGATGAAAGCCTCACTGCTCCGGCTCACGCTCCTAACTCTCCTCTGTTTCGCGCTTCCCGGAACCGCGAGCCAAAAACGGCCTTCCTTTCAGAAGGTGATGATCGTCATTTTCGAGAACGTGAACTACGAAGACGTAGTGGGACTTTCGTTCTTCTCGCGGCTTGCCGCTTCGGGGGCCCTCTTCACCAATTTTCACGCCGAAGCGCACCCTTCGCAGCCCAACTACATAGCGCTCATCGCGGGCGACACCCTCGGCAGTA
>JAYUGC010000115.1:0-28118 GCA_043767805.1 Pseudomonadota bacterium | reverse complement strand
GCCCTTCAGGTGAAACTTCTGCGGCTTCTGGATAGCGGCGAAGTCCGCTCGCTCGGCTCCTCGCAAGTGGAGCGAGTGTCGGTGCGCATTCTCGCCGCCACCAACGTGGATCTCGACCATGCGGTGAGTGAAGGCCGCTTTCGCGCGGATCTTCTGGAGCGGCTTTCCGTTTTGACCCTACAGATTCCGGCTTTACGCGAGAGATTGGACGATCTGGGCGGGCTCGCCCAAAGCCTTTGCGAGCGCGCCCAAATCCCCTGGAACGAAGCGCTCACCCCGCGCCTCAGAGACTTCGACTGGCCCGGCAACGTGCGTCAGCTTAGAAACGTTCTCATTCGGGCTTCCATCCTGGGCGGAGGCGCCCTGACCGCCCAGGGACTCGACGCCGTCCTCTTGAAGGAACGGGCCCGGGCCTCCTTCCGCCGAAGCGAAGAAAGCTCCGGAGGGACTTTGGCGGAAATAGAAAAAGAGGCTATCGTGGAACGCCTTAGGCGCAATCATGGAAACCGAAAACGCACAGCCCGGGACTTGGGCATCGCCAAATCCACTCTGCAGGAAAAGCTGCGCCGTTGGCAGCTCGAGGATCCTAAGAGCGCTTGGCCCGTCGCTCGCGGTGCTGTGGATACTGGGCTTTCCCTTTGAAGCGTTAGGCGCGGCGCCACGCACCCTTTGGCTCTTTCAGCAACTGGGCCGACTCGCTCCTCCCACTACGATCGGACGCTCCTCAATCGAAGCCGACTTGGATCAGATCGAGGACACGCTTTCGCTCGCGGCCCGCGCAGCGCTGGAAATCGGCCCCGTGCAAATGCGTCTCAAGGGGTCTCAGCGCCTTTTCCTCGATCTCTCGAACGCGGGGAAAGTGAGACACAGCCTCGACCAACGGGAAGCGACGGCTCTATCGGTGGAGCTCGGCCGGCAGTTTCTCTCTTCGCGCAATCAGTACGGGCGGCTCGCCTTGGAGTACACGCGGTTTCCGGCCTCGCACACTAACTTCTGGGGCCTCCTCGTTCATTCCGGCTTGCACGACACACCCGCTCTCCCGTGGAGTCTCGCTCTTTCCGTCCAAGTGCGCTTTGGTTTCTCGGGCAACGAGTCCAACCTCATCGTCGATACGGGAACGGAGCGCGTTCTCATTGCGACTCCTTCGAACAAGCTTCGCTTCGGCGCCGCTCTCAGCTGGGCGCAACGATTAAAGGACGGCCCCAGCGTCGTCCCGACCGAACATGCCGTGCTGACCGTCGGCCCGTCGGCCACCTGGGACTCGGCGCTGGGAGAATTGAAGCTGCGGCTGAATTGCCGGCTTTGGCTCGATCGAGACGTCTCGACGACGTCGACGGCTTATCTCAGTGAATTCGATCTCCCGGCAATAAACGCTTTTTGGTCGTACCGCTTTTAGCGGAGTCCGTGGTCTCGAGACCGAGGAGCCGGCGGACGGCCGCGCTCTGGCCGGAATTGGCGTCTTTGTCGGCGTACTGACGGTAGAGGCCTCTTAAGTTTTCGTGAAAGCGGCTGTCCTTGTTGGGAAGCGACCAAAGCCGATCCTCGTTGGCTTTAGAGAACTCACGAAAATCTACGTAGTCTTTCAGACTGAAAGGCGCCTCTCGTTCCGAGAGATCCTCGAGCTTGTCTTCGAATGGGCGCGCGGAGGGCGAAGCCATCTCCTCTTCGAGACCGGGGTTTACAAAATCCGGCGAGCTCGAGGCCGCCTCCGCAATGGCGTCGGCGGCGGCTTGATTGTTTTGCGCGATGGTCGAAAGCGAAACGTCTTTTCGGTCGCCGAACTTAACTTTCGCGAGTCCGCCCACCCCTTCCTTTTTCGGATCGGGTTTCGCCCACGGCGAAGCGGCGGGAACGCCAGATTGACTGGAGAGAACGCGCGGCTCGAATTTCCGGCTCGGAGCGAGAGGCTGCATAGGTTTCGGATGAGCCGAGCTTTCCACGAAAATGGAATCGTTTGCAGCGGGACGCGTCGGCGGCTTTAAGCGCACCGGGGTCCGCAGATGATTCGCGGTGCGAATGTCTTTGGCGACTTCCGCGAGCTGATCGATTTGAAAGAAGGCATCGCCCGACGTATCGATATCCGATTCGCGTACCTCGGCGCCCATGAGGGCGGATGCCCAGAGTAGCAGGCTGAATACGCCCACTGCGCGCCATTTCCTCAAACGGACCATTGGACTCCAACGTGATTGGTGCACCTATAAATGCAAGTCGGGTGCCGGGCGGCGTATACGGAAGGTCGTCGGGGCAAGGGTCGCAAACGTTTAAGTAAACTCGAAGCCCCGCAAAACAGCCCATACTGAGCAGATTGCCAACTCGAGCGACAGTCCGGATCCCCCAAAACAAAAATATTTAAATCTTGCTCCAGCGGTATTGAGGTTCTTCTCAGGTAACGGAGAATACGGGAGCCAAGAAGGGAGAAAAGACCGGTAAGTTCTGGACTCAAACGGCGTATACCAAGATTGTTGAGTCGGCGGCCCAGCTATATTCGCTGAAGCTGTATATCGCTAAGCACGGCTACCGAAGCCTTTTTAGGAGCGCGACGGTTTCCACCGCGGCGTCGACGGCGTCGCGGCCTTTGTTGCCGTGAGCGCCGCCCGAACGATCGCGCGCTTGGGCTTCGTTGTCAGTCGTCAAAACGCCGAAGAGAACCGGTACGTCGTTTTGCAAGGACACGTGCTGGCAGCCCTGGCTCACCTGATCGCAGACGTATTCGTAATGCCCGGTCTCGCCGCGGATGACCGCGCCGAGAGCGACGATCGCCTCGAACTTGCTTAATTGAGCGAGCCGTTGCGCGGCGAGCGGAATCTCGACCGCGCCCGGTACCCAGACGACGGTAATCTGCGAGTCCTCGAACCGGCGCTCTTTTAGCCGCGTGAGCGCTCCGTCCAAGAGCGGAAGCGTAATCTCTTCGTTGAAGCGGCTCACCACCACCGCGACCGGGAAAGTGAGATTCGTGTCTTTTTCGTTGATGATGTTCACGTCTACATTCCTCACAGACTCAAGAGATGGCCGAGTTTTTCGCGCTTGGTGCGGAGATACCCGCGGTTATCGTCGGTCGGCTCCATTTCGATGGAGACCCGCTCGGTGAGCTCAAGACCGTAGCCTTCAAGCCCGTAAATCTTTTTCGGATTATTCGTCATGAGCTTCATGCGGCGCACGCCCAAGAAGCGCAAGATCTGAGAGCCGATGCCGTAGTCGCGCGTGTCAGCGGCGAGTCCGAGTTTGTGGTTGGCTTCCACGGTGTCGAGACCCGTGTCCTGAAGCGCGTACGCCTTGATCTTGTTCGCAAGTCCAATGCCGCGGCCTTCGTGTTTGCGCATGTAGAGAATGACGCCGCCGTCCTTAGCGATGGCCGCGATGGAAGCCTGGAGCTGCCATCCGCAATCGCACCGCGAGGATTGAAAAATGTCGCCGGTGAGGCACTCGGAATGCGCCCGCACCAAAACGGGAACTTCCGGGGAAAGCTCGCCCTTGATGAGGGCTACGTGCTGCACGCCGCTGACCGTGTCCTCGAAAACCTTGATCTGGAAATCGCCGTGGGGCTCGATGGGAAGGCGCGCCGAGGCGACTTCACGCACGAGACACTCGTTGCGCAGGCGATAAGCGATGAGATCTTTGATGGTCGCGACTTTAAGACCGTGGCGCTCGGCAAACACCCGGAGATCGGGCATGCGCGCCATGGTTCCATTGTCGTTCATGATCTCGCAAATGACGCCCGCGGGACGAAGCCCCGCGAGAGTGGCGAGATCCACGCTGCCTTCGGTTTGGCCGGCGCGCACTAGAACGCCGCCCTCTTTGGCACGTAACGGAAAAATGTGTCCCGGCATGACGATGTTGGCGGGGCCGCTCAAGGGATCGCAAGCCGTGCGCACGGTGTGCGCGCGGTCGGCAGCCGAGATCCCGGTCGTGACGCCGGATGCCGCTTCGATCGAAACGGTGAAGGCCGTCTTAAACGGAGAGGTGTTTGATTCCACCATCATCGGGATTTTCAGCCGGTCGAGATCCTCGCCTTTCATGGCGAGACAGATGAGACCGCGGCCGTGCACCGCCATGAAGTTAATCGCTTCCGGCGTAATCTTATCGGCGGCGACTACGAGGTCTCCCTCGTTCTCCCGGTCCTCGTCGTCCACGAGGATGATCATCCTTCCCTGACGGAGATCTTCGATACAAGACTCGATCGAGGCGAGGGCTTCCTTCATGGCTGATTCTCCAATAGCGCCCTGGTGTGGCGCACGTCGTTTAAGATGAGCTTGGTCATCCAATCAAATTCCACGTTCACCGTATCGCCGGCCTGAAGCCGGGACAGGTTCGTGATTTCCAAGGTGTGGGGGATGAGCATGACGGCGATTTCCCCGTCCTGCACTTCGTTCAGCGTAAGGCTCACCCCGTTCAAAGCGACACTGCCTTTCGGGACGAGGTAGCCTCGTTCCGTGGGCGCAAATCCCGTAAACCGAAATTCCCCGAAGCCGCCGGTCTCCCGGCGTGACTTCACGGTGACGGTGCGATCCACGTGCCCGCTTACGATGTGCCCGCCGAGCCTATCGCCCATGCGAAGCGCACGCTCCAGGTTCACGCGGTAGCCCGGGTGATAAGTCCCCGCGCGCGTGAGCCGAAGAGTCTCTTCCGACAAATCACACCAGAAACCATCGGCGGTCGCGTCCGTCACGGTGAGGCACGCGCCGTCGACCGAGACACTTTCTCCGAGGACCAAATCTGTGAAGCCGCTCGCGATGAGAAGACGGAGGCCCGTCTGGGTCGCCACCCGTTCTCTTATCTCTCCGCAATGATCGACTATGCCTGTGAACATACGCTTAACTCACGAACTCGAAATCTCCGACTTTGTCGGCTCCGGCCTTACTCCAGCGCACCGAGGCCGCGGTGCTTAAAAATGATTCGGGGACGAAAGCCGGAACGCCTTCTCCCACGGTCACGGGCGCCACGTAGACTCTTGCGCGGTTCACGCGCTTTTCCTGGAGAAGGCGCTGAAACAACTTTCCGCCGGCCTCGACCCAGAGAGAGTGATAACCCGCTTCGCCGATAAAGCGTAGCGCGCTTTCCAGCGAAAGACCGAGCTCGCCGCTCGGAAGCTCGACGGCCTCGGCTCCCTGGTCTTTGAGAGCCGCGACGCTATCCAAAGGAGCATCGGCTCCATGAAAAAGCACGAGCCGCTCGCTCGTTTTCCAAAGCTTGGCGGTCAGCGGGAACTCCGCCCGGCGATCTAAAACGAATACAGGCTTCGCCAGCACTCCTCCTTCGCCGCGGGCATTGAGGCTCGGATCGTCGGCCTGCACCGTTTTCACCGTCGTCAAAATCGCGGCCGTGCGGCGGCGAGCGTCATGGGTGAGCTGGAAAGCTTCCTCGCCAGTGAGCTGAATCGGCGCGCCGTTCGGCCCCGCGATACGGCCGTCCTGACTTACGGCGAGCTTCGCCGTCACCCAAGGAAGCCCCGTCGTGGTCCAATGCCGGTAGCTCTCGTAAAAAGCTTCGACGTCGGGCAAGGCCAAAAGCGCGCAAGGAATGCCCGCTTGGTTCAGCGCTTCGGCCCCTTTGCCCGCAACCAGCGGGTTCGGATCGCGCAGGCCATACACCACGCGCTCGATGCCGCTCTGTTTGATCAAATCCGTGCAAGGAGGCGTGCGCCCGTGGTGGCAACAAGGCTCCAAAGTCACATAGAGGGTGGCGCCGCGGGCCCTCTCCCCTGCCCGCTCCACGGCCCCCACTTCGGCATGGGCCGAGCCCGCGCCCCAGTGAGAGCCAACACCTACGACTTCTTCTCCGCGTACCAGCACCGCACCCACCGCGGGGTTCGGGCAAGTCAGGCCCAGACGGGCGTCCGCCTCGTCCAGGGCTTGTCTTAAGTAGCGGGAATCCATCACGTCGGCTTCTATCAGATTTCAGGGTACTTTTCCGAGCGAACTCTAGGCCTTCCTGGGGGGACGTGTCATTTTCTTAATGAGTTGAGAGGCTTAGGCGCACCCCTCCACTTTGGTACAATGGCTTCCATGCGCATCGTCATGGTGGCCGACGGCTTGGGGGGAGCCTATGGGCAAGAGCGGGTCGTCGCCCATTCGGCGGGGCTCCTTCAAAAGGCCGGCCACGACGTCCGTTTCATCGCGGCGGCGCTGGGCCCCTATGTCCCGCCGAGTAGCGGGCTACTTCCCGTGCCGGGCCTCTATCAAAAGCACTGGCTCACGCCCAAGGCGGAGATGGCGCCCTACTTCGAAAAGCTTCAGACCTTTCTGCTGGAAAGCCGGCCCGACGTGGTCCATCTCATCTCCATGCCGGAGGCGAGAGTCGCCGACTGGATCGCGCGCCGCTATCCGACCCTCATCACCGCGCACCTCGTCTCGCTCACCTGTCCCGCGAGCCACCGGCTCACGAACGACAATCAGATTTGCCGCAAAAAAAGCGGCTGGGCGTGCCTCGTCCACAACCGCTCTTACGGCTGCTTGAGTTTTTTAAAAACCGATCTGCACCGCGCCCACGCCATTCGCGGGTATCGGCTGATGCGAAGCGCGATGCGAGACGTGCCGGTGGCGGCGGTCAGCCACTACGTCGCTTCCGCGCTCACCGACGACGGCTGGAGGGCCTCTCTCGTTCACTACGTTCCCAACCCGGTTTCGGTGCCGAAGCAAGTGCCGCCCCTCTCCGATAAACCGGCGTCTCTCATAGTTGCGGCAAGCCGGCTCGTCGCCCTAAAAGGCATCGACGTCCTTCTGCGCGCGGTCTCACAGGCGCAGGGTCACGACCCTCATCTTTGGATCTGCGGCGATGGACCGGAGCGGGGCAAACTCGAGGCCCTCGCGAAAGAGCTCTCGCTCGGGGAGCGGGTGAAGTTCCTGGGGATTTGCTCGCCCGAGGATACGATTCGCTACCTCGCCAACGCCGACGTCGTCGCTCAGCCGAACTTAGGGCCGGAGACCTTCGGGATGGCCGCGGCCGAAGCTTCCGCCCTGGGAAGGCCAGTGCTCGCCTCCGACATTCCGGCGCTCAATGAGATTTTGGTCAAGGACGAGACCGCGATCCTCACCCCGCCGGGCTCCGTAGAAGCGCTCGCGGCCGGGCTTACAAAACTACTGGGGTCCCCGGAGCTTCGGGAAAAGCTGGGTGCCGCCGGCCGCAAAAGAATCGCCGCCGAGTACACTTCCGAAACGCATCTCGCCGCTCAGCTCGCCGCTTACGAAGCGGCTAGAGCTTCATGGCGAAAGAGTTGAAAATCTGATCGAGCTCCGCCTTGTACGTCTCGTACTTATTGGTCCGAGTGGCGGCGGTGAGTAAAAACGCTTCTTTCTTTCCGGTCTTATCCCAGAAAAAAACGACCTGGCGAAAGCTCAATCCGAAATCCCTCTGGTTCGCCACGATCTCGTAAGTGGGGGCGCCCAGACGGGGCAGAATTTTCGCGTCCGTCGACAGAACGTGGAAGCGCTGATCCTTCATGAACTCCACCGCGTGTTTCGCGTAACCCGCGAGCTCCGTTTTCGCGCTGCCCGTTAATTTCGAAGGATCGTCTACCACCACGCTGAAACGCGCCCGGTACTTCTCGTCCGCTTCCTTGCGTTGCAAGGTGACGAGGGTTTGACCCTCCATGTTTTTATCGATGTCCTGGGTGGGCGCCGCTTTGGAAGCCGCCACGATCTCCCACTTCGTATCGTCGTAGTCGAACTGAAAGCGCTTTTCGGCGTCCCCGTAGTGCGCGCCGTGAGCCGCGAAGGAGAGAAGAAGTCCCAAACTGAGAATACGGAAATCGAGTTTCATGGAAAGGATTCTTAACAGAGATTTCCCGTTCCTGTCGAGATGAGCGACGGCCTGCCAAATTTGCGCCGTATTCCCCTTGAGAGCCAGTGCCC
Organism: Pseudomonadota bacterium; assembly: GCA_043767805.1. Lineage (GTDB taxonomy): Bacteria > Bdellovibrionota > FAC87 > UBA2466 > UBA2466 > CAZZHG01. The sequence continues at coordinate 20,271 of JAYUGC010000115.1, read as the reverse complement.
CCAACCCTGGTACCCGGTTTGCAACTTATTGCCCGTTCTCTATTGAAGCTCACGTTGTTGGTTGGTGATAATTGGTACCCCCCTGTCTTAGAAAATTGAGAATACGAGGCACAGCTGCCCTCGCGCGCCTTGCGATCCTGGGGCTCGTACTCGCCGTCAGCAGCTTTGCCGTCGACGAAGATCTCTTTAAGTGCTGGGATAAGTACGCCTCGATCAACCGCCGTATTCCGGCCGGAGACTGGGCCGGCCCTCTGCACCCGTCGGGGCGCTTTCTCCTAGGCCAGCGTCTCCTCGACCGGCAAAAAGCCAAGCTTTCTCCCAAGGAGTACGATCGTTTTTACGAGTGGTACTACGACCACTTTTTCTCGGATCGCTGGGCGACTCTCCAAGACAATATGAACTCCCCGGACAATTACCTGCACCGCGGGGACCGCTACGACAGAGAGGGACAGCAGCCTTTCACCGGATACCTTTCCGCTCACGGGGTACTCGACGCCAAGCCGCTGTCCAAGATGGATCTGAAGGACTTGAACGAGGCTCACCGAGTGCTCCTTTCGTGGAGAACCTTGCCTGCGGCCAAAGGCCTTCTCTCCTGGATGTTCACCAACAATTCCGAGATGACGCCAAACGAAGCCCTCGGAAAGGTGCGCACCATTCAAGTGGGCTTTTCCCCTGGAAGCACCACGACCCGGGATTTGGAGGTTTTGCGCCGGTCCACTACGGGCGAGCCCATCACCGAGTCACCGAGCGACATTAAGGCAATTCACGAGGTGAATCCCTTTCTCCTTTATGTCACGGGCAATGAGACACGCAGGGAATTCGTTTACTACCTGCCCTTGTCGCGGTGGCGGGATCACGCTCAGCGGCTCTCGCCCGGCCTCGTTGCGAAACTGGAAGCCGCGGAAAAGGAGAGCCGGGCGCTGCTACCCCACGATTTGGAGGCCGAGGAGGCAAAGCTTCTTGCCACGATTCGCAAGGAAGCTCAGAACGAGTTTCTGAACAACTGGGACAAGATCCTCAAGCGGCACGAGCGCGGGTGGATCACGGACGCCAAGCGGGACGAGTTAATCGAAGCCGAGGGTCTCGCGCTCAGTAAACAAGCCGACGAGCGATTCACCTCCGGCAAAGAGGCTCTCTTCAGTAGCACGCTCATGCTCGACGGCGAGACACACGCAAAGCTCCGCAACGCTTTCGTCGAAGAGGTCTACGCTTCTCGCTGGGAAGAGGCCAAGACATCACTCAAAAACGCGAAGTCGAAAAACGAGGCCATCGATATCGTCTCGGACTTCTATTACGACTTCGTCTCCATTCACCCCTATCGCAACGGCAACGGCCGCATGGGAAGGATGCTCGCCGAGAAACTCCTCGGTCATTACAATCTCCCGCCACCGCTTTGGACGCATTTGGGAGAGGACGTCCTTCTCTCCCGCGCGGACTTCAAGAAGCTCTTTCATGACGCGGTCGACGTATCTCGCGAGTTCCATCAGGATCTCGACCGGCTGACTTCGGCGGGCATTCCTCATACCGGCGTTTCCGTGGGCTTCTTCGCCGGTCAGCTCGATCCAAAGGTCGCCGACGAAAACAGAGTCGACGCCGACGAGTTCCTGGCCTGGGTCGCGGCCGGGACGCGCGAGCACAAAAGAGTAGAGGACGCGATCCTGGACTTTAAGAAATGGCGCGACTCGCAGACCTACGAGCGAGGCAACGGCCGCGGTAACCGGCTCGCGTCGGCGCTTTTCGCCGGATCCTTCGGTCGCCTCTCGGACAATCAGGCGGCCTTCAACGCGAAGATGGAACGCTTCTACTCCCCCCGCGGAAAGGTGAAGCGGGCCCTGGAGATTTCCGAAAAGCTCACGGATGAAGACATTCTCGAGCACTTCGTCGAGCCGCAAAAAGTGACGTTGCCGCATAAGCCGCTTCCCAACACGGAGGCGTTCGCCAATTTCAACTCGGTCCTCGTGCGCGCGCCGAAGCTGGTTGAGCGCTGGCCTAACGGCTGGTTCGGCGGCTCGGCCACCGCACAGATCGCGGGTGTCGTGCCGACGTTCTTTGAAGGCATACCTCCCGTGGAGCGCACGCACGGCGCCAAAACAATGGTGGAAATTACCGCCCGTCGCCGCGAAGTCGCCACCGTCGACAACGGAAAGACTTCGGAGACCATAAAGGCCGCGAACCGCAGCCCGGAGGATCGCCTCGTGCTGCACGCGGGAGGAATCGACCCGGAGGCCGTACTGCAAGTCGACGCGAAGGACCTGGGAAGCTTCCACCGTCGAGTAGCCGACCGGCTCGCGCATAACCGCGTTGAGATCCGGGAGTACAACGGCACTCATCTCTTGGCGTTGAGCCGGTACCAACGGTTGAAGGACGGAACGTGGAAAAAGCTTTCGAGCCTAGCGCCCTAGATCGACCTTGCGAATGACGACGTCGTCCGGCGGCGGGAACCTATTCTCGGGCTGGTACTCGCCTTTAATGATCCAGACTTCGCCCGGCCGTTCGGGATTACGCACCCACGACTGAACGACTTCCCCTTTAGCCCCCACGCGCTGAACCAGCATCACGGAATCAGGGTCGGCCGCACCAATCGCCATGACTTCTTTTTGGCGAGGGTACATGTAACTGAACTTCTCAAACGCCGGCCCGGCGTGACGCAGGCGCGAGATCTCCACGTCCTTCTTGCCTCGGTAAGCGCCGACCAAGATGCGATCTTTTAATTTGGCCTGCATTTCGGGAGTGCGGTGCTTGCCGTACTCCGCGATGACCATGGCGCCCATGGCGAATCCCTCACCGACGACCCGCCGGCTCGAAGTCGAGATGCCGTAACTATCGCCGTACATGGGGCCTGTCTCGGTATGGTCCCGGGCCATTTGCAGGAGCTTTCCGTTAAAGAGCTCTTCGTTGTACTTGGCGAAGTCTTTCAGCGCGGCCTGGCGCAAGACTTCCGGATCGTTGCTTCTCAGCTGAAGGAGCTTATTGGAGACCATGTGGGGATGGACCTGCGTAAACATCGAGAGAATCTCGCTGTCCGGCAATTCCTTGTCCTGATGGCTCAAACCGCGCCACATGAGGTCCGGGTGATTCCATCGACTCATTTTCTCGCGCCAGGCCTTGGGATCCTCGAAGGTCGTAACGCCGAACTCTTTGAAGAAGTCCGGTTCGACGAAATCGAACTGAAGCTCTTCTTCGCCCTGCTTATTGTGGAAGAGGTCGTGGCGGGTGTGGTCGGTCCACTCGAGAAAATCCTCGTAGAGCTTAGCCGCGGTCTTCTGCGGCCGATTTTTCAAGTTCGCGCGCAGTGACGGATCTTGGGCAAACCGCTGCGACAGGTAGGCGGCGTATTGCCCGCCGCTGATGGGCAGCGCGCGGTTTACCGTATCGATATCGGACTTGCGATCGCTCTTGTGAGGCACCGCTTGCACGCGGGGAACGAGAGGCGACAAAAGCTCGGGAGACGCGGCAACCGGCTGCCCGTGGGCGAGCCGATTCACGATGTCGTCGCGCAAAAAGCGCGTGGACTGAATGCCGAGACGCACTTCCTCCGCCCAGTCATTCTTACTCAAAGTCTCAGCTCGGCGCGGATCGAGAAGGCGCGCGGGCGGAAGGCCGGCGCTTTCCAGAATGTGATTGAGAAGCACGGTCGCGGCTCTTTCACTGCCTTCTCCGAATGGACGGGCGATAACCAGTTCCTGGTGCAGGCGGGCGGCGCGCGTGATGAAATCATCGACCTGCTGCGGGTCTTCCAAGTTCTTAAAGCTCGCGGCGCGCTCGTAAAAGTTGGCGAGTAAGGCATCCACTTCGGCGCTGGCTCTCGCTTCCAAGTACTCTCCGGCTTTCACGCGGGGGTCGAGGTGAAAGAGCTGGGAATGAAGCCTCGCGAAATCTTTCGCCGTCGGGCGACCCCTCAATTTTTTGAGCTGTTCCTTGGCGAAGCGATAGTTGGTCAAAGCGGAATGCCCTTCGCCCACTTTGAAACGGTATCCGAGAATCTTCCAAACGCCGCCGTCTTCCGCGCGGGGGAAAGTCGCCTTCCACAGAGGGGTACCCTTTAGGTAGCTCTCCAAAAGCTCTGGGCCCAGATGCTGGTAGTTCACGAAATAGAGAGCGTCCAGGGCATCCTGGTAGCCCTGGCGCTCCGAATCGGGAAGCTTCGCGAGAGCCCTCTCGAGCTGTCCCTTTTCGCTTTTCCAGCCGCTGATGGCGCCATAGCGGTACTTGCAGAGGTCTTCTTCAAGGGTAGCGTTCGAGCTGGAGGGCGAAAAAGTGACTAGGAGCAGCAAGACTAAAAGGAATCTAAAACGCACGGAGACTTATCGGCCGTTTCGAGCCTATTCCTTAGGCGCGCGGACCCGCCCTCCCCCCAAATAAAGGTAGCGCTTCCATAAGGTTGGACAACGGGGTGGGGATGGGCTAAAAAAATCCGGATTTCACTTTGGCTGGGTAGCTCAGTCGGTAGAGCAAGGGAATCATAATCCTTTGGTCGGGGGTTCGAATCCCTCCCCAGCTATTTAAGTCCTCCTAAATCCGATAGGAGACTTATGGGCTACCAAATTGTAAAACGCTACGTCCGCCGCGATGGCTCCATCGTCTGGCGCATCCTCTTTGAAAACTACTCGGACAATAAAAGAATGCAACGTCATGTCCCAAAGGAAGAGTGGCCCACGATCGGCGCGCCGCTGCTGGAGTAAATTGTTCTCTCGTCACTTTCCTCCTTGAGAGCTTTGAGAAAGGCTTTCGGCACGCCGGAAAACGGCTGATAGGGCGTGGGAGCGCCGGGGGGCGGAGCGACGAAGCCCGCGAAGGCGATGCCTGATTGGTTTTGGACAGGACACGCCTCGCACTTTAACCTCGGGCAGCGTTGCCTGAAGCCGACGGAGGTGAGTCCATCTCTGCTTTACGGTCACGGGGCAAACGAGCGTTGAATTGATGATCGGAGGCAAGGCATTTCAGAGTGGAAAAAAGAGCTGCGTTTCCGCCCGAGCGGAGCGGCCAGGGCAGGTAGGGCGTCGCGATGGGTATGCGCATGGATAAAGGGTATTATAAAGACTTCCGGGCCATATTCTAAAACCATGCAATCCCAGACTCAATCCAACATAACGCAGCCGATAATCCGGCCGGCACGCCCCGAAGATGACGCGCAATCCCTGGCTCTCTTTAACCGCGCCTTCAAAGCCACGGTGGAGGCGGACTACTGGGATTGGAAGTACCGGCAGCTTCCTTATGGCGAGCCGATCATTTCTGTAGCCGTCTCGGCCGATGGAAACATAGTCGGACACTCTGCCATTCTTCCTCAATATGTAAATCTCTCCGGGCGCCGGTTGGCCGCCGGCCAATGCGTCGACTCCTTCGTGTCCGAAGAGCACCGAAGCCAAGGCGTCTATATCGCCCTTGCGGAGCATACTTACCGCGCCGCCCATGACGCAGGCATCCGGATCCTTTTTGGTTTTCCGACCGCCAAGGTCCTGCCCATCAAGCTTGCGAAGCTAAGTTTTCTCCGCGCCGGAACCCTGTCTCACTACCGAATGCGCCTGGCGATCCGCTCGGAGGTGGCAAGACGGCTTCCTTCCGCCACCCTGGCCAACGGCTTGGACATGCTTTACCGCGCCTGGCAGGGGAGCCGGCTCTCGGCAGGCTTGCGCTCGATGGAAACCGCGGTGGCCGGGCTATCTCTGCAGCGATCGAGACAGGTTCCGGCATGCTACGAGGCTTTCTGGAAAAGGATCTCGCCGACGTTGCCACTTTCGGTCTGGAAAGATTCCGATTATCTCAGCTGGCGCTACGACGCCAATCCCAAGCCCTTGTTCGAGTACGTTTGGGTGACCAGGAGAAACGAGGCGGTCGCCTTCGCCGTGGTCTTTCGGGACGGTGAGGAAGCGCGGCTTTGCGAGCTGATGGCGCTGGATCACGATCCGATACCCGCCCGGTTTCTCGTATCTATCGTCACACGGGAGCTGGTACAGGAAGGTAAATTGCGCCGTCTTACATTAGACGGTAGCGACCTATCTTTCTTCGGCTCCGCTCTCGCCCCGTGGAACGCAAAGCCCCAGGCCGGCAGTGCTTACTGCACCAGAATCCTCCAAGGCGCGCCCTTGAATCTAGAGCTCTGGACTCTGACTCTCGGCGACTGCGATTCTTTCTAATTTTTAGAAAAATTTCAGAAGAGCGTCGAAGATTTCCGGGAACATGGGTTGTTCCTTTATCCCTTCGTTGGCTTCCGAATTCTTGACCCCCACCTTGATGAAGCAGGGGTGTCCTTTCTTTCGGAGCATGGATAGGCAGGACAAAGGCAGATTTGCCGGCGGCCCAGAGCGCAAAATTGGCGTTATATGACCTTCTAGAGACATTCCCTTCCGAAAAGGGCGCGCGGAAGGGAACCGGGATGGCGGGGATCACTCTACGAAGCGGTGATTAACTTTTGTACACCCCGACCTTTTGGACAGTCAAAAGCCTGATGATTCCAAGGTCTATGCGGCAATCCGGTTCGCATTTGTCCGGCATCTATACGTTGACTGCCGCGCCCATCTACCAATTATGAAGAGATGGGTATAATTCCCGTTCCTAGCCCGCCCGCAGGTAAAATAGAGGGATGTTTCCAAGCAACTTGCTGAGAATAGTTTGTCTTGCTGCCCTAGCGGCGACGTCCGTTTGGGCGGAGTGCCCGCTACCAACGACGGAGACCCTTCAAGAATTGGTGACCCTGGCGCGGGAAGACCGCTTCGTGAATTCGCCTAACCAACGCGTGCGGTCTCGCGGGAAGATAGTTGAAGTTATCGCCAGTAGCCTTCTGAAAAAATCGGAATCTTACGGTCTGACTTCGTTCAATCCGGTCGATGAAACGGACATAAAATGGATGTGCGGGGCGATCCGGGAACCGGTAGTAAATGCGGATCGCCTAACCGCAAACCCGAACCAAGGCTTCGACCCCTCTCTCCCTTTCAAGATCGTCGATGGTCATTTCAAACAATCGGGTAAGACGATAAATTTTTTCGGCGCGTTTAAATTTACGGTCTTCCCTTCGGATTCCTCCATCGAATCCTGGCAGGACCAGTTAGGAATGAATCTGTTTGGCGGGACTAGCGGCCCGAAATGGACGTTACCGAAACAGCACGTCGTCGTGACGGAGTACCCAAACCTGCTCTCACAGCCTTACGGTGCCAACGAATTACTTTACAGCGCCCACAAGTTAGCGGATTGGATGCGCCACGCGTTTCCCGACCTAAAACGCGAAGGGTTCGGTTTTCTCCACTACAATATTGAATCCCAACACTCAAAAGACATTCATGCCAAAACCATCGAAACGGTAATGCGTGATTTGCGTGAACGTCACTCGCTTCCCACGCTACTCATTAGCGTGGCCAATGAACCGGCCTACGCCGGCAGTACGGGAAACGAATCGGACGACGGGGCGCCCGGAGCCACGGAGTTGGCCTGGCGAAAGTGGCTAGAGAGCGACGCAAAGACCATTGATGAAATCAATCACCGTTGGAGACCCCGCAAGCCATTCAAGCATTTCAAGCAAATTCATGTACCGAGTTACGTCCGGGCCGGCGACGCATCGGATGGCGAAACGGTCGAGATCCCTCACGCCGTGGAGAAACTTCCGGAATTCTACGATTGGAGCCGGTTTAACAATGATCGACTCGCTGATTTTTTGCTCGATCTACATCGGCAGATGAAAACGCAGTACCCCAACGCCCTGTACCATACGAAATGGCTGTCCTCCTACCCGGTAAACTCGGCGAGCGTAGCCGTCGGGTTAAACCCGGTTAAGGTCATGAAGAGCATGGACATCGTCGATTGCGACAGCTGGATTTTGTACGGGGGGACTAACGTCGACTTCGCGGTACGGTGGCAATCGGCGCTGCTGTGCCAGACCATGATGCGATCGCTCCACCCTAAGAAGCCGCTCATGAATTCGGAAAACCATTTCCAATCAAATCCGGCGAAGTTCACCGATAGTTCCAGCCCCAATGCGACTCAACCCGGTGCCTACTTTCGTTCGACGTTCTGGCTCGAAGCCATTTTCGGCCTGCAGGCCAGCTTTCAATGGACTTTCGATTTCAAACCGTTTCTGGCGGAAAATCCCAATTCGTTACTTAATGGCAGCGCCGAATTCGATCGGGCCGAGATTTTGGACGCCGTCCACCAAACCCGCATGGAGTTTGCTCAATTTCGGAATGAGATTAATTCATTTCAGGATCAAACGGCGAATGTGGCCGTGGTTCTGTCGCACGCCTCTTTAACTCGGGAGGCGGGCTTGGTGGCGAAGCATTACGGCAACGGGAACTCGGCCAACCGCGGTCAGGTCGATGACAATGGCTACTTCGGCCTGTCTAACGTTGCCGACCCCACGACGCCCAATTGCTCCCGCGTGGAAGGACATCCCACACATCTTTCGGCATTTTGCGACACGATGTTTGCATTAATGCAGATGGGGAAGCCGGTCGATGTGCTTATGGAGGGAACCGATCAGGATTTTTCGGCCTACCGTGCCGTCATCCTTCCGCACGCTCGTTATCTAGAAGGCGGATTGGTCCTTAAACTTCGTCGGGCGGAAGCTTCGGGAACGAGAATCTTCGTTATGGGGGAAGCACCGCAATTTGATCCGTACGGGAGGTTGTCCAAAGCAACTTTTACGAAAGTTCACCAATTGACACTTTCGGCGGGGGAGCGTGGGGCTCATGACCACCTGAGCAAATGGCTGAAACAAGAAAAACTATTGCCGGGACTGGTCGTTACCGACGAAGCCGGGGCGATACCGTACGGAATTGTTTGGCGCGTAGTAGAACGTGACGATCAGAAATTGGTATACGTAATGAATCTGACAAAAAAAAGTCAGACGGTGCGCCTTTCCGTTGGTGGCGCCGGGCTCGATGTGATTGCGGGAACTCGAATGAAGGACCGGTTTGATTTGCGTCCGCTCGAGATGAGGCTGCTGTCCGTTGTTGCCCAATAAAGAGGGAGACCCAGCATGGGGCTTTCGAAGCACCCGATGGTGGACTTCGAGACCCGGGCTGCGTTCCGCTATGAAGTCGACAACGGCTTTCTTCAGATCAATGCCCCTCAGATTGGCAACCGCGTTTATTCCAAGACCGCCTCGGGCAACTGAGCTGAATGTAGGGCCGACCGCGGGGGTTTTCGCGGTCGGCTCACCCTTGCTTTTCGAAGTAGCGTCGACTGATAGCAGTCCACGTGGGATAATTCTTCATGCTTTCCGGCGACCTTTGTACGCGAGCCCGCTCTGGCCTGGCGCGTCTTTCCTGGCCGCGTATAGTCGCGATATTGGCGGTGGTTGCTGCGTCATTGGTAATCTATCAGCGGCAATTAGTCGGTTTGGATTTCTACGATGAAGCCTTCAGCGCGGTCTTGCCTTACCGTTTTTTCTTAGGCGACCATCCGTTCGTAGATGAAAGCTCCTTCATCCAGCCCCACGGCCTTTTGATTTACCCGTTCTTTGCGGCCTTTCTGCAGATGACGGGGAGCGCCGATGGAATCATCCTGTTCTCGCGGTTTCTCTATGTTCTTGTCGCTACGGCAATAGCTTTTCAAGTTTATGTCGCGCTCAGAAACGAGATGCGCAACGACTTGGCGATCCTTGTGTCGGTGGGCGGGACTCTGGCCCTTTATGTTCGCGTCACGAGTCTTACTTACTACACACTGGCGACGACTTTACTGCCCGTAGGATTGATCTTTCTAATCCATCAAGCCCACGAGCGTCCACGTCCTGGCTGGGTCTTTCTGGCCGGGCTGGCCCATGGGCTAGCCATTCTCTCCTATCCGCCAGTGATCGTGGTTGCAGCAGTTTCAGGTCTCCTATGGTGCGCCTTTCCCGCGCGCGAAAGACGGCTCGTTTCGCTTGCTTGGTTTGTGGCCGGAGGGCTGAGCGTCGGTCTGGTGTTTGCCGTTTTGGGCGGCAGCGTTGCGTTCGAGACTATATTCGGAGCAGTCAAAGGATCGGAGTACAGCAGGCCAACTTTCCATTTCTGGGATAACGCTGTGTCGTTCCTTGGTGTCCCTTACAAGTACTTACACGGTGTGCTCGGGCTTATTTTTCTTTTCCTTCTATACAAAAAACGCAAGGAGGCGATGCTATGGGTCGCTTTGACGCCATTGTGGGCCTTTGTGGTCACTCAATCGCTCGGCTACGAAATTAAATATTATTCGAGCTACTGGTCCTTTTTCGGCCCCCTATTTTTTCTGTTCACGAAAAAGACCCGCTTCGAAAAGCTGATCTTTTTTCTGCTTTGGGTTCCGGGAATGCTTACTGGAATCATGTACGTGTGGGGAACGAACTGGTTTGGACCCACTAGGCTGGGAGAAGGGGCCGTACCCTCGGTCGTTGCGACCACGGCTCTTGCCGTGCTTCTGTTGTTAGACAGAGCCCAGTCTCGGTGGCTCGCCTATGTACCCCCATCTCTCGTCGTTTTGCTGTTAGCTCGCTACGTTTACTTGGATACCTTAGCCCTCGCTAAAGATGGCTCGACGTCTTCGGCTACGACCGTCGTGGAAGTCTCCTACGGTCCTTTCAAATACTTGAAGACCAGTGCGAAAAAAGAGCTCTGGCTGAGAGAGCTCAGCCGGGACGTCGCTAGATGGGAGAACTCCAAGGGCCGGATTTTTTTCTATCCCCATTTTCCTGCTGGCTATCTGCTTACGAAGATGCGTCCCGCGACAAGGCACGCGATAATATCGTGCTGGATGCCAAATTGCTCCACGGCCAAGGAGGATTACCAAGCCCGCTATCATCCCAACAACCTGGTGGTGCGGGTTGACCAGCTCTACTACGACGACCAAACCCGCTCAGATCTTACTTATCCGCCCGATCATGACGTGGACAAGTACGTTCGCGAGAACCATCAGCAAGTTGGCTCGGGCTCCTTCTACCGGATATTCACTGGCCATCCGACAAAGTGACGGGCTTGGAGGAAGCGGCGGGCCTTCCATTTGCCGACGAGGATAGTAGGTAACGTGATATCGCTTGGCCGAAAAGATCGGAACCTTTCTGGTTCCAGTGGCCATCGTAGCGGAGCCAGTGCTCCTGCACGAAGCTCCTTGGATCTGCATCCTTTGGGAAAGACGCCAGAAAAGCGCGGTAGCCGTCGAACCATTGAACCTGGTGTTCGACGGCCCGCTCTTTTAGTTAGGGTTTGAGGAAAAGAAGGTCTTCTCTTCGGTTCGCCATGGGCAAGTTAGCGCCTTGGGGCATCAGGTAAGACTCATAACCTTGAGCCCGGGCACGGGCCACGAGGCCTAACACAAAGGAATCGTCGATCGAGCCCGCAATTGGCGCGTAGGGGGAGACGACCGGAAGCTCAGTGGTGGAGTTCTCTCTCTGATGGAATCCTATTCCATTCGCCGAGGAGAAAAACCGGTTCCTCTTATTGACGTTGGGGAGGTCCCCCAAAAGCAAGCGCCCGCCGGGGGCAAGCAATGCGAGGGTTTGGTCGAACATCCGCAGCACTGCCAACTCTTCGACCATGTAATGGAGAACGCTGTAGAGCAGGACCGAATGAAAGGTACCTGCACTCTTATTACAAAATTCGGGAAAATCCCTTGGGTACATACCGGGCAATTTGTGAACCGAGTGCGAATCTGGCAGATGCGCTAGCATCTCCGAACTATCCAAAAGAAAAATTTCCTGATTCCGTTGCTCAGCGTTGGAGATGAAGCGGCGCGTGAGGTCAGAGCAACCACAGCCGATATCGAGCACGAGGCTGCCAGGTTCGAGCAAGGCTGGGAGCTTAGAGCAAATGTCGGCGAAAATCGCCTCTTCGAAACCAAGCCGAAGGTGATCATGAAAGCCAATCTTCTCGTTCGTCGAAAGCGTCTCGTCTTGAGCCAGCTCTCGAAACTTAACGAAGGTTAGATCGCATAACTTTTTGCTCATGGACTTTGTCATCGTAAACCTCGTCGATTACCGCTTCAGGCCGCTGATTTAGAAGCTCAAATATTCTCCACACATACTCGCCCACTATACCTAGCATGACCATGACTACTCCCAGCAGAAACGAGATGAGAATCACCGGCGTCGCAAAACCAGGCACCGTAATTCTGCCCATGAGGCTACCAGTAAGGATGACGAAACTATAGGCGATACTTCCCAGGGATATTGCGAAGCCCATGAAAGAAATGGCCCTCACGGGCAGAACCGAGAAACCTACGAAACTATCTACGAAAAGGTTAATCTTCTTGGAAAAAGTCCACCGGCTAGTGCCCGAGTGGCGAGCCGGCCGTTCGTAGTAGATGGTCTCCGGCTTGTGGCCTAGCCAGTGGGCAAGTAGAACGCGATTTACGTGCTTACCAGCGTCTCTGACGTAAGGCAGGATACTTGCGTCCCAGAAAACGAAATCCACCCCGCCCTTCGGAAAGTCTTTCATCAGGAAGGTTCGGACCAGCTTGTAATACACCGCCGAGAAAAACCGGGTTGCCGGAGGATCGGCGCGCTTTGTCCTTTCACATAGGACGTACTTAGCGCCCTCTTGCCAGCGTTTAACCATCTCCACCAGCAGCTCAGGGGGATCCTGAAGATCAACCGCCATGATCGTAAAACAATCGCCGGTGACAAACTTGAGCCCAGTTTTTGATGCGTTGATGGCGCCGAAATTACGGGTTAGCTTTACCACTAAGGTCGCCGGCCTTCGGCGCTTGTACTCTAGAAGCTCGATCATGGTCATGTCGGGGGAGCCATCGTCTACGAATATCAACTGCAGCCTGACGCCGAGACGCTCGAGGGATTGTTCCACCGTGTCCATGGCGTCCCCGAAAGGAGCAATGAGGTTCTCGCCGTAATAGATCGGTACGACGACTGATAAAGTTTTCATTCGAGGCAAGCCTCCAGTTTGGCCGGTAGATGCTCGGTCAGCTTTAGACGGTAAGTATCTTGTACCAAGGACCGGGCTCCGAAGCCTTCCTTTTGTTCGCATATGCCCGCGGAGAGATATTTACCGCCATCGGTCGTGGCTGTTCCGAACTCGAAGAACGGCTTGTTTACGTAAACCTCTAGGAGGAGATGGTCAAAGACGAGATCGAGGGCTCCGGATTGTTTGCCCTCGGCCGTCGAGGCTATGTACTGCGCCCGAGCGACTGGGCCTGATTCGAAAACAAGCACCCCAGCTTCCATCGTGTTTTCCCGATACGCCGCAAACAGCCGTACATTCTGCGGGAGCCGGGCTTGGATATCGCGGATCTCGTCGAGAGAATGTACTGGTTTCGTTCCGTAGCTTTGAAGTAGAGCATCCACGATTGCCCAATAACTTCTCAGGTCTTGCGTCTCGCGCACGGTAATTCCGTTCCTCGATGCTTTCTTCGCCCCCCGGGAGCGCCTTTCCTGGAAGGGAAGTCTATCTCTCTGATGAATCGTGGGAAGGATGTGGCGGCCAACGAGCTCCGCGCCCGTCAGAAAAAACCCATACAGATCGTCCTGAGAAGGAACGGCATGGTACATCGATGGAAGACTCTTGTAGAGAAGGTGCTTGTATCCCTTGTCGACGAGATAAGTAAGTAATGTCCCGAAAGCCTTGAGGTAGGTCATTTGGGTTAGAGAGCGCGAAAGCACACACCCGGCAAAAGTGAGCCCCGGATGGCTTGCGAACTCAAGGCCATCGGGCCGCTCGACCCTGGCAGCTGCGATGACGGCGAGCCATTCTCCGTCCGGTCGGCTGAGAATGAGAGAGGCGTCGTTAAAGCGATCGCCGTGATAAGCCAGGAAACGACGGCTGGATTGAAAGTAACCGTTGCGGCTCGTCCCGATGAACTCCTCCCATCGATCCGCGAGCTCGTGTCGGAACGGTTGCACCATGATTTGGGGCGTTTCGCTCACTTGGAGTCCTTCTCGAGTACCGCGACTCCAAGCCCTGAGGCACCGTGGCTGTTCCCGTTGTGGAACATAAAACGCTTGCCCTCGGCATCGACGAGGCTCGGATAGCAGATCATCTCGGAGTCCCAGCCTGCCTTGGATTTTTCGATGCCTACCAAGTCGTCTTTGCGATCCCAGGTCGTACCGTCCTTCGATTCCGCATAGCCGATTCGGTACGGTTCCGTGCGGGAACGGATGCTGTACCACATCCGGTATGTGCCGTTTTCGATGATCACCCATGGGCGGCCCAAGCCGAACTCGTTCGTTCCATGTAAATCGACGGCCGCTACCGGGGAGGTTTCCCACTGGATCCCGTCGGAAGAGGTGGCGTGGCGGATGATATAGGAGGGGTAGGATTTTCCGTAGGCTTCCGTCCACCCCCGGGCCGATACGTACCACATCCGGAACTTTCCGTGGCGCGGATCGAAGCGCACGGAGCATGCCGACCGAATGAATGGCTCGTCCTCCGTGCGATCCAAGATGGGCACTCGGGAGTGCTTCTGGAAGCTGAGACCTCCATCACTGGAGATTGCGAGGCCCGCGAAATACAGATGGGCTTTTTCCGTCCTCTGGACTCCCAGGTAGTAGAGAAATTTGCGCCCGCCCGCATCGACGGTACAGGAAGGGCAGACTCCTGAGTCGTCGAATGACCCTTGCTCGCCGATGTCGAGGATTGGGGATTCGTGCCGATAGACTATTTTCGTTGGATCCGCGGAATCGACTTCTATAAAGCTAATGCGTCCATCTTGCTTCTCGTCCATGGAGTAGTAGTAGACGCGGATCCGTCTCGTTGCCGGAAGGTACTCGGCGGTAGGGATACCGGTGTACTTCTTATTCCATCCCCAAGCCCCATCGGCGTGAAAGATAAGTCCCAGCTTCCTCCACTGCATTGCTGGCTCACTCTTCGACTCTGTAATGGGCTTTTGCGCTCGCATTCTCGACGACCTTCATTCCTTTTACGATGCTGTTTTGGGGGACGTCCTTGTAAATCAGCGCTCCGGAGGCGATGAGACAATCCGGTCCTATCTTTATCATGTTATTTACCGTCGCATTCACGCCAATGAACGTATTGGCACCAATCACGCACCCACCGGAGATCACGACGTGTGAGGAGAGGAAGCAATTATCCTCGACGATAGTGTGATGGCCGATGTGATTGCCGCTCCACATGACCACATTCGATCCTATCTTGGTGAATGGCTGCACAGTATTGTCTTCAAATATGAAAACGTGCTCTCCGAGTTCCACGTTTCTCCAGACGAAGGCTCGGGGACTGATATACGAAGCAAGGCGGTAGCCTTTGCTCTTGGCGGTGTTCATCACCCGAGTTCGCACTCGGTTAAGCTGGGTATAGACGCTTGCCCCGTAAAAATAATGGTCTGTCGGACTGTAGAGCTTCTCGATATCCTCGAAGGCAACGATCGGCAGCCCGTACTGACTTTTAATGGTTAGGCGCTCGCGATCGGCGCAAAAGGCGACGACTTCGAACTCCGTATCTACGGTGAAATATTCGTAAGCGATTTGCGCGAAATCCGTGTAGCCGAAAAGTACCAATTTCTTGGTCTTTTTCATGATGCTTTCCTCGTCGATGTGGGGTGGGGGACTAGAGGCTGAACCAGCTCCGTTCCCCGGAGGTAAGTTTTTCCTTCCAGCATCAGCTGGCCCACTTTGAGGCCAGCGGCTTGGAGTCTAAGAATGGGCTCCACCCCCACGTCTGAGGGAAGCACGCCCATGTGACCCGCGCGAACTTCCTTGGGATGAAAAGCGATGCCGTGGTTAGCGAGGTCTTTCGTGTCTAAATGCCCTGCGAATCGGAGCAGCACTGCCTCGGGAAAAAATCGCTTCATGGCTGCGAGATCGACTCCTCCCCGAGCCGCCCAGTCGTTTTCGAAGGGGCTTGCCGTAAAGATGACGGCAGACGTCTCGAGATAGTGAGAGAGTGGTTCCAAAGTTGGAAAGGCGGAAAGCCAGTCTACTTTTCCCGGATTTAGCAGTGGCTGATAATCGGCTTTGCGTGCGACTGTGTCGACGATACCGAGTCTGCGGCAAACCTTTGCCAGGGTGCGGGCAATGTAGGGTCCGAAATCATTGTTGCAAATCAGAACTACCGTGCTGTTGTACGGGCAAGCGCCTGCGTCGAGCATCAGCTTCATCGCCATGTCGCCGAGATAACCGAATACATCCACGTCCGGATGTCGCTCGTTGGTGCCACCCACTCGTATTGCCCTTTCGTGGCAGAAGGCGAGGTCCAAGTCCGCTTCGCGGCACTCCCAAGCCTCGTACATTAGGCTAAGGACTGCCCCTGGTTTTACCGATTGAAGTCGCTCAGCGTTGAGTGGTCGCAGGTGACCGCTATTGGTGATGAGATCCGCGGCAGCGAAAGTCTTCGGATCTAAGGCGGAGACGGTCGTGATGGCCGGGGCGCCCAGCGAACGGGAGGTTGCGTTTAGCAGCGCGAAAACTTCTTCCCGAGATCCATACCTGGTGTCTTTCGCGTAAGCTAATACCCGGGCTCCTGCGAGCGCGGCGAGGATCGGCGTGACCACATAGGCCCCGGTCGCAGCCTCAGTGAGCACGGTGCGTCCTCGTAAATTGAGCTCGAGGCGATCTATCACTCGCTTCAAAGCGGCTGCCGAAAGTCTTGGCTCGGTAGACATGAGTAGCGTTCTTTTGTGTGAGATTGGTCGGCGCGCCGGGACCCGGTGATAGGACGGGGAGCCGAAAGAGCAGAGAGTTCTCTATAAGAATATCACGCCGTTGAGCGCGAAATGGGGTTTAGTTTTCAGATTTCGATTGGAGGGGAAATAGGCTTCAAGGGCCGATTCGGAAACACCGATAAATTGTGCAAGATGAAGCAAGATTCGACGATAGTTCGTGCCGCGCTGCTAGGCTATGGATATTGGGGAGTTAACTTATTGCGTAATTTGTTTCAGCACGGGAGCTTTGACGTCGTAGGCGTAGTGGATGCAAGTGAGGCTGGGCGAAACAAGGCGGCAAAGGCCTATCCGCACGTTCCACGCTTTGCGTCGGTAGAAGAGCTTTTCAAGGATAAGCGGCCGCAAGTTGTGCTGATTGCCACACCGCCGCAGACTCATTGCACGCTTGCAATTCAGTGCCTCGAAAAAGGTGCCGACGTCTTAATTGAAAAGCCCATGGCTCTCTCCGTGGCCGAATGCGATCAGATAATCACCGTCGCCAAAAGGCTCGGCCGTCGCGTCATGGTGGATCACACTTTCGTTTACAATCCCGCGGTGCGCTACATGGCGGAGGAAATCCCGAAGGGTACCTTCGGGCGCCTACTCTATTACGATTCAGTCCGGGTCAACTTGGGCGGATTTCAGCCTTCGACCAACGTGATGTGGGATCTCGCGCCCCACGACCTTTCCATTTTGGATCTTCTGACTGGCGGCAAAACGCCGGTATCCGTCATGGCCATGGCATCCGATCACTATGAAAAGGGCAATGCGAACCTTTGTTACTGCCATCTGAAGTACGCCGACGGTTTCGTGGCTCACCTCAATCTGAACTGGGTGGCCCCCACGAAAATACGGACGGTCATGCTCGGCGGAACGGATAAACTTTGTGTTTACGACGAGAACTTGCCGGGTGAGCGAGTGAAGATCTTCAATAAGGGCGTCGAGGTCGTTTCTAAGGCAACCGGTCCGATGGATCCTCGGATCAGCTACCGCGTGGGAGACATCCACGTTCCGGCACTTTCTTCGAAAGAGTCTCTCGCTTTCCTTTTAGACTCGCTCCACGCGTACCTTTCGGAGGATAAAATTCCTCCGACCGACGCAGAAGCGGGCCGCAGGATAGTCGGTATTCTCGAGGCGCTCTCGCAGAGCCTCGAACAAGGCGGTATGCCAATTGCCATCGGCCAGAGCCGGACGGTGCCCCGTCGGCAAAAGGCAGCCTGAACTCTTTTACGGAGCAACTGTGTCTAAAACTGCCATTCCATTCAGCCGACCCCTTCTCGGGAAAGAAGAGTCCGAAGCGGTAGCCCGTGTAATCGCTTCCAACTGGCTCACCCAGGGCCCCGAGGTGGCTGCCTTCGAGAAGGAGCTCGCGGCCTTCGTCGACGCTCCCTTTGCTTGCGCTGTTTCTAGCTGTTCGACGGCTTTGCATCTTGCTTTGCAAGCTGCCGACCTAGGGCCCGGCGATGAGGTCATTACCGTCAGTCACTCCTTTATCGCGACTGCGAATAGCATTCGATATGTCGGGGCAACCCCCGTTTTCGTCGATATCGATTCGGACGGATTCAATATTGCTGCCGATAAAGTAGAGAGCGCCATTACTTCGCGGACCCGGGCCATTCTTTGCGTTCATCAGCTAGGCATGCCCTGCGATCTTTCTCGCCTTCGTGCCATTGCGACCGCCCGAAAGCTCTTCCTCATCGAAGACGCCGCGTGCGGCATAGGCAGCGAAATACAGATCGATGGCAATTGGCAGAAGATCGGTAAGCCAGTGGGCGATGCCGTTTGTTTTTCCTTTCACCCCCGAAAGCTTCTGACCACTGGAGACGGGGGAATGATAACGACGGCGCGCGCCGATTGGGACACGAAGTTCCGTTTATGGCGGCAGCATTCCATGAACGTTCCCGACACGGTTAGGCATCAATCGGCAACCGTAGTGTTCGAGAATTACACGGAGCTTGGGTATAACTACCGTCTTACCGACATTCAGGCCGCCATCGGCAGAGTGCAGTTACGAAGAATTCCTGAAATGGTCCGGCAAAGGCGCAGGCAGGTGGGTGTTTACCGCTCTCTTCTTGCTTCTCAACGGGACCTTCAACTTCCGACGGAGCCGACCTGGGCGCGCTGCAACTGGCAGAGCTTCGCCCTTCGGCTGGCACCGCACCTCGATCAGAAAAGAATCATGCAAGCGATGCTGGATGCCGGGATTGCTACAAGGCGCGGGGTCATGTGCTCTCATCTAGAGCCGGCCTACGGACAAGGGCAGTGGAGTTGCGGAGTGCAAAACTGTGACCATTCGAAAGGCTGTAAGAACCTGCGCGAAAGCGAAAAGGCCCACCGCCAAGGTTTGATGCTCCCTCTTTTTCCCGGGCTCACCGAAGCAGATCAAAAACGAGTGGCGGGCGCGCTAGGCGTGGCTCTGACCGGCGAGACTCAGCTGAAGAAAGCAGGTTGATATTCCCATGGTTACGAAATTACAGGGTCAACGGGTCGCGGTAACAGGCGGTGCCGGCTTTATCGGCAGTCATCTCGTCGACAAACTGCTGGAGCTCGGCAAAGAGGTCGTCGTATTCGATAACTTCGCCACGGGACGGAGGGAGAATTTATCCCAGCACCTCGGGAACTCGAATTTGACCATTCTCGATGGGGACGTGAGAGATCTTCCGACATTGCAAGACGCGTTTCGGGGGATCGACGTAGTGTTCCATTTGGCCACCCATTGCGTGCGACTCTCGCTGGTCGATCCCGCCACTAACCATGATGTAAACTCCACGGGCACTTTGAATTGTTTGATGGCGGCAAAGGCAAATGGGGTCGGCCGCTTCGTCTACTGCTCTTCATCCGAGGTCTATGGAGGCGCCGCGCTCTCGCTCGGTCCGAAGGGTGGGCTTCTGAGCGAGGAGTCCCCTAAACATCCGACGACGGTCTATGGTGCGTCCAAGCTCGTGGGCGAACATTACAGCTTGGCCTTTCATCAGACACATGGGCTCAAAGCTGTCGTAGCTCGCCCTTTCAATGCTTTTGGCCCACGCTCCCATCTCGATGGGCCGTACGGAGAAGTGATTCCGCGCTTCACAGTCTGGTTCAAGGCAGGGGTGGAGCCAGTGATTTTCGGCGATGGGCTTCAAACACGGGATTTCACTTACGTGCGTGACACCGCCGAAGGGCTTATCGCGGCGGCGGCAAGCGACGAGCTCCTCGGCCGGAGCATCAATTTGGCTAGGGGCGAAGAAGTCACCATCAAGGCCCTTGCCGAGTCGATTCGCCGCCTCACCGGTAGCAAGACCCAGCCTCGGTACGAGTCCGATCGGCCGGGCGATATTCGAAGGCTCGGAGCCGACGTTACTTTGGCAAAACGACTTTTCCCGGGTCTTTTTTTGACGGGACTGGACGAAGGGCTCCGCCAATACCTACGTTGGCTAGAATCTCAAAAGATAGACTTCTCCGGGGCTGCCCGCAGTCTCAGCGATCGGAACTGGACAGACGCCCCACAGAAGCGGCTCCGGTCAGTATCCGGTACCCGGGCTTGATCTCGACTTCGGCGGGCCCCACCGTTCAAAAGCCTTAGAAAATTCTGTCACAACGTTCGAGTCTTGGCTTCGTGGCATGCTATCGCCTGTTCGATTGTGTTGTTTTCTAGCGAAAGCTCGCAGTAGCCGCAGTAGTCTTTCTTATGAATTCAATGCACTAATCCCATTGTCGCAATTTCTTTTCTAGTCTTAATTGTGC
>JAYUGC010000114.1:0-11739 GCA_043767805.1 Pseudomonadota bacterium | reverse complement strand
CCGCTCGCGCCGGCTTACGTTCCCGTCGATTACGTCGGCCCCGAGGTAGTGCCGTGCGCGGTCGCCGGGAAACTCGCCCCGCCTAAACGAACGAGAGTCACGAAGGCGAAAAAACCTTAACTCTGGAGACACAATGAATCGTCGAGAAATGCTACTTGGCCTCATCTCTTTTCTTGGCCTGTCCGGCACTCAAGTTTTAGTCAGCTGTCAGAGCTCCCAGAACAGCGGCACGGGCAGCGCAGGCGATCTCACGGAAACTTCGTCCAGCGTTGGGCACACCCATCAGTTCACCATCACTGCCGAGGAACTGGCCACTCCTGTCAACATCAGCCGTGAGGACAGCTTGAGTAGTGGGCATACTCACACCGTGGCCCTGACCTCCGTTCAAGTCGCAGGCGTCGCCGCCGGAGCCGCGGTGGCCGTCACTTCGGGCAGCACGCCGGGCCATTCCCACACTTACACTTTCCAAAAGACCTGACGGGCAGCTAAGCTGCGCGACATGAAACGTGGCTTGATGGTTCTTGGGGTCGCCTTGGCGGTCTTGTTTGGCGTCTTGGTGGTTCGGGCTCTCGGCTTGAAGTCGGAGCCGAGCTCGGTGGTCGAAACGACGAAAATCGCCCTCGACGAGGTCAAGGTCGCCGACCATTTAGCGGCCGCGCTCCGTTTTTCGACCGTTTCCTACCCCGAAGTCGCCAAGCGTGATTTCACGCAATGGCTCGCCCTTCACACCTATCTCGAAAAAACGTTTCCCAAGGCGCACAAAACCCTGGTCCGCGAAGTCGTCGCCAAATATAGCCTCCTCTACACTTGGCCCGGCGCCGATCGTACTTTAGAGCCGATCGCCTTTCTCGCCCACCAAGATGTCGTTCCCGTCGCTCCTGGAACCGAAGGCCAATGGACGCAACCGCCGTTTGCCGGGAAAGTTTCCGGGGGATTCATCTGGGGGCGCGGCGCCCTCGATGACAAGGCGGGGCTCATCGCCCTCTTCGAGGCCATCGAGACTCTCGGCGAGGAAGGCTACCGCCCCAAGCGTACTTTGATCTTTGCTTTCGGCCACGACGAGGAAGTCGGTGGCGTCGACGGTGCCTCCGCCATGGGGGCCCTTCTGGAAACCCGGGGTATCAAGCTCGAGGCGGTCGTCGACGAAGGCGGCTTCATCGCCCGCGGCGCGCTTCCCGGCGTTCAGCGGCCGGTAGGGCTCGTGGGAGTCGCGGAGAAAGGCTACGTCAGCGTCGAAATGATCTCGAAAGCCGTCGGTGGCC
Organism: Pseudomonadota bacterium; assembly: GCA_043767805.1. Classification (GTDB taxonomy): domain Bacteria; phylum Bdellovibrionota; class FAC87; order UBA2466; family UBA2466; genus CAZZHG01. The sequence goes on along the minus strand of JAYUGC010000114.1, from coordinate 10,477 downwards.
ACTCGTCCATGCCGCCGTCGGTAACCGCCATCGGGCAATTGGCCGACGCCGTCTCTCGCCTCGAGAAGCATCCCCTGCCCGCGTCCTTGCGCTCGCCGACTCGCGAAATGCTCATCGCTCTCGGGCCCGAGATGGGATTCTCGAAACAATTGGCCTTTGCTAATCTCTGGCTCTTCGAGCCGCTCATCTTGAGAATGCTGAGCGCGAGTCCTCCGACCAACGCCTCTATCCGCACCACCACGGCGCCCACTATTTTTCAGGCGGGCGTTAAGGACAACGTCCTTCCGGCTTCCGCGCGCGCCATGGTCAATTTCCGGATCATGCCGGGAGAGACATCGGAAACGGTGGTTCAGCACGTGAAGCAGACGATTCAAAACGAGGACATCGAGCTGACCCGGCATGTGCACGGCGAGGCTTCGGCGGTTTCCGATACGAAGGCGACGCCCTATGCGCGTTTAAAAAGCCTGATTCAGTCGCACTTCGAGGGTGTGCTCGTGGTGCCGTTTCTGACGATTGCGAGCACCGATACCAAGCACTACACCCGGCTCACCAAAAATGTGTACCGCTTCCTGCCGATGCCGCTCGGCGTGGAAGACGTTCCCCGCATTCACGGCGTCGACGAGCGCATCAGCGTAGCCGATTACGCGGGCGCCATCCGCTTCTATCATGACGCGGTAAAAACGCTGTCTTTGGATTAAAGGATGTTTTCTCGTCGGCTACGTGACTTAATCCTAAGCGTTTACCTCTACAACGAGTGGCGCGGCTACCTTCAGCTCGAAAGCGATCTCATTCCGGAGCTCGAACTGAGAGTCGGCAAGGAGGACGAGTTTCTGAAGGGCGTCAAGAAACACGCCGCCGATGAGCGGCGCCACTACCGCATGTTCAAAGGCTGGTTTCTCGCCTCGAACGTCCGCCCGTTCGCGGTCGGTCCTTCGGTCGGCTACTTCGATCGCGTGGCTTCCTGGTTTTTAGAAAAGGGAACTGCAGAAAGCTCAGCGGGGCTCGTGGACTCGCCGCAGAGTTTCGCGCGGCTTTGCCGGGCGGTGATTACGACCGAACGACGAGGGATTGCCCAACTCGATGCCTTGCTGAAATGGGGCTTCATCGCGCGAGATGCCCGGCTGAGAAACCTCTTACAGACCATCCGCCGGGACGAGCCTTTTCACTCTCTGCCCTACGAGTGCTGGTTAGCGGCGAGAGGCCTGCCGGGACCTGACTGGAAGAACCGAATATCGGACGCATTAGTGCACTACTCGATTGCCGTCCTCGTCATTCCCCGTCTGTATTTTACGCCTTGGCTCAGACGGCTCGAAGCCTTCCAAGATGACGCCGTAGGGCCTTCTCGAACTAAACGCGATCGCGGGCACGGAATAAGAGACGCATGGGCTGGCCTTCCAGGCCGAACGCTTGTTTCAAGGAATTCTCCACATACCGGCGGTAACTAGTCGGCAACGCTTCCTTGCGGTTCATAAAGAACACGAAAGTAGGCGGCGAGACCGCGACCTGGCTCGCGTAGAGAATGTTGAAATTGCCTTTTCCGACGGTCGGCGGCGGATTCTTGCGCACCAGGGTCTCCACCGCTTTGTTCAGCTTCGCGGTCGGCACCCGGCGATTACTCGCGCTATAGAGGCGCGTCGCGAGCGGGAGAATCTTGGAAAGGTTGAAGCCCGTCTTGCCGCTGACCTTCACGAGGGGGAACTTTTTCAAGATACGGAAAAACTCGGAATTGCGCAGGTACTTCGCCTGCGACTCGCGGTCCAGCATGTCCCAGAAGTTGAGCAGCACGACGGTGGGTTTACCGGCTTTTTCGACGAGGCCCAGTAACCGCATGTCCTGATCCGTCACGTCCTCATGACTCGCGACGCATAAGAGAACCACGTCGCAATCCTCGATGGTCCGCTCGGTGGCCTTGATGGAGAAAAACTCCACGGGCTCTTTCTTCGCGTTCGGGCGACGCACGCCCGCCGTATCGATGAATTGAATGAGGCCTTGGCGGGTTTCGACTACGGCCCGCACCGGATCTCTAGTGGTATGAGCGATGGGGCTCACCCGAGAGACGGAAGCTTTGCAAAAACGGTTCATCAAAGTCGATTTGCCGGAGTTCGGGCGTCCGACGATGGCGACCTTCACGGGCTCGACTTTGTCTTCGGGAATCTTCGACTGGGGCAGGCTCTTCACGCACCATTCCGTGATGGAGCTCAAGTTCTGGCGGTGAGCGGCCGAGACTTCGGTAAATTCCTCGAAGCCAAGCTCCGCGAACTCGGCGGCGTGCTGCTCTTTATTGTTCTCGGCCTTATTGATGACCAAGAGCGTGGGAATACGCGCGGCTTTCAGCTCGGTGGCAAGCCAGCGATCGAAAGGCGTAATGCCCGCGAGAGCGTCGACGACGAAGAGGACCGCGTCCGAGCGCTTCATATTGCGATCGACGACCGGAAAATCGCCTTCCTCGAACACCCCTTGGGTATCGATGAGGTAGAGATCCCGCTCTTCCCAGCGGCATTTCTCGACGAGCTCGTCCATGGTCGTTCCCGGCATGTCGAGCACGATGGAACGATTGCTCTTTAAGAGCGCGTTGAATAGGCAGGATTTGCCGACGTTGGGCCGCCCGATGATGCCTACCGTGTAAATCTCGCCCTTCATGTGAGCTCCAGATAATTCGTCATCGTGCCTTTGCTGCTCTTCCAAGAGTCCTGCACGTCGACGAAAAGCTTCAAGCAAACTTGGTAACCAAGGAGCTCTTCGATTCCCTTGCGGGCGCCGATGCCGATTTCCTTGATGAGACCACCGCCGCTACCGATGAGGATGCGCTTACGGGAATCCGAATCGATGTGGATGATGGCCCGGATGGTGGGCACTTTGCTGGTCTTCGTCTCTTGCGTCTCCCAGCTTTCGATCTCGATCCAGACGGAGTACGGAAGCTCTTGTCCGGTCTCGCGGTAAATCCGCTCGCGAATGAGTTCGGCCACGAGAAACTGCTCGGAGCGATCCGTGTACTGGTCTTGGGGGAAAAGTTGCGGTCCGGTGCCGATGCGGGCGCGCACGGCTGCGAAAACGCGATCGAGGCCGCTCTTCTTGTGCGCCGAGATAGGGATGATTTCGCTAAAGAGTTTCATCTCCGTCAGCTGCTGGAGAAGCGGAAGGAGATCGGGCTTGAACTTCAGCTTATCGACCTTGTTCAAAAGCAAAATGCGATTCTCAGGCTTACCCAGGGTGCTGATGCGGTCCTGGAGCTTTTCGATCTGCGACAAGGCCCGGCCTTCCGAGCAGTCGAACACCCAGGCGTGCACGTCGCACTCCTCAGCGCCGCGATCGGCCACCTTATTGAGTAACCGCGCCATCGACTCCTCGAAGCGCTGAAACCCGGGGGTATCGACGAAAACCAGCTGCTCGTGCTTACCGTTCACGATGCCGTTCATCTTGTGATAGGTCGTCTGCACTTTCGGGGAGACGATGCTCACCTTCTGCCCAACCAGGGCGTTGAGCAAAGTCGACTTACCGGAGTTCGTCGGCCCGACCAGGGCGATGAAACCGCTTTTGAACTCTTGGGGCTGATTCGTGTTTTCTTCCATCTTAAAACTCCAAAATTTCTAGGGCGATGCTCGCGGCCGCCTGTTCCGCTTCCTTTTTACTCCGGCCTTCGGCGACGGCGATCGCCTTGCCCTGAATCCAAATCTCGATCCGAAAAATCTTTTCGTGCTCGCGGCCCCAGGAATCGATGACACGATATTCCGGGATCACCCGGTAGAGGGACTGCGTCTTTTCCTGAAGATGAGTCTTCTTATCCATCATATCGCGCCCGCCCACGGTCAGGCCGCCGATGAGGCGCTCATAAAGACGTTCCAAAAATTTGCCCGCGGGCTCGATGCCCCCATCCAAGTACATAGCGCCGACCAAAGCCTCGAAACCGCTTGCCAGGATCGAAGTTTTTTCGGCGCCGCCCGAGCGGCGCTCGCCACGGCCGAGAAGCAAGTGTTCGCCAAGCTTCAGCTCGATGGCTAGGTCCGCCAAAGTTTTGCGGCTGACCAGCGAGCTCCGCCATTTGGAGAGCCACCCTTCGTTCGCGCCGGGAAAGCGTTGCATGAGAAGCTGACCGACCACGAGGCCAATGACCGCATCGCCCAAAAACTCCAGACGCTCGTTGTCCTTGAGGACCTCGGTCTCCTGATTGGCTTTTTCGTTGGAATAGGAAGAATGCGTAAGCGCTTCCCGGAGCAATTCCGGATGAACGAAGCTGTGGCCTAGCAAAGCTTCGACGTTCGGGTGTTCCGAACCGTCGTTTTCAAGCACTGACATGAGTCGAGACCCCTCCAAAACTTGGCGATTCCCGACCCCTGGATTATCCCGCCCGCCCGGCCCGAAGGGCCCGGAAAACCAAGATAATTCAAGGGACGAAGTGGGCGCCTTCTATCACATTCGGGAGGTACTGCGCAAGGCGAGTGGTGGAATCCTATTTAATTACATGGCCTTGCTGCGATGGGTTACGACTTTGTCAGGGCGGGTCGCATTGACAAGGTTTCGAGCCAAAGGGTAGCGTGAGGGTCCTCTATGAAGCTCCCCCCAATCGAATGGATGGAAAAGGTGATTCGGATCAACTCGATCACCACACTCAGCAACGAAGAGCTCGTGCGCTTTCTCCATCCGCTACTCAAAGAGACCGGCCTTCAAATCATCGAACAGAAGGTCGTCGAGAACGGGATCGAGTTCAAAAACCTCATCGCCTTCAACCACGCGCCCGACGCCCCCGATCTCCTCGTGCTCAACACCCACCTCGATACGGTGAACTACGGGGCGAAAGAAGATTGGACGAAGACCGGCGGGGACCCTTTTCATTTCACGCGCGTAAGAGACCGCGTGTACGGGCTTGGCACCGCGGACGTGAAGCTCGACATCCTTTGCAAGATTTGGGCGGCCCGCCACGCGAAGCCCTGGAACCGCCCCTTCGCCATCGTGGGAACCTTCGGCGAAGAACGCGCCTTAAATGGAGCGCAAGCGCTTCTCAGCGGAAAGAAAGTCATCCCGCGCTTTGCCTTGGTCGGCGAGCCCTCGAACCTCGAGCTCATCTACGCTCATAAGGGCCACATCATTCTTTCGTTCACGATGGCGCTCGGTAACCATAAATCCACCGAGCTTCTCGATAAGAAATGGCGCGGAAAGAGCGCCCACAGCGCGACGCCCGATCTCGGTGACAACGCCCTCTTGAAAGCGCTCACCGACATTCGTAAGCGCGGGTACGCCATAGTGAGTCTCGACGGCGGCAACGGCTCCAATAAGGTGCCCGATCGCTGCGAGGCCCGCCTTTCGCCCGGCCCTTCCGAAGAGACCGCCCGCCTCTTCCGCCTGCTGGAGAAGATCGACGACATCGGCCGCGAGCTCAGAAAACGGCGGGACACTCGTTTTAATCCGCCCGTGACGACTCAAAGCTTGAACCTCGCGACCACACGCGACGGCGAGATCCAGTTCACCATGGACGTGCGGACGCTTCCCGACATCGACATGAACAAGCTCGTCCAGCGCCTGAGCCGTGCCATCGAGTCGGAAAAAGGCAAAAACGTTTCCGTCGTCCAGGATCCGCCGCTGAAGGGCAACCGTAACGGTAAGTTCATTCAAGCCGCGGAAAAAGCGCTGAAAGCCGCGGGTGCCCCGCCAGTCAAAAAAACCAAAGCCACTTCGACCGAGGCCTCGCTCTACAATCTCGCGGGCGCCGATGCCATCGTCTTCGGTCCCGGCATCTCGACGGGAAACGTGCATCGGCCGAACGAGCACAACTCGCTCCGCCAGATGCAAATCGCCACCAAGTTCTACTACAACATGATTCACACCGCGGCGGGGGACTTGTGAGCTCGATGGACTCGCAATTTTTGATCCGTAGCGTGCGGGAAGAAGATCTCGACGGGCTCTTTGCGCTTAGCAAGATGGTCTACTTCATCAATCTTCCGGCCGACCGGAAGGTCTTGAAAGCCAAGATCAAGAAGTCCCGGGAATCCTTCTCGGGCGCCATCGAGGACAAGTTCGCCCGCGAGTACATTCTCGTGATGGAAAATCTGGAAGATAATTCCGTGGTGGGGACCTCCATGGTCATCGCGCGCCACGGAAGCCCCATCGAACCGCACATGTACTTCGAGCTCATCGAGAAGAAGAAGTACAGCGAGACCATTCACTCCGGCATCATCCACCGCGTGCTTCGGCTAAAGTTCGATTTCGACGGCCCAACGGAAATCGGCGGGCTCGTGATTCATCCGAACTTCAGAAGCCACCCCGGCAAGCTCGGGCGCCAGCTTTCCTTCTCGCGCTTCGTCTTCATGAAGATGAAGCGGCGCTGGTTCAAGAATTACATTCTTTCCGAGCTCATGCCGCCGCTCACCGATACCGGCGAGAGCATTCTTTGGGAAGCCTTGGGCCGGAAGTTCACGAACCTCTCTTATCCGGAAGCCGACGTGCTCTCTCGTAAGAACAAGGAGTTCGTCACTTCCCTTTTTCCGAAGGGTGACATCTATACGTGCCTGCTCTCCGGTGAAGTGCGCGATGCCATCGGCCAAGTGGGCCCGGGCGCGCACCCGGTGAAGCACATGCTGGAACGCATCGGCTTTAAATGGCGCCAGCACATCGACCCGTTTGACGGAGGCCCGCATTATTGGGCGGAGACCGACAAGGTCAGCCTCATCAAGGACGCTAAAAAGTTCAGCGTCCGCCGGGAACTTCTCAAGAAGAGGAACGGGGATTTCGGCTTGGTCGCCTTGATGAACAAGGATGAGTTCCGTTGCATCCAGACCCACTGCCATGCGAACCGGGGCCGGATTCAGCTGACCAAGTCCGCCATGGAAGTGCTCGGAACCGGGCCGGGAGAAAAGATCCATTACGTCTCCACCAGCCTCGAGTCCGCTCGTCCCGAGGCGGATTGACCCCTCCAGGGTCCCTCGATAAGATCGTTTCAGTCATCGTTCAACCTCGAGGTGCCGAATGAAGCTTAGCTATAGTTACCGAGGCGACTATCTGCAGGGCAAGTTCGTGAAGGTCACCGACGCGAACGGTGAGATAGCGAACCAGAACCCGGGCAACCTCGAAAGCCCCGCCGTCACCTTCCCTTACCGCTTCGAGCACGTGAACGAAGCGGTGACCGCGGCCAAGCGCGGCTTCACCACCTGGCGCAGAATCCCGCTTTCCGATCGCCTTTCCGCACTTTCCCGCTACCGGGAAGCCCTCTCGAAGGATCAGGAGACGCTGGCCCAGCTCATCACCCTGGAAATCGGAAAGCCCCTTTGGGAATCGCGCCAGGAAGTGGCGGAAACTCTCTCCTATTTCGATCTCGTTTTGAAAGAAGCCGCGGCTCGTCCCCTGGAAACCGCGCTAAGTGAAGCTGGTCCGGGCATGACCGGCGCCGTCCGCCTTTTCCCGCATGGAGTCACCGCCGTATTCGGAGCGACCGACATCCCGGCGCTGGGCGCGCACCGTTCTTTCCTTCCGGCCCTGGTGTACGGCAACACGGTGGTCTTGAAATCAACTAAGTACGCGCCGACCGTGGGCCAGTACTTCGCGCACCTGAGCCATGAGGCCGGGATTCCGGCCGGCGTCTTCAACGTTATCCACGGCGGCTTCGAGATGGGACGGCGCCTCGCCGCTCACTCCGGCGTCGACGTCATCTTCTTCACCGGCTCTTTCGAGAAGGCGCAGAAGATCCAAAAACAGATTCTGGGCGATTTCGCGAAAATTCTGGTCACCGATACGGGCGGGAAAAACAGCTTACTCGTCTGGGACGATGCCAGCTACGAAACGGCGCTCAGCCACTCGTTTCTCTCGGCGTTTCTCACTTCGGGACAGCGGAGCCTCAACTCCCACCGGATTCTCGTCCACGAAAAGATTTTCGATAAGTTCTTGAACGACTTTCACCAGCTCGCCAAAAAATGCAAAATCGGTAACGGACTCGTCGAAGGGGAAGAGACTCCTTTCCTCGGGCCCTTGCTCTCGGAAAAATCCGTAGAGAACTACTTGAGCATTCAAGGCATCGCGGTGCGCGAAGGCGCGGAAGAGATCATGCGCGGCAAGCCGCTCGAGCGCAAAGAGCGCGGTTACTACGTCTCCCCTTCCATTCACGTGGTCGAGGAGCCGAAGCAGAAGAGCGTGTACGAGCAGAGCGAGATCTTCGGGCCCAACGCCGCCTTTTATAAGGTGCGCGATCTGGAAGAAGCCGTGCAATGGATTAACCAAAGCGAGTACGGGCTCGTCGCGTCCGTCTATACCCAGTCCAAGACCGTAATCGGCCGCTGCCTGGAGGAAGTGCGGGTCGGCCAGCTGCACTGGAATCTGCCGACCACGCACCCTTGCGAAAACCTGCCTCTCGGCGGTCTTCGCCGCAGCGGCAACGGCCGGCCCATGGGAAGTCTCGCGTACCACCAATGCACCTATCCCGTGGGACTCGCCAAGCCCGCTCCCGGATCGAGCCCAGTCGCGGTTCCTTCGGCTTTACCTCGGCTGAAGTAAGCTCAGCGCGCCGCGAAGCATAAAGTCCTTCTCAAACGGCGGCCCTTAAGTACAATGCGCTGTCATATCGCGCTGCTGCGGGAGAGGCCTCCGAGCCCCGTGCTAGAATGACGGAAAGTTAATCTTGAGTAGCATCGCGTTGATTCTCTTACAGAGCCACCTGGAGCGAGGGAACCAACCTCCGCTTCCGGCCTCCCAATAATGCCACCTTCCGAAAAGCGCAGCGGATTTCTTGGTTCGAGCCTGATTCTACTAGCGATCGTGGGAGCGTTGTCGCTCGCTACCGCCGGTTACTTCGTCATGGAAGGCTCGGCCTCGGGTCCCGCAAAAGACATTCTGATCCCCCGCGGCTCGACCATCGGACGCATCTCCGAGCGGCTCGCCAAGGAAGGCGTCATCAAGCGCCCCGGCATGTTTCGGCTGCTCCTTCGCATGACGAACGGCGAGCACCGGGTCCGCGCGGGCGAGTTCCGCTTCCGCGAATCGATGCGGCCCATGGACGCGCTTTACACTTTGTACGAAGGTGAGCCCATCGTGCACGCGGTTACCGTGCCCGAAGGCTGGAACGTGCGGCAGATCGCCGACATCGTACAAAAGGCGGGCGTGGGCGATGCGAAAAAGTTTGCCAGCCTCGGGCTCTCCAAAGAGATGGCCTCGAAGCTCAAGGTAAACGCCGATTCCCTCGAAGGGTTTCTCTTTCCCGATACGTACTCGTTTTCTCTCATCGACGGCGAAGAGCGCATTTTGGAGACCATGGTGCGGCGGTTTCAGTCGAAGTTCACCGAGGAGTACAAGAAGAAGGCCGCCATAATGGGTTTTACTCCGCTCGAGCTGATTACGCTCGCTTCCATCATCGAGAAAGAAACGGGCGTGCCCACCGAGCGCAAAATCATCTCGGCGGTCTTTCACAACCGTTTGAAGAAGAAGATGCGGTTACAGAGCGATCCGACGACGATCTACGGGATCAAGGATTTCAACGGCAACCTCACCAAGGCGCATCTCTTGGAGATGACTCCGTACAATACATACCGGATCAAGGCGCTGCCCCCGGGCCCCATTTGTAATCCCGGCTGGGACGCGATCTTGGCGGCGCTCGATCCCGCCAACGAGGAGTACCTCTACTTCGTGGCGAACGGGCAAGGCTCGCACTTGTTCTCCAAGACCTACAAAGAGCACAACGATTACGTGACCCGGTATCAGAAATCCCGCAACACCAACCGGGTCCCCAGCAAGAAATGAAAACTGAAAACAAAACGCCCGCCGCGTCCGATCGGTCACCCGTCATCATGACCGAGCTGGTGCTGCCGTCTCACACCAACGCTCTCGGCACCATTTTCGGCGGCGTCGTCATGGGGTGGGTGGACATCGCCTGCGCCATCGCGGCTCAACGCTACGCCCGCGCGGCCTGCGTCACGGTCTCCATCGATTATCTGCACTTCAAAGCGCCGATTCGTCTCGGCCATACCGTCCACATCCGGGCGGAGGTCACTTGGGCCGGGCGCACTTCGATGGAAATCGAAGCGGTAGTCGAAGCGGAAAACAGCACCACGGGCGAGAGACACGAAGCGACCCAGGCGTTTTTAACCTTCGTCGCGCTCGACGAGAATCGCAAATCGAAACCCGTTCCTCCTTTCGAGGCGCGCACGCCGGAGGAGAAGCGCAAGTTTTCCGATGCCGAGCGCCGCCGGGCGCTGCGCCTCAACTTCAATAAAGGGAACTGAGCATGTCCGAAGCCAATACCGCGCTCTGGAGGCTTCTCTATCAGAAAAATTGTACGGAGTGGACGCCGGGCAATAAGCTTCGCTACGCCAGCATCCCCAACGATCAGCAAGATATCGATGACGACGAGCTCCAGTCCTCCCGTGAGCTAATCGAAGAAATAAACGGGAAGCCAGCCGTTGAGTAGGGCGTTCCCCGGGGCTCATCTTTCGTCACTTAGGGCGGGGAGTCGAGCGGTGTAGAGTCGCACGCCGACCTCCATTGTCAGTAATTCACGATAGCC
>JAYUGC010000113.1:0-61972 GCA_043767805.1 Pseudomonadota bacterium | reverse complement strand
GTTAGTCGATAAGATCATTCCGCTCTGATTGGTTCCGTAACGCCCGCCATCGACGCCTGTGCCGCTGGTAACTAGTACCGCCATTGCGGAAAAGATCTTGTTGGGATCCGTCGGGTGGACATGAATTCGGTTTGCGCTTTGACCGGCAGTGTAATTGGTATTCAACTCCGTCCAGGTCAAGCCAAAATCCGTCGATTTATAGATCACACCGGTGCCGGAGCCGATCGCGCCAGGGTTGTAGGTGAAATCCCCGACGCCGTAGTAAACCGTGCTGCTATTATTGGGGTCGACCGTTAGGGAGTAGCCGCCGACGTCATTAAGGCCAGTGACGCTTCTCGTCCATGTGGTGCCTCCATCGCTGCTGCAGTATGGGCCCATGTGCACTCCGAAGAGCGGTTCGGTCGGGGCAAGAGGGCCGCCTGACTGAGAGACACAGAGTTTCTGGGAGTTTTGCGCCGAAATGGAAAGGTCTCTGAACTCGTTGTAGCAGGTGCCGCCGGTGCTCAGTGCCGCACCCAAAATTCCGCTGGAGATTTTCGTCCAGGTTTGCCCGGAATTGATGGTTTTGTAGACGCCGTGGCCTTCTACTCCGACGTAGACGATTGAGTCATCGGTGGGATCCACGCCGACAGCCCGAAACACGCGGCTTTCTGCCGTGCTTTTGCAGGAGGCTGAGTCATCCTCGCTTCCGGAGCAGGCCGTTAGGAAAACGAGGACGCCGCACAAAGCCGAAAAGCCCACATTCCTAAGATTCACACGCTCTCCATAGAAGGGTGAGTGTAGCACTGAATGCTCCGGCGAGAGAGCTTTCCTTATCTTGGGACACCGGTCCAAAACAGCGAATGCTTCTTTCCGTCGAGAAAGTAGAAAACCTCGACAGGTCCGTTGGCCATGATGGAATTTTGCTCGATGATCTGTTCCTCGTTTAAGGAGTGGCTTTAGTTCCACTCAATTCCTTCAACAGAGAAACGAATCGGTTTTCCGTCCAAATGTCCTCACCCGGCGTAAATTCCAGGGAATGGGACACGATGTAAATTTCCTATCCATTGATCTCGCGGTTCTCAGAAAGCAAAGTTAATGAGGAAGGATGCGAAATGGCGACGGTAATTGTAATTCGGAGAGGCGCCATTGGCATACCTAATCCCCTGAAATCCGTCAGAGTGGTGAGTGAGGTAAGAGTAATGTATCGAGGCACCTATTTTCTTTTCCCAGAGGGGGCGGTAAAGCGAGAGATGCCAGCTTAGTGAGTGGTCCCCTCTCGGCGTAGTGTATTCTGCAGCGCCTGCTGGAACGGATTCGTCATCGAACCAGGTCCTGGCTAACGATATTTGGAGGGACGCTTCGATTTCCCAGGGTAGCGTTTCTCCTATCCCTGCACTTCCAGTTAGCATGCTGTATCGGCTGAAAATGAATCCCGACGTTACGGAAAAAGGAGTAGCGTTGTCGATCTGCGCTTTCAGCCCAAGGGCCCGGGTCAGCCCGATGGTCCCAAAAAAGCTCGCCCAAGGTAATTCCCACTGCCAACCCACTGTGGGACTTAGGACCCACGCCTCGCGACTCTTTATTAAACGTGTGAAGCCGCTCGAAAAGTGAGCGCTGAACCGTTCAGTGGGGCTCACGATGAGAGAGGCATTCAGTATCAAATAATCCTGGTAGTAGAGAAACCGATACCGTGTATCAATGAAGCTTACGCTGGCCCGCGCGGCCAGCACTCTCGTCAATATCTGTGTCAGTGTAAGTTGACCGGCCAGGGACTGGGTGTCATAGGCGGTGTTGGTACGATAGAAGGTACCGTTCATAGACAGAGAGGGAACCAAACTGAGTCCTCCGGAGCGCCATGGTTTCGTTTCAACCTTAAGCCCGACTGAGTACCCATGGTCCTTGAGGTAAGAATCCTCCCCTGCAATATTCTCAGGAGTACCTGACCCAGAATACGTCAGCTGAGCGATGTTCGTATCGATCACGTAACCGACACTGCCGCGTACCTTTATTGTCCGTCGAGAGTCTTTCAGCGCGTTGATCCAACCCGACGAGGCCGCGCGGGTCCAGGTGCCAGATTTGGAACGATCGAATGAGGACTGAAAGGCAGCCTCTGCTTCCGAGACTTCAAACTGGGAATAGTAGGCAACGCCCTTCCAATAGGACACTTCCGGATCCAGATCTCCGGGCACCTGAATCGAATTCAATATTTCGATGGCTTTGGATGCCTCGCCCAGTTCCAAATGGCTTCGCGAAGCTAATATACGAGAGGGCGTCAGATAAGCGGGCGCCCGGACCCTATTCGTTTCCTTCAAGGCCAGCTCCGGCCTCCCTAATAAGAGGAAAGACTCCGAGTGCTTCAATCTGGCTTGATGGTGATTCGGATATTTTGAAAGGATTTGTGCGAAGCCGAGTTCGGCCTCGGCATATCGCTCCAACTTGAAAAGGCAATAGGAAATTCGCAAGAGGACCTCATCCTGAAAAGAAGAGGAGCCCTTGTTCGTTCTGAGGAGATCCCGGTAAAGGGGTAGAGCAGCTTTGCAGTCGCCCGACGCATATAGCCTGTGGGCAATGCGGGGGCTCGGCGACTCGGCCCTGGCGGAAAGGGGAAGGAGGAAAGCGGCCACACCAAGAAGAAAAGACCAAGCGAAGGTTGGTGGCATAGAAGTGGTCTTAAGGAGCTTCGAGTCCGCCTGGTGCGAGCGATACACCGACCGGAGTCGAATCGACACTCGAAGGCCCAGAGCCAGGGGTCGGTGCCCCGGATGGAAGTGATCCTACCGACGACCCCGCGGAAATTTCACCGGGAAATCCGATCATGGAACCGGATCCCACGATCGAATCTGAGCCGGCCGGAGGGGGAACGCTGCCAAATCCGGAGCCGGGAAGTGGCCTGCCTTCTTCATTGGGTGACGGAGGAACCACCCGTCTGTCGCCGCCAATCGGGTTTCCCCCAGATATCGTAGAAGGAAAATCCTGGGAAGCCGGCACCCTTCGGCCGCCCCCTCCACCCGGAAGAGGCACGCTATCTAGGGCTGAAGGAGAAGACTCGACTCCCTTTGCGGCGGGCCCGCCGCTGCCCCTCTGACCGGAGCTACCAGGTTGGTCCACGTTATTGATTCGAAGGCCCCTGAAGTCGATGTCCGAAATTGAACCAGAATCGTTTGTGAGGACGTCGACGCCGGCGTCGGCAAGGCCAGCGAGGGGTAGGAAAAATAAACTCGTTAAAATCAGAAGTAATTTCATCGGTAGGCCTACCAGCTCCAGTTCAGAGGCTAACCTTTTCATTCTACCCCATGATTGTGAACAAAATGTGTTTTCCGACGGGGTGGTGCGGATATGGCACAAGGCGCGCGTCGGGGGACGTTACATCGTGGACTCTCGATCTTATATGGGCCAGGCGAAGGAGCTAGTTGGCACAATCTCACCACGGCCTCCGTGCCCCCCACGGTAAAAACGCACGACAGAAGCATCAAAGCGCACGCGACTCGATTGCGACGACTGATTGCTCCCATGGATGGGAGCTATTCTAATTCAAATGCGGTACGCTTAGTTCATTCGAGGAGACGACAGCATGATTCGCCAACCCTTCCTGCGCTTAGGGCTATTTCTATTCTGGGCGAGCTCGTCGCTTGGAGCGACTCATCCGGTAAATGTCAGCCTGGTCCCTGACGTGGCGCTACACGGGCGCACGGCGCGCATCGAGGGCTTTACTCTGAGCCTTTGGGGAGAGAACGAACAGAAGTCTTTCGCTCTGGGCTTCGTGAACGGATCGCTCGGCAACAGCGCCGGCTTCAGCTTGGGAGTCCTGCTGAATTACTCGGATACCTATACAGGGCTTCAGATCGCGCCGGTGAACTGGAGCAAGAAAGCCTTCGTGGGCGTTCAAGCCGCTCTCGTCAATTTCGCCGAGGGCTCGGTGACCGGCGTACAGTGGGGCTTTTTCAACTATGCCTCCCACGTCAAAGGACTTCAGCTGGGCTTTGCGAACTACGCCGATACGGGCGCCAACCTGATTCAGATCGGCCTCATCAACATCATCGCCCAAACCAAAGATTGGTTCGGACATTTCCCCAAGGCGCTCGCGCCCTTCATGGTCATCGCCAACTGGCGTTTCGAATGATGTTAAAAGGATAGGCGGTACCGCGGGCCGGCTCCTTTGGCGCCACCTTCGTTGCACTGGCTATGACAATCTAGCGCCGTACCTTTTTGTACAGCTCGCTGCCCTACTTCGGCTGGCAACTCTTGATGTTTGTGCCGCTCACGCCGTTGCATTGCTCGGTAGTCGCGCACTCGCTATCCGCAGTGCAGACTTTGAAGCAGGTATTCCCCCCACCCGAATTATTCGTGCACATGGCTCCGCTTTCGCACGCGGCGGAATCGCCCGCCGTTTTGCAAGACTCACCAATCTTGGGACTGCCGCAACTTGTAAGGGCGAGCAAAGCAACTGGGAACAAAATTGAGAAATAGCGCATAAAACACCTCCAAATAAAAAATGCTATCAGATAGATCCTCCGCTGACATTACGCAAAAATTCACTCTCCCTTCGCGGCAATGGCCGACACTACCACCGTGATCCGACGCATGTTTCGTTTTATACCGAACACACGCTCAACTGGATAGCGCCCCCATGGGCTCTGGAAATCCCCGAGCCCGGAGTTGCGCTCCTCCAGCGCGCTCATTAAAGACGCCTGAAGGTAGCGCCGTACCTTCTGATTGCACTTCATTTACGGTAAGCTCAACCGAATGGGACTTCATAATAGACTTGGTGATTCGCGAGGGGTCACCCTCGTTGGGGTTTTGATCGCTTCCGTACTTTTAATTGTCGGAATTCTCATGGCCGCCCAGCTTTTTACCCATACGGGAGATAGAAACCGGGATCTCGAGGCGGGAAATGTCGTTGTTGGTATCGACGACGACTTGAAGATTTCCGTCATGGGCGCGATGAGGAGTTATCTGTTGCGCGCACTATCCGCTCCGGCCGCTCCGTCCACCGACTGCGAGGCCAAGACACCCTTCTATTCAGCCGCGACCGACTCGTCCAACGCCGCGCTTTCTTTGCCGAGTGGGGTTAAAGTGAAATTGCTCTCGTCGTCAGAGAGAGCCGCTCTCGATGCCACCCCCTCCTACCCGGCGGTCAAAAAGGCATGCGCTGCCAGTACCATAGTATCCAACTGCGGTGCCGGCACGGTAAGCGACCCGTGGGTATCCAGCGCGCTCGCTTCCGACGACGCAGATAATCGATCGATTAAGGATGCCAGTGCCTTTTGTTTCTGCGCCACCTTATCCCCGGGTAATGCCACCCCGGAGCTTTCACGGCTAGCGAAAATGACCGCCCGTTCACCCGTTTACGTGTGGTTTCGGTTTAGGGAACGGTACATAAAGGACGGTTTCACCAAGAGCTGTACCGCCATTCGAGGCCTGAACGATAACGCCAAAATGGTCAACGTCCTTGATTACACCATCTTTTGGCCCACGCCTTCAACAGGTGAAACCCTCTACAAGCAGCAATCGGGAAATTATATAACCAGCGGTTTGAATTGAGAGGCATATGACACGGAGACGGGGATTCACGTTACTTGAGTTAGTCATGGCCCTCGGTCTATTGGCTGGGATAGTCCTTGCTGCTACAAGCGCCTTTTCATTTTTTGCCAGTCAGAATCAAAAACAAACCAACCGGGCCAAAGCCACCGCGCTTCTCGACCAGGTGGCCAATGACATCAGGGCCAACTTTCGAAGGCGAAAAAATGAAACGTCGCCCGTTCCTAATCCACAGGTGAATTTGACGGCCCTCCCGGCTCCCGAGATGGGAACAGCTACGGCTCCCGCGCCTCCCTGCGTCCCCCAAGCCAATGGGCCCGTCTGCATTAATCTACAGATTACCCAGGAAGTGACCGGCCCTCCCCTTGCCACCACTTCAGTCTCTTACCAGACCAAATGTGACGGACAGCCAATTCCGCCGGCAGTCCTAATCACAAACGTTCATTCCGCACTTTCCCCAAGCCGGTGTCCCTCCGCCCCTCAAATTACTATCGACAGGGGTGGCATCCTCACAACATACCCCGGGATCAATTCCCTCGACGTCGTTGCCATGGCAGTTTGCTTTCGCTGCTACGATAAAGGCAATAGCGCGTATGAATACGTTGCAGAGATGGCCGCTGCCTATACCGATCAGAAAAAGGAATGGACGGTGATTCGAAAGACCCTTTCGCTTTCTACTGACTTACTGACCCCAGGAATCCAGGTCATTGAAAAATAGTCGGCCGGGGTCAACTAGCGGAAGGACGGTTACGGATAGTTTATTTCCACGGCGGTGCCATCCAGATTTTGGAGCTGAGAATATTTTTGATCGCCGCACTGCTTGCTCGTTCTCTTTACCGCGAAAGCTCCAAAGGGCGATCCCGTGCACCCATCGCCTCCAACGGTTCGTGATTTGCCATCAAGGCTCTTCGCCCCGACGATAAGAGGGGCCGTCCCACAGCCGGAAGCTCCAGCCCAGCCCCCCGATCCACTACCCCAAACACAGGACGTCTTTGCGGCACCTAACTTGTATTTGCCCGTATTGATACCCTGACACGTTACAGTGGCTTTATTGTTATCGCTATACGTCGCACCCACTAACAACTCGTTCGCCCCGCAAGTCCCGGAACGACTGCTGACCGCTCCAGTCAGGATGTCCGAACTTGGCAACGGGCAGCAAATCAGGGCGTAAGAAGCTCCGTTCGATGTCGTAACCACGGCATAATTTGCTGGGCAAGTCTCCCAGCCAGGAGGGGCATAGGTGGTCTTTCCTTTATAGGAAACTTCGTGTGAATTCCTAAACACACAACTATCCGGACTCCATGGATCGACGAGCGGCGGCGCTCCCCCTTCCTGCCCAATTCTCGCAACCAAAGTTCCTCGATCCCAGTGACTGCCGGACGGCACTATCGATGTGACCCCCACTTCGACGCTAGTCGCTGTCGCCGACCTAAACTGGACGTAGGCGGTTCCATTTTCAGAGCTTCCTGCGGTGGGTAGATTCAACAACAGGGTTGGCTTCTGCGCCGTAAATCCCGGGTGGGGATCGCGCCCCGCACCGCCAGAGCTAGTTCCCCCATCAGCGCCCACATTCATGGTCAAGCCGGTTCCCGAGGATTCGGGAATAAACAAATCAGCCAGCGCGATTCCCAGCGTTGCATAAAGCGGCCTTACGTCCAAATTTTCCAGGAACGAGGTGGTCATCCCACCACAAACTGGGGCCACACCGTTTTCCCAAATCTGGGGCGACGGGGTACTTCCACCGCAGTAAAGATTGCCCACGAGGTCATTGGGTACGAATCCATTCAGTGTCCAGGTCGTCGTATCGACCACTCTAGCCACCAACAACGTCTTCGCCACTTCCAAAGCATTCATGTTTATCGCCCGCAGCGCTCGCTGCTTCTTGAGGGCGCTAAGTCTCCGCTGCTCATGAAGGGGAGCTAGCGAGGACATGAAAGCGACAACCAAGATGAGCAAAGCCATTACGGCAGCAATCAGAATTGAAATGTCGCCTCGTTCTCGAGACAAAAGCTTTGCGGCGGGGTTGCGCATATTGGCATACACCTTTGGCTTGAGGAGAATCGAAGCCCTTAAGTAGCCGGACAAATGTCGGAATGCTTTCATTATCCACTAGATCAGTGGCGAAAATATGAAGGGGAACGGCTTGGCAATTGTGTAGGGAATTAAACCTATCAAAACGGACCCTTGTACTCCTCTTAATATAAGACACGAAATCAGGAAGCCCTAGCAGGACCGCGCGGACTGGGTTGGCGTAAGCTTCGTCAGCTACCCCGACTAAATTGACTCGAAGGTCGAAATGGGCTCGGATGGAACAAAATAAGCGTCTTTTAGTTACAGTGCTTGAAGACCCAAACGTCGTTATTGCTTCAAACCCCCGACACGTTTGGAGGCTAGCCTAAAGGATGAGGGGTTATGAAGCCCAATGCCAAGAATGGCGAGGCCGGGGTTCTTAAGACCAGGGGGGGTCTGACTATGGGCGATTCATTTCAAAGGCTCATCTGTATTGGCGCGGTCCTTTTTTTGGGGGCGTGCGGCGCCTCGTCGCCCGACACTTCAAAAAACCTAAATTCAGGTGACGGCACACCGGGCTCCGGAATGGGCTCCGACTCTCATGGGGATGAGGACGACAGAGATGAAGGCCTCACCGAGGACGGCGGAACGATTTCCGGGAGTAAGACGATAGGAGATAGAGACGGCGGGGTCATTTCCCGCATTCGCCCCGCACTGGCGGTTCGCGGCTCAGGATGTATTTTCTGCCACGGCCGGGTCGAAGCGAACGTCATCACCGATTTCGGTTTTGGTAGCAGCTACTATTTCGGAAGAGGGACGGGGCTAACCGAGCTCTCTGGTTCCATCTACGGCGATCACGCTCCCAATTGGAACACGACAAAAATCTGGGGCAATATCGTAGTCCCTCGGGCTCCCCTTCAGCTGGCGGGATTCGCTTCCGTATTCAGTCTCGCGCAATACCTTCGCGGTGCCGTGCAGCCTCCCGATGCAACGACGCCTGCGCCCGCGGTCTTGGAGCAAACGAGCGTGTATATCGGCGCGCCGACCAAAGCGCGGGTATTGCAAATCGCGGGCACTTTCCCCATCGAGCACCCCAAGTGGAAATACCTTCCCTCTGTGGGAACGACGATGGACGGGCTGGAACTAGCTTCTTCCGGCGCCTACGTCAGAAACCGGAGCGACCAGATTTTCGAGTGCAAAGGAGATGTGGTGGTAAATTCCATCCTTTTCCTCGATCATGTGAGAGTCCGAACGGACAACGGAGGTTGCCGGCTCTACGTGACCCAATCCGTTTTCATCCAAGGAGCGATTAGCTACGAGGGGAGCAGTCCTTATCGCAACCTTCAAATCACGAGCGCGAAGGCCGTTCTCATGGGGGTCGGATGGGGACCTATTCACAGCGGCGGGAGCATAATCAGCGATCATTCCCTCAAGTTTCGTTTTCAGCAGTTTTGGACCCAGCCGGGGTTCGTTACCCGGGACCAAAGCGCTTCCACTCAGGAAAAGCTTGATTCGATCGTCAACGATTCTCTCCTCGTGCCGGGGCTTGTGGATGCCGCCTCGCAGCCTGAGGGCCGGGTAGTGACGTTCGAGAGGCTTCTGGTGAATGCGCCCAATTATCAGAGTCGTTATCAAGGGGAGTTCAAGGGAGTCATCATCTCCGAATTTGCCCTAGCTAGCCTCGGGGCCTTCGCATTCAAGTTCGATACGGTCTTCCTCCACACAGCGGTTTTGCCGCGGATCGGGGAAGGGGAAATACTCAGGGTGGTCCCGTAGAAAAAGAATGGTGGGCGGCCTCGGAGTTCTGACGGGATTGAAATCTGGATGAGAAAAAAACAGATATTTGGAATTTTCCTCACCGTCGTTATAGTGGGGGCCGGGGGCGCGTGGCACTTTTACGTACGCGGCTCGTTGGCGCTATCCATTGATGAGCGCGCCTCTCGTCCATCGCCCTTCCGTATTGAGTTTCAAGCGGTTCGACGGTCGCTACCGGTTGCACTTCCCTTTCCGAAGGTAGCGATCCTCGACAGTGGGCTGGATCAGGGACTCGCTGAAAAAGAGGGTTACTCGGTGCCGTGGGAATGGACCCAAAGGGCCTCGCTCGCCCCTGAAGCGCCAGGTGTTGGTCTTTGGGACGACCTCTTTCACGGAACGGGATTATTTCTAGAACTCGGCGCTAAGGATAATGGATTTGGCCTAGTGGGGTTAATCCCCGAAGCCCCACTACTTCCAGTGCGCCTGGGAACGCGGGAAGAATTTACCTCCGGAAAAATTCCCTTTCTAAGGATACGACGCGCCTTTGATCTGGCGGCGGCCGCCGAGGTACGGGTGGTAGTGTTTAGCCTCTCTCACTTGGAAAGTAGGTGGCCAAAGCGGGAGATGGAACGCCTGCTTTCCAAGTATCGTTCTCAACTGCTCGTGGTTGCGGCCGCCGGCAATGACGACCGAGAACTCGCTCCAGGGGCGGATTGCGCTTACGTTCCCATCTGCCTTGAGGCTCCAAACCTCATTAAGGTGGGAGCTCTCGATTATTCCCGATCGAACCGAGGGAGGGTGGTGGACGTTCGCGTAGCTTCCGAATGCCAGCAGTGGCGCCTTGCCAAAGACGGGACTCCCCACATTGTGCCGTTGAAATCCACCTCCGTCGCCGTACCTAAAGTAGCGGCGGTAGCCGCCCTGCTCTTTGCTCTTCGCCCCCACTCCAAACCCGAGGAAGTGGCCGAATCCCTCCGGGCCGGGATTAGGGATTCCTCGGGAGTTTTACAGATCGCCGAGACAGTCGCAGAATGGGTCCACCGCCCCCTCCCCAACCGCTAGATCAGGTAAGGAATATCGTACGGTGCTTTTTTGACACCACACGGTACGAGCTGGAACCGGCGCCAAAACGCACCGGCCCGCATAGAACGCGTAAAACAGGCACAATTTGGCTCAAAATATCTGGCACCGATCCTGCTATAGGATAAATTCAATCAAAGCCAGCTAGGCTTTTTTTTTAGGAGAGATCTAATGAGTAAATTTGCTGTTCTTAGCGTTCTTTGCGCCTTTGCCTTGATGGGCGGCGTAGCCCGGGCCGATCACAACGATCCCGAGGGTTCTGTTGGACTTCTGCACTACGAGGCAGAGCTTCTTGAACAGGTCGTTAACAATTCTTACCTGAACTACAACGTGAAGCGGACCGTCATGGATTTCGCCGCTTCCGTTGGTCGGCTTGAACAATGCGTGAGCTTCGGTTCCCGCTCTATCATCCATGACCATACTGGTGATGTGGGCTGTCCTTCGCGCTGCTCATACCAGCTCCAATACGCTCGGTCCACGTTTGCCCAGACGTCTCGTTACCTGAGCGATACCCAGTGGGATTTCCCCCAGGTGTACAATCAGTGGCAGCGAACCTACCGTGTCCTCAACGCCATCTCGGTGTCGGGCGCCGGCCCCGGCCCTGGCCCCGGTCCTTCCGGCTTCCGATGCATCGCGAGCGATCGCGGTTGGGAAGAGCACGGTGCTGGCCACCAAGGCTTTGGCCGCAGCGTATACGAAGCTCAGGTCACGGCTCTGAACGAATGTCAGCGTTATCACGGACGTTGCGTACTGCGGAGCTGCAACTAATCTAGCCCTTCAACGGCCCCGTCTCACGCCACGTAGAGGTGGCGAAGAGGCGGGGCCTTTTTATTAGGAAATCGGATCCATGAAGCGAATGTTGCCTGTTCTCGTCCTGGTGACAGCGGTGTTCATAGCGTACCGCTTATTCAATCCCGCGGCCCCTACCGACCTAACGTCCCAGGTGCCACCCCCGAGTTCGCCAACTCCCGCGGCGAGCCTAGTAACGATTCCCGTCTCACCCCAAAAGGCCAACGTAGTGCCACCCACCAAGGGGGCCACCCCCGTTACCCCTAAACCAACGAGCGCAGAGTCGGCATGGGAACCGACCGCTCAGCAAAAACATCTTTTGAATGAAGCTCGAAAAGACGAGGACGACTGGGAACGACAACGCGGAAAATTTTTAGACGCCGATCTAAAACTGAGCGAAAGCGAACAAACCGCCCTCGAGACCCTTCGCAAAGCCACCGCTGCCCAGGAAGCCGCTCTCATGGCCCGCCCGGCTAAGGGAGCCGACGAAGAAACCGCCATAACCACCGAACTGCGCGCCAACCGCTCCGCCTACGAGGACAAAATTCAAAGTGTCCTGGGACCATCACGCTACAAGGCACTCGCCACCTTTTACAAAGACCAATGGAAATCCGACGGCCTCGGCGCCCATGTCCCCCTCAAGTAGGGTCCAAAAAAAGTGGCCCCGTTAACGGGCAAGAAAAATGGGAACATTTTGGGAACACTCGTCCCGGCGACATCCTGGTGTGGGAATTTCCCGACTGGATAGACGCTCCCGCCGAAGGTTTCCCCGATCTCCCCGCTGATTCCCCTGCCCGGGGACTATCGACGGACGATTAGCCCTCGGTAGGCGCCGCCCGTTTCTTCGGCTTACCCTTCAGCACCACTCCCACTCCCGCCCATTTGGCGGCGTGTCCCCGCGCGTCCACGTGAACGAAGGGGCCATGCGAGTGAGTGCTGGTGTATAGACCGAGCCCACCTACGGGAAAGTTTCCCGCTGGTTCTGCTTCGAGGCTTTGCACCACGTCACGAAGCACTTCGGAATCCTTCACATCGGAACGTCCGTCTCCGTTTAAGTCATCCATGCGGCCGTCGCGAGGATTGCTGTCGACGAAAATATCAGCGGCATCGCCGTAAAGGTGTCGGCTGCGCCCGACGTTTCTGAGAGAGTGATTATAGGCTGGCGTGCGGTAACCACTCATAATGAAGAGGGTGTCGGCCTTGATCGAGTGGGCGTGAAGCTGTTGCAGAATCCGCTCGAGCTTGATGAGCAGGCGCTCATTCAAGATCACGAATTTCGGAAAGCCGCCGGGCTGCTTGCAAAGAAATTGCTGAAGCTGAAAGTGAGGACTCACCCACACGGAGGCCGTCCGCGCGTTCACTTCCACGAAGCCCCCCGGTTGCCGATAAGGGCCTGACCCTTGCGCGTAACTGCCAATGCGGTATCCGGAAAGTTTTCCCCCACGGAGATTCTGATAAGGGGTCAAAATGAAAACGTTCACCAGAACTTTTTTCCCGTCGTCACTCGTCAGAGGGAGAGATTGTAAACCTGGTTGCTCGGGAGCGCGCCAAAGCGCGTCCGTTCCTCTTTTTCCTCCATCGAAACTAAACGGCACTTCGGCACTGATGCGTACCGTTTCTCCCGGCAGGACAAAAGCCGAGCGCACGGAAAAGGAAGAAGGCTCTCCCTGTAAAGTCGTGTTGAAACCCGACATCGAGCCGGGCGCCGTGGCCTGGCACAAGACAGACAGACTCATCAGGAAAAGGGTAGTCAACCTCGAGAGAAGGTGCATGGGTTTCCTTTTTTGGGGGGTTTAGGGGTCCGGTCTATTCAGCCCGTTTGACTCAGTAGGTGGCAAGCGCGGCTGATGAAAAAAAAGAAAATTATTTCGGCTCAGTCCGCTAGTACGGGGACCTCGCCTCGTTGGAGAGCCTTGGCGACCAAACGATCCCAGCCGTAAATGTCTTTACGGAATTGGATGATTTCACCGTCTTCTACCCACGCCGTACGATAAGAAAAGTGCACCGGGAAAGGATGTTTCAGGGGAATCTCCACCGTCTTTCCGCGCGCTGCGACCTGCGCTAATGCCGCGCGATCCCAGCTCTTGTCATTATCCTTCAGCAGAAATTCAGCCAGGTCCCAGGGTTTTTCAACGCGAATACAACCGTGACTGAAGCTACGAACGTCCCGCTGAAAGAGACCTGGGCCGGTCGTACCATGGAGGTAGACACCGTACTGATTGGGAAACATGAACTTAAGCGAGCCGAGAGGATTGTCTCGGCCCGGCCGTTGCACGAGCAAATAGGGAAATTTTTCCGTCGATAAGCTCTTCCAGGGTATTTTTCCGGGATCTAGGGGAGGGCCCTTCGGAGAGCTCGCTGGAAATACGTCGATGTGCTTCTTAGCGAGCACTTCCGGATGTTTCTGAATCTGCGGCAATAGCTCCTGGGTGGCAATGCTGGTGGGGACTCTCCAATCAGGGTTGACGACGAGGTAAGAGATGCTTTCGCTAAAGACCGGCGTTTCCCAATCCTTCTCGCCGACAATGACTTTCATCTCGAGTTCGGGGTTTCCTTCTTTAAGGACGCTGAGGCGAAAATTGGCGATGTCGACGAAGACGAAAGAATCCTTCGTATCGCGAGGCAACCACCGGAGGCGCTCCAGGTTCACTTCGATCTGATGGATGCGGCCTCCGACGGGGACATTGAGAGCGTCCAGGGTGGTTTGGCCGACCACGCCATCGGGGTTTAATCCCACGGACGCCTGAAAAGCCTTCACCCGCTCTTCGAGACCCCCGTCGTATTTATCGTCGAAGATAGGGTAACCGAGCCGTTGTTTGAGCTGCGTGACTCTGGGACCTGACTCGTCTGGTTGAAGCTTCCTTCCGGGCGAGATTTGCGTCCAGCCTCCCGCGTTCTGTTGCCGAACGAGAGAGTAGAGCGCCTTTCGAAGCGCCTCATAATCTTTGCCCGGAGATATCTTTTGGAGGGCTTCGTCGGCTCCGCTTCCTTCCACCGCTTCTTTTAAAACTTCGTTCGCATTGAACTTGGCCCGTTCCAGGCCCCAGTTATCATCGAGAGTGTGTGGATTGATACGTCCACGGGCGAGATCGGCCGCGAAAGACACAAAGGAGTCCGAAGCCAAAATGTCCCACTCGACGAGAGCGTCTGTTCCAAGAGGCCGACTTTTTCCTTCGCGCGCCAACTCGCGCAAGCGGTCGTAGTGATACCAGTTGGGACGAAGCCCGTGCCAAGCGGCGGCCTCGACAGCTTGCACGAGCTCGAAGCCTTCGTCCGAAGGATGCTTCCCGGATAACCAGCCGGGCTCATAGTTACGACTTTTGTAAAAAGCTCGCACCGACTCGAGATTATGAAGCTTCGAGAACGACGCGGATTTTAGATTTCCCTGCAGAGCCTGCTGAAGCGGCTCCGCTAAATCGACGGTACGAAATCCAGTGCACGTCGTGAATAAAGGAAGGCAGAGAATGAGTAAGAGAAGCGTAATTGCGGAGGCTGACGACGACGCCTTCCTGTACATGATTCCGTTTTATCATAAGTGGGCACCATTGGCCCTACGAGGTAAGTCACGGCAGCAGAAGGGAACTAAAATCCTTTCGCTGCGAGCTCGTCGGTAATTCCTGTCAGAAATTTTAGGTGGTCACTCCGGCTCGTGGGGCTCGCTGAACGAGTATCCGGCTAGAGCAAGATGGTCGGCCTCGATAGTGGGCTTCCCACCAGCGCAAGCCAGGGCCAAAAGGGAAAAAGCACCCCAGGTCTAAGGATTGCCTTCATTCAGCAACCGTTTCCCCAGTCTTTGAGAGAAGGAGTTTGGTCTTGGACCACTGCCAGCTCAACCCCCTGACTAGCGCAAGAGAGAGATACAGGTTCACCATGGGCAAAAGGCAAAGATTTATCGTCAAGTAGAAGATCCAGGTGTGCCACAGGATATGTTGGTAGCCGAAGACGAACCAGCTCGCGGTGCTGACAACCGAACAAAGCAGAATCAGATCTGACTTGGACGGCCGGCGCCGAAATATTTTTGAAAGGAAATAGCAGAAAAGAGCCGGCGCCAGCATGGCGAATTTAATTTTCTGACCCAAGATCGGAAAGACCCAGATGGGCTGAAGCAGGAATCTTAAGGATTTGAGGGGGGAAATGTAGGTGAAGCTCCGATACGCTCCCCGCTGATATAGGAAATGGACGCCTTCTCGAAACGACTCAAAACAGGATAGGTGCACGAGTGCCGCCAGCACGAAACCGGCCACAGACCCCGCGAAAATTACCGAGCAGGCTTTCACCGCGTCTCTTCTTCGGGAACCCTCCATTGGCTCGTAGTAAAGGACCGGCACAAAAGCGCTCAGCGTGATGCAGGTCAGATCCTCATAGCCGTTCAAGGACTTGAAGAAAAGCAGGGCCATCGAGCAAAGCCCGACACTCGTCAGATTTCCTTTGAGCCGGGGATAAACGAACCAGAAAAAGCAAAAGGGTAAAAAATGGAGGAAGGTCACCCAATAAAGATTCTTTGCGAAGAGAACCGGGCCGGCCGAAGTGGCGAGTAGCAGGGTCAAAAGGAGGCCGACAGCCGGGCCAAACTCTTTCACGATGGCGAGGATGAAAAGGGCAAGCGTGAGGCTAAGTAACCAGGCGTTGAGTTCTCGGAAAATTCGGAAGATAGGGTGCTTTTCATTGCGCGGCTCCGCTCCGAAAATCCGGGCGAGGAAAGAGTAGACCCTTCCTTGCAACCCGAATTGCGACTTGTAAGGGGGTGCTCCGGGTCGATACCCATAATCTCCGGGCTTCCGAGGCTGGGAGAATTCCAAGAGAAATCCCTTTCCGTTATTTTCCTGGCCAAGAAAATCTTCAATCACTTTTCCCCAGACAAATCCTTCAGAAAAGGAGTCGATTCCATCTTCGTACTTTCCGTAGGAGTTTCCGTAGTCGGTTTGCGCGTTCCACGGATTGAACGAATAGAAGAGATAGAGGACAAGACTGACGGAGAAGTACCAAATCCAGGGGTGGGTCAATTTTGTCGAACTAGCAGAGCTCATTTTCGCGATGCGCAACAGGGATTCCTAAACCGCCAGAGTCTTTATAGAGGCTCTAGCATAGAGGTTCTTGTTCCGAGAGTCTCTTGCGTTAGTGTGGTAAGAAATACTTCACTCCCGTTCGAAGGGTTCTTTCAGAGAGTTGTCATGCATAGCATTGAAACCGGTGTGAGCATTGTAATTCCCTCCCTTAACGAGCAGTCCACGGTGGGCTTGGTCGTCAAACAGGCTTTTCATGCCCTCGAAGCTTTGAATATTCCCGGAGAAGTCATCGTAGCGGATAACGGTAGTACCGACCGTACGCGTGAAGAGGCAGAGAAAGCAGGGGCGCGGATCGTCCCAGTGAAGCAAAAAGGTTACGGCTCGACACTCCACGTGGGGATTATGGCGGCGCGGTATAGCTGGGTGGTTTTTGGCGATGCCGACCTATCTTACCCAATGAAAGAGATTCCGAAACTTATCGCGCCGCTCCGTAATGGGACCGCCGACCTCGTTCTGGGAACGCGCTTGAAAGGAACGATTGATCCGGGTGCGATGCCTCCGCTGAACCGCTACGTCGGAACCCCGGTTCTTTCGTGGTTGATCCGGACGCTCTTCGGGCTTCCCACTTCGGACTGTAACAGCGGGATGCGCGCCATTAGGAAAAGTGCCTACGAGCGGCTCGGACTCTGTTGTCCCGGCATGGAATATGCCTCGGAGATGCTCATCCGAGCGGCTCAGGCGGGCTTGCGCTATGCCGAAGTGCCCATCTCTTTGCACAAGGACGGACGACCGCGGCCTCCCCACCTCCGCCCCCTTCGTGATGGCTGGCGAAATCTGCGATTCATCGTCGCCATCGCGTCCTCACGCCGGGTGATCGCCTTGCCTCTGCTGACCGGCTTCGCACTGCTCGGCTATGCGTTTAAATTATCCCTGAGCACGCTCTGGGCTCCCAATGAGCCAATTTTGTACCACCGCGCTTTTACCGCCATCGCCCTGGCCGTGCCCCCGCTCCTGGTTTGTGTATCGCTCCTCATGAGTAAAGCCTCCCTCCATGCTTCGGGAAGAAATCCCAGCGATTTAATCGAGTGGCTTCTGAAAGAGAGCGACCGGGGAACGCCGCTCTTTGTTTCGATATTTTTCTTCGGGTGTGTCTTTTTCGAAATCGCCTACGTCGCTATTCGCTGGTCGCAAGTAAATTGGGGCCCGCTAAACGAAATCGGTAGCGTGGTTCGGATCGGGATTTTCCTTGGGATCGCGACTGTGGCGTTTAGCCTCGATATGGGCTTGGGCATCATCCGTTTGATCCCTTCAGTGCCTCCTCGTGCTTTGGCCGAGATGCCTGGGTGAGCCAAGTGAAGCAAAAGGGCGGATTGAGCGTAACGTCTCTTGTCGAATGGGTACACGAGACGATGATTTTCGGCCGGCGGGTTCGGGTGTTGGCGAAACAACTGGCGCCACTGCTTCCTCAGGGAGCCCGCGTTCTGGATGTCGGCTGCGGGGACGGGCTCATTGATAAACTCATCCTCGAACAAAGGCCTGATGTAACCATCGTGGGCGTTGACGTCCATCCCCGTGCCCTCCCCCACGTTCCCGTGCAGATTTTCGATGGGAAACATCTGCCGTTTGCAGACGATTCATTCGACGTCGTGATGTTTATCGACGTCTTACATCATGCCGACGATCCGTTCGGGTTACTCAAAGAGGCCAAGCGAGTTAGCCCCGGCCATCTCATTCTGAAGGATCACCTCTGCGAATCGGCTTGGGACAGGAAAATTCTGACGTTCATGGATGCCGTCGGGAATCAGCGTTTCGGAGTCCGGTTGCCGGGCAATTATTGGTCCGAGTCCCGCTGGCGGGAGACGTTCCAAACTTTAAGGTCGGAAATCGAAGTCTGGCAGAATCGAGTCCTGCTTTATCCCGCCTGGCTGAACTGGCTTTTCGGGCGAGGGTTGCATTTCACCACTCGATTACGGAGCAACCGTTCCGAAGCTTGAGTGAAGCCTGCCGCCAGACTCTTTGCGGTGCGATAGTCGTTTGGAGGTAAGCACCATCATGGCGGAAGAGATTCACGACTTACTCCGAACGTCGCCGACTTCGCAGCTCGCGGGCATCGATACGTTCAATGAGCTTTACCGTTGCGTGGAGTGCGCGGTCCGGTTTGAGAAAATTTTGCCGGTCTTCCCTAAATTTTCGGAGGAGGAAATCCGTGAGGGGGTCGCCTACAAGGCTCTCGATGCGCCCGAGTACGAATCATTAAAAGCCGTTTACCCGCTCTTGGGACGTAACCCCGAAGGGCCCGTGCGCCTCGCCCTGGTCCGCCGCGCGGGCGAAGCTCACCTTGGAGACATCCATGCCCTCTTCGTAAAGGACGACTTGGGAGAAATCGAAATGGTCGGCTCTGGCCTGGACAGCCAGGTAAGCTATTTCCCCACGGGGGCGCCGCTCTTTAAGATCGTTACGTTAAAGGGAACCTTCAATATCGAGAGCACCGATCTCGAGTACCGTCAGTCGTTTTACCGGGACAAGAAATGGGAGCTCGATCCCATTCATCTCACCATCCGGTATCTGACTCATTACTTCAGAGCCGCGGAGCGGGCTCCGGTGGAGATCTGGACCGAAGAGGAGAAGAACTGGCTCGTGCTCAAGCTCTTCTCTATAGTTGGCGAGCACTATCCGCTGACCAACTTCAGGCTCTCTGACCGAGTTAGCCGGCCATAGGACTCTCGGCACAGCCAAAAGGTGCCTTTTGGCCTGGCACCTTTTAGCTAATGGCGGAAATGGGGAGGGGCCGCTCCCTTACGGAAGCGGCCCCCATGGGTGTCTCAGGGACTCTTTACTGTTTCGAGTAAACTCGGCTGCCGATCACGGAGGGCCCGGCGAGTTGCAAGAAGCCGTTGTCGACTTCGTAGCGGAAAGCGGAGCGCGTACCGAAATCAATGAGCGGCTTGTCTCCGGGAGCCAAAAACTCAGTCTGCAGTCTGTTCATGGGGTTCGGCACGCCCCGCTTGAAGAAGCCCATGAGCTTCGTTTCACGAATCTTCGAGTTCTTGCGCGTTTGCAGTCGCTGATCGTCTTTATTCTTGGTGGTATCCATGGGCTTCTCGTTATCGGCCTGATTATTGATGATCTTGTTGTTGTAGTCAGTGATGTCCGCGTCGTAGTGGTACGCGATTTGAAACGTGGGATCCTGAACGTAGACCACCGAGTTGTTGATCCCCTCTTTGAAATTGCTGGCAAGATTGTACTCGCCGGCATTGACGACGGTACGCTCGAGATCCTTGCACTCGAGATCTTTGTAATGATCTTGCGTCACGGTGAGTTTCTTCTCATCGAACGAAAGCGATACGATGCTGCTCCCCTCGCAAAGCGAGCTCCAAGCGCCGCGCAATTCGGGAGCCGCGTCGGAGCGTTGTCCTTCCTGAGAGTTCAAACCGTTCTTTCCACATCCCACCACGAGCACTAGGCCCAAACCTGCTACCAATTTTTTCATCACTAATCCTTAGCGAAAAGGCCCGCGCCAGCGCGAAGCCGTTGTTACTTCGTGGGGGTAGATAGCGGTCGGAGCAGTGGCGCTTCAATGCCCCCCAGCCCTCCGCGAAAGGAATCGTTTGCGGGCAGCAAATTCGTGCCTGCTTCGAGGCAGGCTCTCCCCCTCTCCGGCCATCTGCCTGATAATAAAAACTTATCCGGTTAGTGTTTGCTGTTTGCAGGTTCCTTTGCTAATTTGCCGCGCCGTGCCACCCACTCCAGACATGGGCTACCAAAGCATGCTCCGCCGGGAGCTTTTAGACCGCATCGGACGCAACTCGTCCTATTCGGCGCGCGCCATGGCTCGCGACCTCGGCCTATCCGCCGCTTTCCTCTGCCAGGTGCTAAACGCCTCGCGCAGGCTCACCGAGACGCGCGCCTTCGACATCGCGGACAAGCTGGGCTGGGAAACGGACAAGACCCGGCGCTTCGTCACGCTCCTTCGTTTTGAAAAAGCGAAAGACGAGGCCTCTCGCAAAAAGATTCTTTCCGAGCTCAAAGAAACCGACCGCGAGGTGGTGCCCCACTACGGACTCGAAGCGGCAGCCTACCAAACCATGTCGAGCTGGGTGCATTACGCCATCCTGGAGCTGACCACCGTGGAAGGTTTCGTTCCGAACGCGCCCTGGATCGCGAAAAAACTCGGGCAAACCATCGTCGAAACGGAAGCCGCCATCCGCCGGCTCCGAAGCCTCGGGCTTCTCACCACCGACGGCAAGCCGTGGAAGAAGGCCCACGCCTCCTATTCCACTCCCGACGATCGCAAGGCTTTCGAGGGCGCCATCCGCCAATTTCACGACGGCGTCCTTCAGCTCGGCCGCCGCAAGCTCTGGCAGCCGCAAGCGCTGCGCGAGTTTGGGAGCATCGTCGTCAGCACCGATCCGAAGAAGATGCCCGAAATCAAGAAGCGCATCCGCCGTTTTCAAGACGAGATGATGGCGTTTCTGGAAGAAGGCGACCGCCAGGCGATTTATCAAATGTCCGTTCAGTTTTTCCGTCTCGATGAAGGAGATAATTTATGATCCGAGTCCTCGCCGCTAGCCTCGTGCTCCTCGGCACTCTTGCCCTCGCCACCGAAGGGGGACGCACCGGAAACGGTTTCGCGGTACCCTGCCGCACGAACGAAGCCGAAGGGATCCGCGAAGGGTATTACTCGCTCGACTATCTCGTCACCACGGGTCTTGGGCCTTCCCACAAGATCAAGACCTGGGAAGAGTCGTCGGAACGTATCAAGCGCCTGCTTCAGGGCGTGCTGACCGAAGCGCAGATGAAGCTCTATGAGGATTTCGTCATTAACGTACGCAACACCGACTACAGCCGGAGCCGGGTCTGGGAAGCTTCGCCGTACGGTGTCTTGAACTTGAAGCTTCACACCGCGGTCGACGCGGGAGATCCGAACGTGCTTCCCAAAGAGCAAATCAAAAGTAACTTGAAGTCTCTCGTCAGCAAACTTCCCCTCGCTTGTCAGAACGAGAAGGGCGAAACGGAGCTTATTCCGGCCGTGGTCTTTCAAGACGATTTCTTCACGGGGCGGCCACCTGGCAACCTCGTCTATAAATACGTACCTAAAGTTCTGAATGAGCTCGAGATTAACGATGCCCTCCAGCTCTCTTACCTCTATATCCACGAATGGCTCTGGGACATCAGCAACAATGAAGATCGCAACCGGCGCATCAACCAACTCCTCCACTCGGAGCGGATCGATGGCATGTCGGACGGCGAAATCCGAAAACAGCTGAGCGGAATGGGCCTGACTTTGGGAACTCCCGCCGAAGCCAGCCCCAAACTCCAAGATGTTTCGGCCGTGGAGGCTTACCGCATCACAAAAAAACCGACGACTCGGCTTCCCTTCTCCGAAGTCATGTCGAAGGTGATGAAGCAAGAAAGCGCGGTTCAGCTGGGCCGCTATCATCTCTTTGCCGTGACTCGTTCGTGTGAGTCACCTTCCGATTGCACCCCTTGGAGGTCGGTCGCGGGCTTCTGGAAGGATTTGACCGCGATTTACGGCATTCCCACGGAAGGCGAGATTTTCCTGAGACGAGAGTCGAATCTAATCATTCTCGCGAAATCGAATGCCATTCAGTACAAAAAAAAGGGGCTTCAAAAAATGGTGAGCGAGTGCGCCGTCGACGAGTCGGATAGGGCGGAGGCCTCCGCCAAATGCCGCAAACACTGGGTTCCCGACGGCGAGGTTGCCCCTATCGGCTGGATGTTCTTCGAGGACATGGCTCCCGACCTCGAAGCTTACTTCACCCCGGATGGCCTTTGGATCGGAGGAGAGGCAAAACGCGGTAAAGCCGAGCTCCGCATGGCCCTTTTCGCGCCTTACGATCAAAAACGTTTTCTCTCCCAGAAGACGACTTCCTACAGCGCTCCGGAAGGAGTTCCGGCCATAGGCGAGCAAGTCCTTCCCAACGGAAACGTGCGCCGGGTCGTCGAGATTCCCGGCTACCAGCTTCCCGCCTCGGGCAAAATCTCGGGCACGACGCCGTTTCACTTCGAGCACGACCTCGATGTCGAAGGAACCTTGAGCGCGCTGAAAGTGTTCGCCCAATACGACGACGCGATGGACACGATTCAGATGTCGGCCATCCCTCCGGACAAGAACGGCAAGTACGGGTACGGAGCGGACGCTTCGCCCACGGGTGGCGAGCCCGTCTGCAGAGGTTCGTCTTGCCTGCTGACCCTACGGCCGGGTTTCGCCCGTAAATCGGCTCAGGGAAACTGGCAGTTCGATTTCACCTTCACGGCAAGCCCTCATGCCTCAAAAGTGAAGTCTCTAAAGATACTCTTCGAAGTTCAGCCCCGCGTCTAACCGAGTTTGGCACTTTTCCGTCAGGAAAGGCTGGATGGCGTTTTGCTGAAAGCGGACGGGCCCATCAAGACGTTCCCTTTGAGAGGCATCAAAGACTCTCCGCCTTATCTGCACGACGGACGCTTGCTCACCCTGGATGACACGGTGGAGTTCTTTAACTTAATCCTGCAGACCAAACTCACCACCGCCGAAAAGCAGGACCTCATCGCGTTCATGAAGGCGATTTGAAGGAGAGCGCAGGGGAGCGGCCAGTTCGGCGTTGGCGATTTTCCTGAAAACGTCGAGCCCGGCGGCGATGGCTTCGTCCATGTTTAGGTAACGGTACTCGGCGAGCCGTCCCGCAAAATGCACGTTGCGTAGCCTCGTCTCTTCTCGGGCTAAGCGTTGGTACTTTTCCAGGCGCCGATCCGTCTCGGGGCCCACGACCGGATAGTAGGGGTCTCCCGACGCTTTGGGATACTCGTAGGAAACAACCGTGACGGCATGCTTTTGTCCCGTGACGTGCTTGTACTCGACGGAGCGCGTGTACTCGTACTCGTTGGGATAGTTGATTTGCACGCAAGGCTGAACGAGCTCCTGGTCGAACTTGCGAAACTCGAACTCGAGCGATCTCCAAGGGAGCTTTCCCAACCGGGCTCCGAAATAATCATCGAGAGGCCCGCAGTAAACCGTCGCGACCCGGGGCTTGAAAGACCCCCGAATTTCTTCGAAGCCCGTGCGATACAGAATCCGGATGCGAGGATCGCGAGTCATCTTTTTGAAGAGCTTCGTATAGCCCTCGGCGGGCAGGCACACGTGCGGGGCTACCGCGTATCTATCTTCCCGGGAGAGGCGGAGCGGAATGCGGCCACAAACCGAAGCGCCCAGATCGCGCGGATGCAGA
Organism: Pseudomonadota bacterium; assembly: GCA_043767805.1. Lineage (GTDB taxonomy): Bacteria > Bdellovibrionota > FAC87 > UBA2466 > UBA2466 > CAZZHG01. The sequence continues at coordinate 38,586 of JAYUGC010000113.1, read as the reverse complement.
TCCCACTGCTTGCGGGTGTAACCCAGATAGAAGGCTTCGTAGAGTCGTTTGCCGACGCGAGAGAGCACCCACTCTTCCGAATTGGCGGGCGCCGGGTGATCCACGCGTTCCCGCGCGAGTAAGGCCTCGGCGTCCTCCACGGTCAGCGGCCGGTCGAAGAAGAGCTCCAGAGTCTCGAGGTTGATCGGAAAGGGAAAGAGACGGCCACCGCTTTGCACTTTGACCCGGTAGTTTCCGTCAATCCAATCGGTGAAGCGGGATAGGTAGCGATAGACCCTCTCGTTACCCGTGCGAAAATAGTGGGGGCCGAAGCGGTGGACGAGAATGCCGTTCTCGTCTTTTTCATCAAAGCAGTTGCCTGCTAAATGGGAGCGCCGTTCGACAATGACACTCTTCCATCCCTTTTGGGACGCGGCGCGCTCCGCAACGGTGCACCCAACGGGTCCGGCACCGACAATAAGTAGGTCAAAATCTTCCATGGGGTTTGGTTACCCCAAAAGCGTAAGGCGACCGCCCTCCGATGACAACTTTTGAGCCTAAAGGGGGCCTATTTTTGATCCGGAACCGCGCCTTATGGTACTTAGAGCCACTTTCTTTCCAAGGAACTCTCGATGTGGCGAACGACCTGGATCCTTCTGTCCCTGTCCCTCTCCCTGGCCTCCCAGGCCTGGGGAACCGATGTGAAATCTTCGCTCTGGTGCGATAGCCGCACCCGGGACTCCGGCAAAACCTACTCCCTCATCTTCACGTTGCACCATGACGTCGAGCAAGGCACCTGCACCGCCATCGGCGAAAGCGGCGAGTACGGCGCCAGCGCGGCGCACGAGTTTGATTGCCGGATCGAAGCGACGGAAAAAAGAGCGACCCCTCTCTACCGCATCGAACTAAAAGCAACCAAAACGACCATTAAGTACGGCGAGCCGGGACGCGCCGCCGTTTCCTTCGGCATCTTCCATGATTTCAACGGTCAGTTCGGCCAGGGCCTCGCTCGCTTGCAGGACAACGTCGTCATGTCGATGACCTGCATCCCGGGCCCTTTCCGTCATCCGTGACGACGGGCGGTGTCAGAGCGAAAGCCGCGCCAGCGCTCGCAAGGCTTGTCGCCACCCCCTTCGGTGTAGATAATTAGCCGCAATGAAAGTTTGCTTGGTCACCCCCGACATCGTCGGGCCCGTTCGCAATGGAGGCATTGGCACGCACTGCTACCGCCTCGCTCTGCTTTTGGCCCGCGAACGGCATGACGTCACCGTACTCTTCACTAGTCCCTTCGAAAAAGGCGACGTAAACAGCCACCGCGCCGAGTTCGCGAAACTCGGCATCGAGTTCCATCATGTCGATGAGGCCCCGGGCGCGCGCTTTGCTCCCGACGTCATCGAAGATTGGTTCCTTCAAAAAACCCATCAGGTCCATCGTTTTCTGACCAGCCGATCCTATGACCTCATCCATTTCCAGGATTGGCAGGCCAACGGCTTCATGCCGATTCAGAGTAAGCGCATGGGAGTGGCGTTTCAGAACACCCGGCTCGTGCTGACTTTGCACAGCAGCAGTGAGTGGGTGCGGGACGGCATGCAAAGCTGGTCTCTCGATCCGCTGCGCGACGCGAAGCTCGATTTCATGGAGCGCTACACCGCCGAGCACGCCGACCTCGTCGTCAGTCCTTCTCAGAATATGCTCGACTGGGTGAAAGAGCGGGGATGGCGGCTCGCGAAAGAGCACCGAGTCCTCGCTTATCCTCCACTTACCGAAATGCCTAAACTCAAAGACCGCGCGCCGGTGGATCTCTCTCACTTGGCGTTCTTCGGACGACTGGAGACCCGCAAGGGGCTCGAAGTTTTCTGTGAGGCCGTGGAGCTATTGATCGAGCGAGAAAGCCCGTCTCTCCCGCGCAAAATCACCTTTCTCGGTAAACCCGGAACGGCCATCGGGGCCACGGCTTTGGACTACCTTTATCATCGCTTTCAGTTTTGGCCGAAAGCCCTCGCCGAGAGCACGAGCATTATCTCCGATCTCGATGCGGTATCGGCGATGGACTTCCTATCCGCCTCCAGGGCCGTCGCGGTAATGCCGTCGCTCTTAGACAACCTTCCTCTGTCGCTCTTGGAAGTCATCGAGGCCGGACTTCCCTTTCTTTCGTCGAACGCGGGCGGCATGCCCGAAGCGGCGGACGCCTCGCGGCTTTTCACGCCGACTCCCTTTCATCTAGCCCGCGCTTTGGAAGAGCGGGGCACTCGGCTGGCCGTGCCCGCGAACCATGCTTATCGTCCGAGCGTTGCGAAAGCCAAATGGCTTTCACTGCACGAGGAAAAGCCGCGGGCCGTGAGCACGGCAGAGCCTCCGCTGGTGTCGGTCTGCATTCCGCATTTCAACCACGCGACTTACCTTCCCGCCATGCTGGAGAGTATCGCGCGCAACAAGCACGAGCCCATGGAAGTGGTCGTCGTCGACGACGGCAGCACCTGCGAGCTCTCCAAAACGGTTTTTAGACAGATGAAGCAGCTTTACCAAAGGCCAAATTGGCGCTTCATCGAAAAAGAGAACGAGGGTCCGAGTGTCACCCGCAACTACCTGGCCCATGCGGCCAAGGGCGAGTATTTGATTTTTTTTGATTCGGACAACACCTTCGCGCCTAACGCAGTCGCGACTCTCGCCAAAGCGCTCGCCCAGTCGGGCGCCGATTGCGTCACGTGCCACATGCTTCTCTTTAAGGGAGAACTAACCCCCGAGGAAGGCGCGCCCTATCGCACTTATTATTTCCCCATCGGCCCTTGCGTCGACGCGGGCATGTCTCAAAACGTCTTTGGCGACACGAGTTTTTGCATCCGTAAGAGCGCGTTTCTGGAAAGCGGCGGGTTCACCTCCGATCGCAGCGCGAGTTTCGAGGACTGGGAATACCTCGCTCGCATCTCGCTAGCGGGCCGCGCCCTCGATGTGGTTCCGGTGCCGCTCGTCTATTACCGGGAAACGCCGATGAGCAGCTCTCGCTCCTTGAGTATTTTCGTCAATCGCCGCAGAGCTCTGCGCGCTTATGATGAAGCGATGCCCGAGACCCTGCGCCGGACGTTCTCTCAGTATATCGCCGCTTATCATTTCCGCGAAGAAACGCTGAGCTCCCACACCCATCTCTGGCCGACCGACATGGCTTTTTCCCTCAACACCCGTTCTTTCCGAATCTATCGGAGCCTCGTCGGCTTCGTGCTCCAGCGACGCTGGATCCGCCCTCTCGCCCGCACGGCTCTCTCCGTTTGCGATTCGATCCTAAAGGCGCTGGCTGGGAGTTTCTGGCGAAGTTCGGTCTCGCGGGAAACAAATTGGATGTTATTCCCTTGACGCTCATCCATTACCGCCAGCTCTCCTCGGGTTTTTCCCGCTTGACCAATCGCTATTTGAATCAGGCGCGAGTGTGGTCCGTTTATGTTTGAGTGAGGCTTACGGCAAACACGTCGGGGAACGGCAGTATGTTGAGCGGATCGTCGAAGTCGATAAAGTGGTTTATGTTTCTATCGTTCCGGAACTGCAGGCCCGCTCTTATCGCATCTACCGAAAAAGCGTGGAGTTCATCTTGAATCGACCGCGCTTGAGAATGCTCGCACGCTCCGCGATTCGCCTCGCCGAGCAGTGTCGGACGGCCATACGTCGACTCAGCGTTTCCACGGGGTAACGGGGATCCCCCGCTTCGTGGTTCGATCCGGGGCAGTCACGGGTTGCTGGATGCTGGTACGAGGTAATCCATTAGATCTCCCCCTCCCGGACTGCTCGTCAGCGACAATATCGCACCGCGAGAAGTGCGACAGGCTAAGATCAAGATAGCCTACCTCGTACTAGCATCCAGCAACCCGTGACCGGGCCGGATCGAACGGGCCCCGGCTACGACTCGGAGGGCAAATCCCCCAACACTCCCTATAGTAAGATAGACGGCATCACTTCCTTACCCAAAATCGAGGTCAGAAATCTTTCGAAATGGTACTCACGCGGTACCGTCGCGAAACCTCGCGTGCAAGACTCGCTGACCGATATGGCGCGGCGGCTGACGGGGCGGCTCTCAAAGCCCGCGTGCCTCGTTTCGGAAGATTGCGGCTTCTGGGCCCTTCGCCATCTGTCTTTTTCCGTTCAGGCGGGCGAACGGCTGGGCATCGTCGGGCTGAACGGCTCGGGAAAATCGACGCTGCTCAAAATTCTCTCTCGCATCACCGCGCCCACGGAAGGCCACGCCGTCCTCAGAGGCAAAGTCTCCGCACTCTTACAAATCGGCGCGGGCTTTCACCCGGACATCAGCGGGCGCGAAAATATTTTTCTCTACGGCTCGATTTTGGGAATCCCGCGCTCGAAAATCGTCAGACAGATGGACGCCATCATCGACTTTTCCGGAATCGAGTCTTTCATCGATACGCCGGTGAAGCTCTACTCGTCCGGCATGTACTTAAGGCTCGCCTTTTCGGTGAGCGTTCACGCCGAGCCCGACATTCTGCTCCTCGACGAAGTCTTATCCGTGGGCGATCACCTTTTTCGAGAAAAGTGCCGGGAAAAAGTGAGCGAAATGGTGAGCGAAGGAGTCACTCTCCTTCTGGTCAGTCACGAGTTCGAGGAAGTCGAGCGCTACTGCCAGAGAGTGATTTTGCTAAAAGAGGGTCGGCTTATGGCCGATGGGCCACCTGAGTCCGTCTTGAGGCAATTCGCAGGCTCGAATTACCTCCCATCTGGCGCCCGGCCTCTCTCGCCCCCTCTCTCCTGACCCAATTCGCGCTGATTTTGCGCGTTCATAAGTAAGAGACATAGTTTCCTCCCTCCTGGGAACGCCAAAAGCCTTGTCGCGTCGACTCGAGCCGAGGCCGTCCATGGTGGGCGGTCTCGTGCTCGGGCGCGAGAGTCAGGCTTTAGAAACGGAGAGCTTGAGCGAAAGACCGTCGATTTCTTCCGTCAGATCCCAGGCGGCCGAGCCAGGCTGAAGGCTTTCCGCGAGAACTTCGTCAGAAATATACTTTTTGTGCGTCTCGAGTGTTCTCGCGAGATCCGGGGCCGCTTCGTAGCGCACGTGAATGCGATCGACGACCTGGAAGTCTTTATCCTTACGCAACTTCTGAATGCGGTTCACCACTTCGCGCGCGCGGCCTTCGCCAATGAGCTCGTCGGTGAGCTTCGTGTCGAGCCATAGCGTCAGATCGCCGTCCGTCTGGATGACGCCCGGCTTTTTCGGCTCGCGCTTAATGAGGTATTGCGCGGCGGGAATGGCTTTCAACTGGGCGGGGGTCGCGGCTTCGATTTCTTTCGCGCGGTCCTTGGCTTTGCCGCCGTAGATCTTTCCGATCTCTTTCCAGTTCGCCTTAGCCGAGATATTGACCCATTCCCCTTCCTCAGAGGTGAAGTCGACCGTTTTCACATTCAGCTCTAGAGCAATGAGGCTTCCGTACCCCTTCACCGTCTCCAGCGCCGTTTTATCGGGGACGATGACTTGGACTTTGGGGAGCGGCTGACGCGTCTTGATCTTGCTCTCGCTTCTTGCCGTGCGGCCGAGAGCGACGAGTCTCTGCACGAGACCCATGCCTTGTTCGAGCTTTGCATCGATGAGGCCTTTTTGCACCGTCGGAAAACGAGAGATGTGAATGCTTTCCGCTTCCTGGGGAAGCCGGAGATTCTGAAACACCTCTTCGGTGATGAAGGGCAAGATGGGCGCGAGTACTTTGGAGAACTGCACCAGCACGTAATAAAGCGTATTGAGTGCGTCGGGATTCTTGCCGTCCCAAAACCGGCGGCGATTCAACCGGATGTACCAGTTGGTGAGCTCTTCGATGAAACGCACCACCTCGGGCACGACTTCATACAAGTGGTACTCCGCCATGCGGTCGTCCACGTGCTGGATGAGCGAGCTCAAACGAGACAACACCCACCGGTCCATCTCGTGAGTAACTTCGGGAAGCTCCGCGCTTTGCGGCTTCCAGCTCTCGGCAAGCGCGTAGGTCACGAAGAAGCTGTACGCATTCCAATATGGCAGCAGCACCGCGCGGATGACTTCCTTCACGCCAAGCTCGCTGAAACGCAAGTCGTTCGCGTGCGAAGCGGGAGAGGTCGAGAGATAAGCGCGGAGCGCGTCGGCGCCGTACGTATCCAGAATGTAAGCCGGGTCGGGATAGTTCTTGAGCCGCTTACTCATCTTCTTGCCGTCTTCGGCGAGAACGAGCCCGTTCACGATGACGTTCTGAAAAGGCGGCTTATCAAAGAGCGCCGTCGAAAGGACGGAGAGCGTATAGAACCACCCGCGCGTCTGATCGACGCCTTCGGCGATGAAGTTGGCCGGGAAATTATCCTCGAAGCGCTGCTTATTCTCGAAGGGATAGTGCTGCTGGGCGTACGGCATGCTGCCGCTCTCAAACCAGCAATCGAGTACTTCCTCGATGCGCACCATGGGGGCCCGGCAAGCCGTGCACGGGAATTTCATCTCGTCGACGAAGTGTTTGTGAAGATCGGTAACCTTGCCTTTAATGCGCTCTTCGAGCTCGGCGATGCTGCCCAGGCAAACCGGCTTCGCTCCGCACTCGGCGGAACAACGCCACACCGGAAGCGGCGTTCCCCAGAAACGGTTGCGGCTGATATTCCAGTCTCGCGCGTTTTCGAGCCAGTTACCGAAGCGGCCATCGCGCAAAGTCTCGGGCACCCAGTGGGTCTTCTTGTTGTTCTCGACTAGACGCTTCTTCAAAGGCTCCAGCGCCACGAACCAGGTGGAGATGGCCTTGTAGATGAGGGGCGTGTCGCTCCGCCAGCAATAGGGATAGCTGTGAACGAGCGTATCGTGACGGTAAATGACTCCCTTGGCCTTTAAATCCTTGATGATGTTTTTGTCGGCTTCTTTTACCTGCTGACCCGCGTACGGAGGCGCGTCTTTGGTGAAGCGGCCTTCCCGATCGACCGGATCGAAGAGAGCGATGCCCGCGGCTTTGCCGACGGCGTAATCGTCCTCGCCGAAAGCAGGGGCCGTGTGCACGATACCTGTGCCGTCGCTCGTGGTGACGTAGTCGGCCGTCAAAACCTGGAAGGCGTTTTTCGTTTCTTTCGCGAAGGGAAAGAGCGGCTCGTACTTGCGGCCCTTCAGCTCACTGCCCTTGAAGGTCGCGTGCCGCGTGATCTCTTTGTCTTCGAAATACGTCGCGACCCGCGGCTCGGCGAGAATCAAGCGCTCATTCGAGCCCTTCTCGCTGACTTCCACGTAATCTACGTCGGGATGAACGGCGAGCGCGAGGTTCGACGGAAGGGTCCAGGGCGTCGTCGTCCAAGCGAGGAAATAAGTGTCGGCCGCGTATGCCGCTTTGAAGCGAACCGTCAGCGCCGGATCCTGCACGTCTTTGTAATTGAGACCCGCTTCGAAATTGGAAAGCGGCGTCGAGATGCGCCACGAGTAGGGCATCACGCGGTGGCCCTCGAAGATGAGGCCTTTGTCCCAAAGCTGCTTGAACACCCACCACACGGACTCCATGAAAGGCTTGTCCATGGTGCGGTAGTTGTTTTTGAAATCCACCCAGCGGCCGGTGCGTTCGATGACTTGCTGCCACTCTTTCGCGTAGCGATCGACGATGCCGCGGCAAGCTTCGTTGAACTTACCTACGCCGTACTTTTCGATCTCGCCCCGGCCCGCAAGGCCGAGCTCGTTCTCCATCTCGAACTCGACCGGTAGCCCGTGACAGTCCCAGCCCCAGCGGCGCTCGACGTACTTACCTTTCAAAACCCAGTAACGCGGAACGATGTCCTTGAGAGTGCCCGCAAGAATGTGCCCGTAATGCGGAAGGCCCGTCGCAAACGGAGGGCCGTCGTAGAAGATAAAAGGTTCTCCGCCCTCATTGGCCTTCAGCCCTTTTTCGATAAGGCCGTTATCTTTCCAAAATTTGAGGATTCCCGCCTCGAGCGAGGGGAAATGGACGTCGGATTTGACGGGCTTCATTGCCCGCAAAGTACCTTAACTAGGGGATTTTCTCAACGTTGAGAGGAGTAAGATCCGCCTTCGCCTACGGCTTCGACGCGACAAGAAAGACAAACGGCGATGACCCTATTGGCGTAAATCGCCTGGGTCATCGCCGTTTCAAATTCCGGCCCCGGGAAGGTTTCCCTTCCGGGGACCGCTTTCGCTAGAAGTACTCGGAGCCCGACTTGCCCTTCATGTAGTCGTAAGACTGAGCTGCGGTATCACTGGGCTGAGCCGAAGTCGCGACTGGGGCCGGAGTCACAGGTTCCGGCGCCTTGGCTTTCTTGGCGCAGGCCCCGATGAGAACGGTCCCAACTAAAAGTACGAGAATTTTACGGGTCATTAGACCTCCGTGATCTTCTCCTAGCTCTCGGGTAGCTCAACTAGCAGATTGAGTGCCACCCGTTTCAGGCTGGAGACCCCCTGAAACGGAGCCATTTTTCGTCGCTTCGGTGCCTTCTTGAGCCTTGGTTAGGGGCACCTCACCTTGCCCGCCGATCCGCCGTAGGTTAATTTTCACTCAAACATGCAAACCATTCTCGTTACCGGCGGTGCCGGGTACCTAGGCAGCGTTCTCGTCCCCAAACTGCTCTGGCTCGGCCACGACGTGCGCGTGCTGGATCTTTGCCTCTTCGGCGGGCGCGAGCTCTTTCCCGCGAAGGCGTTCGAAACTGGGGCGCTGGAGTTGATTCAGGGAGACATGGGACGGCGGGAATTACTCGAGCGCGCTCTCGAAGGCGTGGACGCCGTCATTCACCTGGCCGGTATCTCCAACGATCCGAGTTCCGATCTCGATCCGGCGCTCACCCGCCGCGTGAACGTGGAGGCTTCGAAGCTCGTCATCGACATGGCTCGGGAAGCTGGCGTGAAGCGCTTCCTGAATGCGTCGAGCTCGAGCGTTTACGGCATCAAGCAGGAGCCAAACGTCACCGAAGAGCTGTCTCTCGATCCGCTCACGGTTTATTCGGAATCCAAAGCGCTCATCGAACACTATTTAAACGAGCACAAGGGCAAGATGCTCGGCGTATCCGTGCGCTCGGCGACCATTTGCGGAGTGAGCCCGCGCATGCGGCTCGATCTCATCATCAACATCCTCACTCATCACGCGATCACCAAGAATAAGATCACCGTCTTCGGCGGAAGCCAGAAGCGCCCGAACATCCACATCGAGGACGTGAGCGATTTTTACTGCCTGCTTTTGACGGCGCCGGCGGGCCTTATCAATGGGCGCGAGTACAACATCTGCACGGAAAACCACACCGTGCTCGATCTCGCCAAAATGGTGAAGGAAACGGTCGCTCCGAACGCCACCATCGAAGTGCAATCCTCCGATGACTTGCGCTCCTATCACGTCTCCGCGGAGCGCGCTCGCCGGGAGCTCGGTTTCGTGCCGAAGCATCCGCTCGCCGACGCGATCCGGGATGTCGCCGCCGCCATCGAGGCCGGCACGCTTCCCAGAACCGCCGACGAACGGTTTTTCAATCTGCAAGTGATGAAGCGGGCGCTCGCCGAAGCGACCGAGCTTTTTGCCTAAGGGATGAGCTCTTCCGCGCCGAAATCGGGGGGAGCAAAGCGGGCCACGGGATGATGACCCACGGTATAGGTCTGTGTCTTCGTGACTAAGTCGTTCATGGAGCCTTTCGCGGACACGGTCTCGTCGAACGCCTTCGCGAAGGCCACGGTGAAGACCGAGCCGTCTTTACCGGCAAGCGACGTTTCGTCGGCGCGGGACGAGGCGAAGACGAAGAGCCGTTTCCAGTAAGTGGCGGCACGGCCCAGTTCGTCGGTGCGGCTCAAGGCGGAGACAATCTCATTGGTCATGAGAGCGCTTTGGATCTCGGGATCTTTCAGCTGCGGCAAAAGCCCGAGACGCATGGGATCTAGAAGCGTGCCGCTAAAGCAAGAATCACTGATGAAGACGAGGCGCTCGAGAGGCCCCTGATTCGCGCGGCCGTCTTCGAGAGCTTTTCTGATCTTCGTTACTTCGAGGCTTCCGTCCTCGAGGTAAATGCTGCCGGGACTGCCGTGACCGGAATAGTAAAAGAGCAGCGAGCCGTCAGAGCCGGCTTTCGACGCCCGGAGCGTGAGCTCCTGCATGACGTTTGCTTTCGTGCCTTGCGCGTCCATGAGCTGGGTGGGCTGAAAGTTGTAGGCGCTATGGCTGGAGATCCGCTTCAGATTGTTCACGTCGAGATCGATGCCGGGAAGCCCGTGGCTGACGCCGACGAGTAAGGCTTGGTTGGGAGCGTCGAAGTGCTCGACGAGACTGCGTTCAGCGGAGGCGGCGAAAACAGAGGTGCAGCCCATCGCGGCCGAAAGGCCGAGGCGAGCGAGTGTGGAAACGCGCATGGATCCCCCAGAGGTGGAGTTGGTTTGAGACTTGGATGGTTAAGGAAGGGAAAGGTGAAGCAGGAAGGGCATCTTAAAAGGTATTTAGTACCTTTTAAGACTCATTAAAAATTATAGCATAGGGAGTCGTGGGGCTCGGCGAGCGTGCCGCTCATGCTCTGATCATTGGTGTTCACTGTTCATACAGCCTCATAGAACTTCTGCACAGTAGTTAACTACCTGATTCCATGCGGTTTTAGCGCTCCGCTGTACGGTTTCGAGGCGCTCTGTATTCTGGGGGGTTTCGGGTTTGGTCTTCGCCCCCAGCCCAGGAAGGCTTGGCCCCCCGCTTGCAATTCATAGCTCTCGTAGACGCAACTTAAGAACGCACCTGGGATTAGGACAGCTTTGATTTAAGAGCCTTGGAGGCACCGTGAAGACGCCACTCAAAACGTCGCTGAAGCTTTTATCGATTTCGATTCTCACTCTAATGACCGCGTGCGGAAGCCCGCAGCGGGCCGCAACTACGACGACCCAGAACGATACCTCGGATAGGACTCCGCTGTTTGACACCTCGAGCAAGTCTCCCACGGGAACCTCGACGGCTAATCTTTTCGATACGCAAACGGCAACCACGCAGACGCCGAGTACGGGCGCTTCCACCTTAGGATCGGTCACTCAGTCGGAGAGCACCTGCCTCGCGAGCGACAGCGGGTTCAATCTCGGCTCTTACGGCGCGAAGGCTTCCCCCTCGACTGCCGCCAAAACCACTTCTTGCTTCAACTCGTCCAGCTTCGGAGTCGATCCGAACCTCCTCTATGAAGGAGCCGAGACGAGCTATAAAACCGCGGACTATTGCCTCGGCGAAGCGGCGTCTCTATATGCGCCTCAGCCGGGCGATACCCAGACGGACATCGAGCTTTCTTCGAAGATGGCGGAATTGAGCTTAATTCGCTGCATGCGCGACCTCGTGAAGTACCAGTCGAACCTGGTGCCCTGGGCGAATGCGCAAGCTTCCGCTTACTCGAACGCGGATCACAATCTTTGGTACTTAGGTCAGAGCTTCCGCTAATAACTTGGTTTTTGACGACGAGACGCAACTGGTTAAGACACGCTTTGGACGCAACTAGGAGAGACGCCATGAAGTATTGGACGGCAAAATTTTCGACTTTGATTGCTTGCACCGCCCTCTTGAGCCTCACGGCCTGCCAGCAGGGCAGCCAGATGAGTCCCGCGAAAGCGAATTATCAGATGAAGGCCGGCGCCGCGGTTCAGAAATACGCCGCGAACGTCAGCCGCGCGATTACCGCGGGACGAGGCATTGCTTCTCCGAGCCGTCGCGCCCTCGGCGGCGGATGGGATCCGTTCGGCGGAGCGATTTACGGCGGCGGTCAGCCCATCTCCAACAGCATCGACTCCGAAACGCTTCGCTGCGCGAGTGTCATGGAGCAGATTCCGCGGACGGCTCAATACTTTTACTTGCGCCTCGGGACGCTCTCCCGCTGCTTGGACGTAATTACCAACTATCGCAATCCGCTGATGACGTACGGCTACCGTAACTTGGACTCCACGTCTCAGTACGGCTGGGGCTACAATCTGAACTACGCCCGGCCGACGTCGTACTCGAATTTTCCTGGGCAGGATTACAACAGCTGGAATCCTTACGCTCAGAACGGCTTTTACCAAAACCAAGTTCCCAATTACTCGGTTCCTGGTTTCGGCTTCTAAGTTTTCCGGGGGTTAGACAGTCCTAGTCCACTACAAAACCAAGGCGTCGGGGAGGGGTCTTTCTTCACGGAAAGGCCCCTCCTCATTTTTCAGCCTTCGCTGGCGGAACTAAGGTCCGCTAGGCTACGACTGACAAGCCTCCTTCTTCTGTTATATTTGTCGGCTATGCCTCGAGCGAAATGGTGGGCCGGCGGAGTTCGGTTCGAATGTCAGGGTTCCGGTAAGTGCTGCGCGTCCCGCGGTCAGTATGGCTTCGTCTATATGACGCTCGAGGATCGTAAGCGGATGGCCGCCAGCATGAAGCTTCCGCTTCGGGAGTTCACTCGCCTCCATTGTGGCAAGACCGAAGGTTACTGGCATTTGAAGGACCATGAGACGTCGGCGGATTGCCGTTTTCTCGACGGTACCAAGTGCGGCGTCTACGAGGGCCGTCCCACTCAGTGCCGCACCTGGCCCTTCTGGCCCGAAGTGATGGGAGCTAAAGGCTGGGCTCGTGAAGTCGCGGCGTTCTGTCCGGGCGTAGGCCGTGGGCCTCTCATCCCCGCGGAAAAGATCACCGAGCAAAAGCGCTTGCAGCTCGAATCCGAAAAGGCGCTCGAAGCCGAAAAAGAAATTTAGTCCTGGAAGAGGTTATTGTAGTCGACCGTCCGAGGGCGCGTGGGATCAGGCGGAGCGTACTGACGGGCGCGAACCCAGCGGCGCACGCCGCTCAAGGCGCCGTCGATATCGACGACAGAAGCGTGAGATGGTCCATAAAGGCCGGACTCGTCGGAACGAGAGGTACCGACGATAAAAGCCAGCATGAGGACCGCGGCGAACGAGGAAGCAATGGCCCAGCGGTTGAAGCGCGGTTTCGGTAAGCCCAAGCGGCGCTTGGGCGCCCTTTCTTCAATCTTCCGAAATCCCAAAACCAAAACCGAGTGAGAGCCCACCTGAAAGAGGTCGCCCTTATGGACCGTGGCTCGTTTCAAGGCCTTGCCATTGTGAAGGGTACCGCCGGTGCTACCGAGGTCTCCGGCGACGAGCAGGCCCTTTTGGACCCCAAAACCGAGATGACTGCGCGAGACCGCACGGTCTTCTAGGAGTACGTCACAGCCGAGGCGGCCCACCTTGACGGTGGCCTTCTCCGCGAGCCGTAGCTCCACGAGCCGTGCCGGGCCTTGAGCCCCGGTTATCTCCAGGCGCAAACGAAACATGAACCCCCCCGGGACCTTAAGGTGCATATCGTCGGCCAATCCGCTCGCGATCTCGCGCCCCCCTAAGGTAAGTTAAGTATTTATTGTTAATGGTTAATCATTGATGGGGATAGACCTGACGACTGTCGGTGGACTGACGGGGGGATCAATTTCAGACGAGGTCCGGACCCCTCGGCCTAGGGGCTCGCAATCATGGGGCTTCTGCCGCTGTATAGGAATTGGACGGCTCGTGGTCGGAACGGATAGAATAAGACTACTTCACGCCAAAAAGGGAGATTCTCATGACTCGTTTGCTCAGCATTCTTTGCCTCGGACTCTGGCTTGCCGGCTGCGCGGCCCAGGAACCCACCACGACGGCGGCCGCCGATATCAACGCCGGCGCCTCGAAGGCTTCCTGCGCCGACACCTATCGTGGCACTGCCAGCGAAAAGCATTGCTCCTCCGCCACCTGCCCCGACCACAAATAATTTTCCGCACAAAAAAAAAGAGCCGGGGGCTTTCGCTCCCCGGCTCTTCGAGAACCGTTTGAACTAGACTAGGCTATTAGGTGGTCGGAGACTTACGCATCCAACCGCCGCAAGCGCCGAGGCTCTTGCCGAGATCTTTATCCGGACGCTTGTTAGGATCGTTGTCGGCCAATTTGTCGTGGTCGGTCTTACCTTCCATCCACTTCGCCCATTCGGCCTTGCCGATTTCGGAACCCTTGGCGACCGACGTACGGAACTCTTCGCCGTAATCGACCCAGTCACGCAACTTGTCGCCAGCCCACTTATCACGGCGAGCGAGCCAAGCTTCGTGCTCAGGCGTGCCTTCTTTAGGAGCCTTTTCGATATTCTTCTCGAAGTGCTCGCGAAGGTTCTTCAAGACCGTCGCCATGCGGTGCATGCCCTGAATCGCCGCGACGTCGCCGCCCTTGGCGAAACCTTCCATCTCGTCGAAGCTCTCGGCGGTAATACCGCGCGAGCTGAGCATCTGCCCGAGAATCGCCGTGAGCTCACGCTTCTGGGCGGGATCTTGCGTCTTGTTGACGAAATCGACCACCGATTTGAGGCGATTCACGAAATTTTCCGCCGCCTCGTGATTGCCGGCGTTGGACAACATCTTCACGAAGGAATCGACTTTGCCAGCGACCTGGTTACCCGGGCCGGCACCACCGAGAGCGGTGACGAGGGTCATACAGAAACCACTCGAGCAACCCTTCTCAGGGCTAAACTTTCCCCAGAACTCGGCTACGCCGCGAGCCTTGGTGGCCGCCGCGCCCGCCGTGGCGACGCGAGAGTTCGCCGGAGCCTCGGGACCGTCATGAGCTGGAGTTCCTTCGCCGTTGGCTACCACTTCACTGCGGGAAGCAGTGCCGGCGGTCGGCTTCTTGCCGAAAGCAACCGAGCCACCCCAGTCGCTTACGCCTTCTTTACCGCCCGGACGATTGGACCGGGTGATATCGAAATCGATCTTCACTTTTTCACTCAAGAAAGAGTCATAAAGCGATTCACGTTCGCGCAATTTCGCGACCGCATCGGCATAAACCGCTTCCACGGAGCGGGTCTTGTCGCCCATGATATTGGTGAGATCGTCCGTGAGTTTCTTAAACTCACCGGCGAACTTTTCAGCTTCCGCCTTCTCGATTTTGAGCTCGGCCGAGCGGCTGACGAAAGTGTCCGCCATCGTCCGATCCTGCACCGAGAAGAGCTCGATCTTAGCCCGCATGGCTTCGAGCCGTTTCGCGGTATCGCCGGCGTTGGCGATGTGGTTAGGCATCTCCAAGACCTTGCCACGAGCCATCGGAGGTCTCGCGTACATCAAAGGACCAGCTGCCATCGCAGGAGCCACGGCAAAAATCCCGCTGATCAGCGACAACCCAACTCCGAAACGAATCAACTTATCTGAGAGTCTCATTACCATTCCTCCGAATGACCCCTAAAGCCTATTTCCACAGGACGCTCGTCGTAGACGAAATCCCTGCAGTGGGATTCTGCAACTTGACTGCCAAGCTGCGTACCCTTTTTGTGTACGAATACGCCCAACCAAACAAATATTAAAAATTAATGATTCTAATTACTTAGGACAGAGCGGCTAACCGCTGACGAGAATACCGTTTTGCCTGCCGGTGACTTTTCTCGGCCAAATTCCGCATCGTCGACCATTAGGTAACCGTATTCCTTTTGTTATTATCATGCAAAACGCCCCGAGATTCAAATGGCCCAAGCTGAACCATCGCACGATGCAGTTCCAGAAACCCGTAGTACACTTTGAGTAATCGCTTTTCGAGGTCACCCATGCGCGCATTCTTAGTCTTTATTTTGACACTCCTTCTCTCCGCCTGTGCGGGACAAGTCCCTACGGAGACGACTCGCGACGCCGCCTCTTCCGCCAGTGCGGACGAGAACGAGACCTTTTACTTGGCGTATACCAATCACCGGATGGGCGAGCTCGAGCCTTGTGGCTGCACCTCCTTTCCCGTGGGCGGGCTTCAAAGAGAATGGAGTCTCTATAAGAAGCTCTCCTTTAAAGGGTTCAAAGCGACGGCCGGCGTGACGTTTCTCCCAGCCTCGGTCAACTACAACCCCACCTTGCACGCTCATTACCTTCAGAAAGCGGCCTACCTCATCAAGGGGCTAAACGAGCTTGGAACCAATCTGCTCAGTCCCTCTATCGAGGACACTCTGCTCGGCGTGGACAATTTGAAAGAGCTCGCCAAACAGGCGAAGTTTCCTTTCATCAGCGCGAACCTCATCGACAAAACCACGAAGAAGCGGCTTTTCGAGCCTTACCTGGAAGTGAAGTCGGGGAAGACGCTCGTAACTTTCGTGGGCCTTTCCTCACCGGCTTATCTCAGTTACCCGGCCTCTTCGGAGGCGGAAGCCACCGATCCCGTAAAAGCTTTTAGCGAGGTCGTCGCCAGTTTGCCTCCCGAGACTCTGGATAGGAGACTATTCATTCTTTTGTCCTCGCTCTCGCAGACCGAACAAAAAGCGATTCGCGAAAAGGTCGGCCGCGTTCATTTCTATTTAGGCGGAGACCTCGTCGATTCCGATCCGGGCTTCCTGCAGGATAGCCCCACCTCGGTGCGCACCAATCCCATGAGCCGCGGGAGAGCGGTCGCCATATTAAAAATCGTACCCACGCTTCCCGTCGTCTTTCTAAGGAGCGATACGGTGGCGGAGTCCTTCCGGATTCTCGTGGAAAACCAGTCGCGGGAAGCCGAGGGTCTGCGCAAAAAACTAAAATCCAAGAAGCTCGCCGGCGCGGCGAGAAAGTCCGCGGCCGCGCAACTCGAGGAAATCGAAAACAAGCTCCCTCAATACGAAGTCATGTCTTTTCCAGCGGCGTCCAACTCGACCGCTTATGAAGGAAAGACCTATGTCCTGGCCGACAGCTATCAGCCCAAGGAAGATCCCATCACGCCTATCTTAGACGGCTACCATGAGTCCGTGCGCAAAGCGGCGCTCAACAATATTGAGACCGCTTCGAAGTAGGCTGCTGGTCTTTGGCACCGGCACCGACCGCGGCGTCAGCAAGTAACTCTTCTTCGCCGCTTCCACGGCGTCACTGACGTTCCTGTACTTGCCCGGCTCCCCGATCAAGACTTGCTTCAGATGAGCCACGAACGCGTCCGACTCGTTCACTCCTTCGACCTGGCGGGTTTGCAAGGCCTTGAGGAAAACGGCGTCGTTTCGAACCGCGTCGCTGCCCGCCTTATCTATGAGTAAGTGGTGAATCGCATTTGAGGGCACGGTGACTTCCGTCACTTCGGCGCTGTTCGGAGAGCGCTCCATCCGCTTGGTTTCCGTCAGACGAAGCGCCGAAGTGGGCAGGAAGCGGAAGGGGTTCTCTTGAGCGAAGAAGCTCGTGGTCGCTAGCTTCTCGAGCACTTCCGGCCGCGCTTCCAGAGTGTTGCGGACGGCCTCGTTACTCGCCTTCCAGAAATAAGGCGCCACGTCTTTCATCGTCCGGAGCTGACGAGGATCGAGCTTGATCCCCATGAACTGTCCCAACGCATCGTAGATGGCGCTACTCTCTTTTCCTTTCCGATAGTCCGCAAAGAAAGTCTCGAAATATTCGGGCTCCGTTCCCATGCGATGGGAGATGGTCCGAACGATGTTTCTCGCGTTGACCGAGTTCGGATGATTCGGGTTCTTGGCCTGATCCACGAGCTTCCCGACGGACTCCACGGTCAGCGAGTCCAAGACTTCTTCGGCCCGGGAAGGCTTCAGCTCCACTCTCACCAACGCGCGAACGGTGTTTTGAACCTTATTTGCCGTCGAATCCGGCAGGCCTTCGAGGCCGCCTAGATCCAGCGCTCCCGACGCCAGCATGTGCCCGAGCTCACTCACGTGGCCACTCTGATAGAGCTGGGCGAGGTCCACGACGGTCGCGCCGCGGCTGCCCCGGTATCCGACGAGGAAATTTAGGAACCCTTCCTCGAGGTGCCTTGGAACATAGCCGGACTCCTGCGCTATGCGCACGATGGCCTCGGCGTAAGCCCGCTTCTGTTCCGGGTTCACCGCTTTTTGGTACGCGCGCAACACGACGTCTTGAGGAATCATGGCCAGGGCCTCGGGGCGGAAATGGAGTTTTCCCGTCGTGCGGAATTGATAGCGCGGATCCAAGAACAGGTCGTGAGTCAGCAAAGCCTCGACGCTGAGCGAGCCGTCTCTGGCTTTGGCGACCATGTCCAGGCGGGCCAAACGCTGCGCCTCCGGCATGAGCTGAGCCACCGTACGGCTGTCCGGTCCTTCTTTGGGCGCCTTCTCGGCGCGGGCTTGCTCGAGGAAATGGAACAGGCCCACCGGGTTCGCGCCCCCCTGGCCATCGACGAAACCAGAGCGCTCGGCCAGGGCGAGGATCGTCGGCTCAATCTTCGCAAGCCTCGCCACGGCGGCCGGATCTTTGGGATCCGCCGTGATGAGCGCTTCGACCTCGTTCCACTCCTTCGTCAAAGCCTGCAAGCCGTCCATTTTCGTCTCACCCGGCTTGGGTCGGCTGCGGATCGCCGCCATGAAGTCGAGCTTCGCTTGGCGGGCCGCGTCCGGCGGATTGCTGAACAGGCCTGCCTTGTTGCGAACGAACTCACGGAAATAGAGCTGAAACTCGCCGACCGAAACGCCTCGCTCGTACAAAGCGTTCGAGAAAGTCGAATCGATTTTCGCATGGTGAGCGGAAACGAGATCGAGAAACTGCAAATGTTTCGGGTCGGCTGGCTTCGCGTCCGGGCCGCTGCCACTTCCGACTCTGAGCGCGCTAAGCGGCACGTGCACGAAACCCTGCGGGACCTGGAAGTAGGCGTAACCCATCATTTGGTCGATTTTCGACGGATCCGCTTTCACCTGATCGCGCAGAGCGCGCGCCGCACGCGGTAACATTTCGCCCGCCAGATTAATGAGCTTAGTGTCCTTCAACCATCCCTTGTCGGTGCCCACTTTAGCGTCCGCGGAGACCGCGGGGCGATCTTTCGCCGCGCCCGCTATCGCCTGAACGAAGAGCGGAACGTCGATCTGATGGCGACTCGCCAGAAGCTCGAGCATCACCTTGGCGGCTTTAGCGCGTCCCGTTTGAGAAGTTTCATTGGCCTGCGCGACGATCACCCGCACGTCATCGACCGTGAAACCGTCCAGAATAGCCGTTCTCTCGTTTTCGAAGCCTTCGATCAAATCAAGATAGGTCATGCTGCCGTCGGCGAGAAACTTGCGATACTGCCCCGGCTTCGCGCGGTTGAATTTTTGGGCAATCCCGAGAAGCGTCTCTTTCCCCTTAGGCCGGTAGTGAGTCATGAATTCGCCGAAGGAGCCCATTCTGTCCGGCCGAATGGAGACGATGCCCGCGAGCTGCTCGAGTACCGGGAAGAAAGCTTCCTTGTGCTTGGGAGAGGCCAGCGCTTTCTGGATGATTTCGGGAGGCAAGATCATGATCCGCGCCATGCTGGAGGCGCCCGATCCTTGATAAATGGGATCTTTGACCAGCGCGAGCCATTCATCCAAGCTGGCGTCTTTCTTTTTCAGATCGGAAACTTTGGCCACCGCCAATTCGAAAGACATTTTATCGACGACTTCCATGAGCGGCCGGTTGCCCAGGCCGCCCTTAGTGTGAGCCTCGAGAGAAGTCATGAACGAGTTAATCGCCGCTTCATCCACGGTGCCAAATTCCTTCTCGCCGTGGCCCGCGGTCTTTGCAAAAAGCGAAAGGGACTGTTCCAGACCCTCCAGTTCCCGCGCCGCCTCTACGTTGAGCGGATTCTTTTCGACCTCACGGCGCCGCTCGATGGCTTTCTGGCGCATATTGCGGATCTCGGAGACGGAGGTGTGCGCAAGCCCCTGAATCAGCATCTGATGGGCTTGCTGCGCCTTTTGGGGCTTGCCTCCGCTAAAGGTATCGATCACTTGGCGATAAGACGTGCCGGAGCGGAAGAGACTTGCCGCCGCGTTCGACTGGACTTCCGCGATGTGATTGCGAGCGAAGAACATATCCATGCCGATATTGCCGAAAACCGCGTCGCCCATGATTTTTAAGATCGTCGCGTCCTTCACTTCTTTGCCCGTGAAAGGACTCGTGTAGACGAGCTCACCTGTCTCCTCATCCCGGTTGATCCCCGGAGAGAGGTAATGGCTAAGCGCACCGCCGGTCGCGGTAACACTGGCGAAGTAACCGTAACTGGCGATTCCCATGAGCGGCTTCTGCACCCAGGTGGGCCTAAGCACCGATCCCAAAATGGGCTGCTTCATGCCGTTGGCGTAGAGACCCCCGGCCAGCCGCGATACCGGAAGGCCGAACATCGCCATCGGCACGGTACCAATCAAAGAATGCAGGGGATCGTGGCCGTTGGCGATTTCGACACCGTAGTGCGTTCCGCCCATGGAGAGCGGGCCCGCCACCCAGGGAATCAAGTGCGCCGGAACGCCGCTCAACTGCGCCATCGACTGCACCACGGGCCCAGTCAGCGGAAGCAGACCGAAAACCCAGCGGCTCTTTCTCGCGCCGTCGCGCAGTTGCACGCCCGACTGAGTCATCATGTAGCCGCGCTCTTTTTCGTTCAATTTGGAAATCAAATCGCCGACGACCTTACCGCCTATTCCGAAACGGTAAGCGCTGCGCACGCCTTTCACGACGTGCTCGGTGAGCGCCATTCCTTTTTCCAGACGCTCCGCCAGCACCGCATACTTCGCCGCATCGGCGACCATCGCGCCCCTAAGGCCGAATCTGGCCGCCTGGAACACGCCACCGAGACCCGCGGTGGCGATTTCGGTGATGAGCATCTCGGTATAGAACTCCTGGAGAGCGTCGATGTTTTCCATGACCTCGCGAGGCACGTTCTTGAAGAAATCCGGGTCAGTGACGTATTTTTGCTGCTGCCGCAACATCTGGGCGATGCTGGAGGCGGGCTGCTGAACGGTGTGATCGCTCGCCTGCCAGTCGATGGTGATGCCGCCGAGGGCTTCCAAGCGAGAGATGTCGCTCGCCAGCGTGTCTCTGAGCTTTCCGAGTGCGCCCCACGATTTATCCAAGGCATTGGCCGCGCCTTTTACGCTGGTCCAGCCCAGGTTTCGCATCCAGATATTGCCCTGAGGGTTGCGCTCCCAAGAAATCTGATCGAGATCCTGAAAGGCCGCGAACATGTTGCTGGACTGCCCCATGAGCTCTTTGCGCAGAAGATCGTACTTGTTGGCCTCGCCGCTCATGCCGGCTTTCACTTCCGCCGCAATCTTGGTGGCTCTAGCGCGGGCATCTTCGAGGCTCATGAAAGCAAGGTACTTCTCCGCGTGACCCATGTCGCTCAGGAAGGTCGACGAGATTCCTTTTTGGTCTTCGATGCCACCGCCGAGACGCGCCGATTTGACACGATGCTTGTCGGAAACTTTCGTCAGTGTCGGATCGAAGCAAAGCTCGTGATCGGGTAGATTTTGCTCCCTACCGGTGCTCTGAGAGTAAATCCCATCCGCTCGGGCTTCGTCGGTCTCGTGCAAGAAGCTCATCATGCAAATGGCGGAGTTACCGAACTCGATAAGCGGCTTGAAGCCAGTGTTCGAGTATTTCAGCCAGATGTCTTCCATCAGAAGCGACCAGGGATTATTTCCATTGAGCTTGTAAGCGCCATGGGCGCGCAAACCCTCGAGACGCGCCTTCAATTCGGCGAGGCTCTTGATCTTGCCTTTGGGCCCGATGAGATGAAGCTTGAGACCGTCCTTGCCCTGGCCCCACTGGAGGCTGGTGCCGTTCCACTGAAACCCGAGCTCGGCTAGACCCTCGAGGCTTTCCTTCAATTTGATCTCTTCCTGATTGCGCTCGTCGAACGCTCTTTGGAAGGTGTCTTTCTCCAAGGAGTGCAAAGCCGCCTCGTTCAGCGGGAAAAGCGAGTCGTTGCCCTGCATGGCTATTAAAGCTTCCTTATACGTCGGGTGGCTAGCCACGAAGTGCTCGAAAGCCCGGGTCCCGTCCATGTCTTTAGCCAGCTTGACTCCGGGAGGCGGCAAAAGGGAGCTGACGAGAGCCTTAAAGCCCGCCCGTTGCGCCTCGAAGGCCATGATGTGGTTGCGGACGGCGGCGATATCCGCCAAGTCGAAATGTTTGCCGTCGTCATCGGTGAAGACCGGCCAGCGGCCCTTGTCCGCGAGCAGCTCCATGCAGTGCACGGCCATCTGGTCGAAATCATCCTGAACTTTCAAGATGACGCTCTGGTCTTGAGCGGTCGCCATTTTACCGAGCTCTTCTTCCATCTTCTGCATCCGCTCGGAGCGCTTGAGCGCGCCGGCTTTGCGGATGAGGGACTGGAGCTTGATGTCGATCAAAGCCGCTTCGTCGAGGCGGGGATCGTACCCTTCGGGAACTTGGTGCAGCTTGCGCTTCTCCGCTACCGCCGCGAGCTTGGCGCGGACGAAGCGCTCGACGTAGCCGCGCAATTGGGGGTCGTCATAGACATTGCCGAAGAAATCATTCGGCGGAAAAGCCGCGAACGGAGGACGCCGGTCTTCGGGAAGCGCCAGATGAAGCCGATTGCTTTCCTCTTCGTAAAGGCTCTTGATGCGAGAGATGGAATCGATATCCGAGAGAATCTCTTCTTGGGTCTTGGGTCCGTCCAAAGGAGCGTTCAGCGCCGCTTCCACCCGCAAACGGTTCCGGTAGAGGTCAAACGTCAGTCTTGATGCATTTGATTTGTGCGACGCGAGCTGCTCTTCCAGCCGCTCCACGGTCTTTTTCATCTCGTGGGTATTGAGCTCCGGATTGAGCTTCGGGTTCTTAAACCTGGCCAGCTGTTTCTCAATCGACGTCACCAAACCCGTTTTGGGGTCGGAAAAGAAAGAGAGGTCCGCCGCGGTGTCGCTGATGGTGGTCTCCGCCGCGCGGGCGCGCAAATCGGCCTCCACCTGATTCATCTGGTGCAGCGAACGAATGGCTAGAGTTTCCGCCTCGATGGCGGTGGCTAGCTTGAGCACGCGAGGATCGTCTTGCCGGGTAATTGCCGGAACCGTCTTGCCGCCTTTTTTCCAGCTGTCGTAACAAGCGCCCAGACCGTCCTTGAGAGTCGTCTCGGTCACGGCTGCGTTGAACACCGGCCGCGTCTGTTCCTGGGTACCGTCGTGGAAAGCCACCTCATGTTCGAACTTGCGCTCGATCTCGACGAGAAACTCAGGTGAGCTCATGAACCTCTCGAGCTTTTCTCCCATTTCCTTCGGCGAAACCGTCCCGTCGCCCTTCCCGGCTGCGCGAGTTTCCGCAATCTTCTCCGAGCGGAAGACGTCTTGTTGCACTTTCTGAATGTCGTAGATGTGCGCTTTACCGAGCAACGCGCGCAGGGCGCAACCTGCTTTCGAGTTGGGCGCGGAGAGACGCAAGTCGGCCGGATTGCCGGCTTCTCGGATCGCTATCTGCAAATACCGGCGCGCCGCCATGGTGACCAGATCAGTCAAGAGCTTGTCGCGCTTCTCGTCGAAGATGGGCTTGGCTTTTTCCATCACCTCGGCGTAATCGGGCTCCTGCCCGGTCGGCGAAGATAGCTTCAGGCCCTCGTAAGCCGTCTGGAACGCCTGGTAGTTCGCGAGCCTCGTGGCTCCTCCGAGAATGACTTCGCTGTCTTCCTTGGACATGACGACGTCTGCGATGACTTCGGTATCGACTTCGCCGGGGTTCTCGGGGAGCGGCTTAATCGTCTCGCAAGCTTTCTCTTCCACCACGAGAGTCGGACCCTTGTCGGTGATCTTCCATCCGAAAACTTGTGCCTTGCCGTTTTGCGCCACTTTCACCAAGCGCTCGATGACTTCTTCCGAAACGCGAGGCACGGACTCATTCTGAGTGCGATAGAGGAAACGTCCCAAGTCGTAGTTGCGCGACGCCTGATCGATGACGCCTTTACTCGGGAACGCCATCAGGTTTTCCTGGGTGAGCCGGATTCCCTCCGCTTTATCGTTTTGCGTATGCGTCTGAGGCAGCAAATCGTTTTCGAGCCGCTCTAACGCATGGAAGTCGCCCTCTTGGAGCTGATCTTCGCCAGGGGTCAAATACCTCAGGCGGGCCTGGGTAGACAATCCACGTCCCAGACCATCCATTTTTTTGAGGCGCTCGTTCAGTTTCACGCAAGTCAGTGAGGTTGCCTTGTCTCCCGCGCAACCGTCGTGAGCCAAGCGCCGCTCGGACTGCAGCTCGCCTAAGGTAGCCTGCGGGGTAAAGCGCGCGTCTCCGCCCATGACAGCTTCGTAATCTTTGGCGAAGCCGGAGTTTTTGCGAGCAAACTCGAGACTCCCGGCCTCTTCGGTCATGCGCAGGAGTAAGGAAACGAAATGGGAAGCGGCTTTCTTGCCGCGGTCGTTCGAGCCACGAGTCTCCTCGAAAGGACCACTCGACGGAGCCGCGGCGAAATGCAAGACCCTTTCAAACTGGTCTCGTACAGCTTCGCGTTCCTCAAGACTCAATGCCTCTTCACCCGGCTTCAGAAGCAACTTGTCCCAGCGCCGGAGCTTGTCCGTCAGATCGGTGAACGCCTTTCCTTCTTCGGGCGGACTGAGTCGCGGCGTGGCCTTGTCGAGTAACCACATTCTGAGCTTGGGGTCCTTCCAGGCGACGCTCGCTAAGGTGGAGACGTCGGGGACCAGAATGAGCCGGTTGGCCAAAAGATGAATGGCTTTCACTTCGGAGCGAAGCTTGGTGATCTCTTTTTCGTTGGCTTTCGGGTCGCGATCCAGCTCGCGAAGCTTAGCTTCGATAACGGCCGCGCGATCGCGCTCATGGAAAAGAACGACGGAGAGCAACTCTCGCATGGGAAGCGAAAGCTTCATCAACTGAGCTTCCGCCCCGGCGGGAATGGGTGAAGCGGGCGTGCGGAAAGATTGCGCATGCGTTTCCAAAATCGAGTCGTAAATAGCCTTGCGGGTCTCGTGCGCCGCGCGCAGGGCTTTCCCCGCTTCTTCGACGTCGTGATCCGGATGGACCGTCCGCACGCCGAACGTCGGCCCTGTGCCGACTAGATTCTCCGCGGCCTTATCCTTACGGAGGGCTTCCTTCTTCGCGGCTTCCAATTGGCTAGTGAGAGCTTCTTTCTTTTCCTTCGGAAGCTCGGCCAAGGCGGCCAGCACGGCGGGTGGAGGATCCCGGGGTGCGAACCCGTCGGTCGGGTATTTGCCGCGCTGTAAAGCCACCGAGTATCCCCACTCATGCAAGGCGGGATAAGTCTTTTCGGCCGTCCAGGTATTTTGAGGGCGATAAAAGCCCGCGTACGGGCCAAAGCTCTGTGAGAGCTCGCCGGATAACGCCGAGAGGAAGCGATTGTCGTCGCGCAAAATCTCGGAGACACCGTCGCGCCCGCCTCGCCGCAACTCTTCGCGAGCCCACTCTGAGAACGCACGGTTCGGACCCGCCAAGATCCAGCCGGGCCCTTTTTTATCCGGGCCACCCGACGCGGTAGAGCGATACGTGTCTTGATACACACATCCGGGCACCGCGACCACGCGGCCGTCGCGCATTTCGGCTTCGCTGGGCAAAGTGCGTTCCCGCAAAGTGTTCAGATAGGCGACCGGATCGGTGCTCTTCAACTTGTCGCGGAATGCCTTCATGTCGACTTCCGCGTCCGAATATTGCTCCAGGAGCTTTACTTCGACGTCCCGGATGACCTTTGCGTAAAGCACGCCGAGCTTTTGATCGTTTTTGCGGACGTCGTTATCGAAATGAAGGAGCGCAGATTGGCTGCTACCGCCGCGCGCGGAATAACCGTACTGAAGACGAAGGACCTCTTCCAGTAAACGGCAGCGCAGAACCGACAGAGCCTGGGCGAAAAGCTCGTTCTTATCGCCCACTAGAGGCGCTTTTTCCGGCGCGTCGTCGGTTACGTCTTTGACTCCGATGGGAAGAACGCCCATGAGAGCCGCGGTGTACTTTCCTTCGTCCGTCTCATTGAGCTGATCTTTGATCCACGGATAGAGCCCTTCGATTCTGTGAGTTCTACCGAAGCGGTCCGCGAGAATGGAAAAGGGCGCGTCCTTCTTTGGCGTCATGCTGAAGGGAACCGGATCGTCTTTGAGATGACGGGTGATGAGGGAAATAGCCCCGAGAATTTCGTCCCGCGCGGCACTCGACGAACGAATCGCATCCAGCGCCTTGTGCGGCGCCACTCCGGCGAGATGATCCATGTCGACTTGCAACGCTTTGACCCAGGTATCGATGAGATGG
The DNA here is from genome assembly GCA_043767805.1 of Pseudomonadota bacterium. Taxonomy (GTDB): domain Bacteria; phylum Bdellovibrionota; class FAC87; order UBA2466; family UBA2466; genus CAZZHG01. The sequence continues at coordinate 12,741 of JAYUGC010000113.1, read as the reverse complement.
TGATCGAGTCCCTGATCCCGCAGCTTCGCGAGCTGGGCGCGGTCAGAGTCTCTGGGCGAGAAAGTGCGGGAGATTTTGAAAAATTCGCTGATGAGATGCGCGTCGGAGCGGATCGCTTCCGGAGTTCTCTCGGCGGGAATGAAGGAAGCGAGGTCCTGATCTAATTTTCGATCGGTAGGCGCTTTTTTCGCGATATGGAGCGAGAGCTTGACCCAGCTAGAGAGACGCTTGATTTCGGCTGCCATTTCCTCGGGAGTCTTCTGATCCGGCGTCACGCCGAAGGAAGCTTCACTAACCGCTTTTTCAATCTCGGCATCGGTCGGATTTTCCTTGTCCTCGAGCCAGCGCGACGCCTTCAAGATACGCGCTAAATTTCTCAGCTGTTCCCGAACCAAGGGATCGGTATCGCGGAGCCGCGGATCCAAGGTCGTCAAAACGTTCTCGATGGAATCGAGCTTCACCCAGGGGTGCCGGTACTCGAAGAGGTCGGTGAGCAGTCCGGAGATGCCCATGTTCCGGTTCATGCTGCCTAAAATCCAGTTCTTCAGGCCACTCTCGGGATCTTGGACGAGTGAGGCCTGGCCGAGCAATTCTTTAAGACCCTTAGTCGCGCCAGCCAAGTCGGCTTCCAAGACGGGGCGATCCGATTTAACCAACTCGTGTAGGCTCCGCACGGTCTCCAGAAGCGCGTCCGCGTCCGGTTTCAGTACCGCGGGAATCGTCTTTTCCGCGCCCACTTCGCCGTTGGAATAGGTCCGAAACACTTCCGTGGCGATAACTCGCATGATCTCCGCGTCACTGGGGAGATCGCGCTTGGGCAGCTTTCTCAATACGGACAAGGCGCGGTTCAACTGATCGGACTGATGGTCGGTGAGGAAACCAAACTTGGCTTGAATCTCTTGGCGCGTGCGCTCTCCGCCCTGCTCGGGACCCGCCCAATACTTCAGGCTCCCGATGGTGGCTTTCATTTCCGCGGTGGTAGGCCAGCTTTCGGCAAATTTCTTAGTCAGCTCGTCCCGCTTGGGATTGGGAGTTTGTCCGGGCATGGGAACTGGATTGTTCCGGCGCAAGTAGGCGCCGATGCCACGAGCGTCCATGAGAAGCTCGGCGATCATGCCTTCCTTATCTTCATCCTTCACGGGCTGTTTCAAAACGTCCGCGTGACTCTTGGTATTGTAGATGCCGAGGTTCGGATCGAGGCCCAAAGCCATTTCGTAGGGAGAAACGAGCCGGGCTCCCTTTAAGTAGGTGCCTAGCATCTGCTCGAGCTCGCCCACGTTGAACTTGTACTTACGCAGAAGCGTTTCCATCGCCAGCGCGCGAACGCGATTCGTGTTCAGATTGCCCGGCTTGAAATCCGCGGCCATGGGATCCGCGTTGGGCTCCAGGGCGAAACGCCCCCAGAGCTTATGGAGCTCGTCCACTTTGCTGGCGCGTTTCGCATCGCCGCCGGCGTCAGTTAACGCGGAGACGAGCGCCTTCGGCTCGTATCTCAATAAAGTGTTGCCGAGATCGCTCACCGCCTGGATCGTTTCAGGGGACGAATAAGCCCAGTGCCGGGCGGAACCGTAGAGGAATTTGCCTTCGTTGACGGCGGCGGTCTGGAGCCGCGTTCTCAGCTCGGCCAGCTCGGGATAATGCCGCTCGTACTCTCCCTCCATCCGAAGGGTGCTCGCCGAGTCCGCATGCGCCTTGTTCTGCGTTGGATCCCAGTAATCGTCGAGCGTGCTCGAGACCAAACCAAGCAGGCGGCTCATTCTCGAGTCGCTATTGCCGACGCCGTGACTCGCTTCTTGGATCAACCAGTCGTTAACCGCCTGGAATTTAGCGGCGAGCTGAAACTCATTTTTTGTGGAGGTGTCGAAGAGTCCGTCCAAGGCCTTTCGCAAGCCTCCCACGGTTCCGTCGGAACCAGGCAAGGAGCTCAACGCCGCGAGTAGCCGGCTACGCTGCGCGGTTCCCGAGGCCGCGGCCGCCTGCTCGAACAGATCGCTGACCAAAGCAAAACGTAGCTTCTGCGCCGTGACCGGGCTTAAGGGACCGGTGGGCATAGGCTGCCCAAACCTAGACTGATAATAAGCCCCAAAACGTTTTTGCAGATCCTCAGCCGTCAGGGCAGGATTTGCCAGATCATCGAGAGCTTCCGCCACGCGCGCTTCGTTTTTTAGCCAAACCTTCTGACGCGCTTCGGCCGTCATCTCGGCTTTTTCCGCGAAGAACGGGCTACTCCCGTCCCGCATTTCCGCGGACTTGGGCTTTCCGTCCTCGGTAATAAACGTTTCGGGTAGTCCCCAGATGGGATCTTTGTTCGCCGCCGTGGGGCCCTGCGCACTCGGGCCATCCGGCCGGGAGTTATCTAACTTGAAAGGAACGAGGGGCGCCACTTCCGGCTTCGGCTCCTCAGTCTTCGCCACCTCGCGAGGCGGCTCGTCCCTCAACAAGCACTTGGAAAACAAACGGCGGTTGTCGCCGAGAAACGGGTCTTTGCTTTCGTTCGGAGTCTTGAGGTGCTGCTGATACACCAGGGGATTGAGCGTTTCGAAATCCCTCAAAGACATGGCGTTCATGAGCCCCACGGATTCGCGGAGCGGCAGACTGCAATTGTCGGGCTTGCTCTGGCAATACAGAGCGAAATTGCCAAGCGTTTGGAGAAGGGCGGCCTTCTGACCGACGGTAAGTGCGGCGTTTATTCTTCCTAGCTGGTCGAGAACCGCCTTGAGCTGAGCGGCGGGAAGAACCTCGGGACCCAGCCGCCCGAGGTGCCGGGAAAACTGAGTCAGAAATTCGTTTTGCGAGCCGAGCGCCTCCAAGCGCTTTTGCTTCAAGCCTTGCTGGGCGAAGTACTGATGGCGCGCTTGAACGCCTTTCAGAAAAGCTTCTTCCTTTGCCAAGTTGGAGAGATCAGGGGAACCGTCTGGCGTGACGGGCTGCCGCGTGCCATCCTTCTCGGCTCCCACTCGGTGATATTCTCTGAGAGAAATCCGGTCGTGGAGGAGAAAGGCGTCCATGGGCACCTTGAGGCGCTCTTCCTCCATAAGCCCGCTCAATAGCCGGTCGAGCTCTCCCGAGATTCCGTCGACGAACTGACCGGGGACCGCTCTGATATTACTCTCCATGGCTCGGTTAAAGGCCAAGAAGCCCTTGCGGAACTCTTCGGGCGCGTCCGCTCCGGTTTCGGGGCTCGCGCTTTGGAGCGCGAACAAGGCATCGATACCGACGAGATTTCGCTGGGCGTAGTTCACCAAATTCTGGATGTCCTCGATGCGGCGAGAAACGGCCTGCTCTCTGGCGGCCTTGGTCTCGGGGGTCAGGCCGGGAAGCGGATTTTCCGCGGCTTTCGGCGCACTCAAGACGAGCTGGGGCATCAGACGGCTGAGAATCTGTCGGCGTATCGCCGGCGCGGCCTCTTTTCCCAGACCCGCAATGGGATCCTGCTTGATGCGATCCCAGAAAGCGGCTTTGTCTTTGGACGGCACCACGGTTTCGGAAAGTTTTTTCCACCGCGGATCGGTTTTCTCCGGTAGCGGGATCTTGGCCGGGTCGAAGCTCAGATTGCCGCGATTGACGGCGATCCAAGCGTGAACGAGTTTCGCCGGATCGGAGCTCACCAACGCCTCGGCAACCGCGGGGAACTGCTCGGCGAGCACACTCTTCAAAGCCTGGTCCTCATCCTCGCAACGAAGCGCCGAGGGAGTTTGAGTCGTGGGAGTGGCAACGAACTTAACTACGCCTTCGCGTTCCGATCTCAAGCTTGGGGCCTGCTCGTGACTTGCCGGGAGCAAGGTATCTCCGAGAAACGCCATTCGCTCTTCGGAGGTCGGCGCGCGGTGATCTTTGGCCCGGCGCCACTGGCCCAGGCGAATGATGTCCGAGTCGAGGCGATTCGCTCCGCGATTCGCGTAAAGCTCCTGCAAGAAACCCTGTACCTTCGGATTGGCTTCGGCAAGCTTACCCGAGCGGACCTTCTCCATTTCCGCCAGAATTTGCGGAGTGGTAAGTCCCCAGCCATCGATGTCTCCGACGTAAATCGCCAAAGCATCGACGTAGGGCGGCTTAAAGCAGCTGAAAAACGCCTGCGGGTCACTACTTCCCTCGGGGGAACCGTGCGCTTCATATTTAAAAGCGTTGAGCGCGTAGTAGCGAGCAGCTTCCGGACGGAAGTTGGGATTGGCGGCCCCCGCTTCGTTCTTTTTTCCAAAGATAGAGGGTAGCGGAACCGACGAGACGCCGTTTCTCTGATCGTATTCCCTTTTAAAGCGCGGCTGATTGTAATCCAGGACCAAGAGCTCGGAAGGTAACTTGCCGAGCTCTGTCCGAATCGCGTTCGCCGACGGAGCATAAATCAAAGCGGAAAGGCGGTCCTTTTCAGCCGGGGTAGCGGCTTTATCAATCAGGAAGCGAAGTATTTCCATGTGGCCCGCGGGTAGCTTTAGAAGCGCCAGGCGAGTCCGGATGGGTATGGATTTTTTGTCTTTGGCTTTCGCTATCTCGATCAAACGCTTCAGCTCGTAGTCCGCGTTGGAAGGACAGTTCTTGGAAAGTTTTGATTTGAGAGCGCGCTCTTCCTCTAGCAGCACGGCATCGTCCGCGGAGAGCTGATGTCCGTCCATGCGTTCGACGGCCAGCTGGGCCGCGGATAAAATTTCTCGCTGAACTTTTCGCTCTTCTTCGGAGAGCAGTCCCATCTGAGACGGCAGTGCTCGGCTTCGATCGAGCCCGAGATGGTGCGTCTCGGGTTTTTCCAAGTCCGCAAACGCGCGGCTCAGGGTCTCCCGCAGGTACTCGGGAGAGTCAGCGTAGCCCGGCCCACCCTTGAACTCGAGCGTTTTAAGGACCGCCGGGTCTTCCCTATAAGCCATTCTCGCAAATAGCTCTTCAGGCGACGACAGAGTCTTGCCTCCGGGCTCGACGAGAGCGCCCGCGAAAGGATCCTGGGCGCGGATGGCTCCGACGACCGTATAGAAGTCTTGCTTTGCGGAATCTTCCAACCCTTCCAGGCCCAACAACGAATGGCCGGTATTGGTGGTGGAATCAGGCGTTTGCAGAAGCTGAAGAAAGAGATGGCCGTCCAGGTCCGCGCCGCGGGTTGGACTGTCTCGGAGATCGGTCATCGCTTTTTTGAACTCGTCGGACAAGACCGCGCCTTGGCTCGCCGTCGCTCAAACGAGGCGCGCCATCAGCTCGAGCCGGTTGGCTAGCGCTTTTCTAAGAGCGGGCTGCTTGATGGGAAGTACGTACGTCCCCCACCCTACCAGCGCCGCGGCTTCTTTTTTCGCGGCTTCGGAAGCATTGGCGGGAAGGAATTTGGGAAGCTCTTTCAAAAGAGTCCGGAGCGTAGCGCTCGCGGTCATCTCAGGGAGATCACACTTACGCATGGTCTCAGCGGTCATGGTTTTCAAGCCGCTAAAAAACTTTTGCTCTCCTTCGGGAGTCGACAGCAAAGCCGCCACATAAGCGGGAGCTCTGTCGCGGCCTTGGCTGCCAAACAGGGCGGCAAATTCCGGGTGCTTGCCAATGGCTTCGCCGCAGGGAAGTTCGCGATCGTTACGCGCTTTGTCCTCTTCGACCTTAGCCAACTTTTCGCGTTCGGCTTTTTCCTTGGCGGCGAAATGGTCGCTGACGACCTTTAAGAAAGCGGCCGACTTCGCTTCGATATCTTTCTTGTCCGCTTTAGCGTCCGCGTACCAAGTGCCGTGAGACTCAAAATGTTCCGCGCCGAGATAAAGGTCCACCAACTTCTTGTTGGCCTCTATCGTCGAGAATTTCTCTCTGGAATCGGAAGCGATGTAGCCACGGATTTCGGCGAACGCGGCGAGACGAATTTTACTGTCCGCGCTGTTTAGCGCTTCACGGAGATAAGCCGCGCGCGTCTCGATGGATTTTTTTAATTCATTAGTGGCCCGGCCGTCCTGATCGTGTTTCTCGTCAGCCGCGGGCGGGTCCGCGGCATAGCTCAGCGCCGTAAAACAGAACGCGAGCGCTACCGCGCACAAAACACGTGTCATGGAATAATCCCCCGATGCCTTCACTCTGCGCGCAAAGGCAGGGAACAGGAACGTAACGAATTTGGCGTGTGTACGTTTCAAAAAAACTCCGAAGGACCGGGCCAGCGAACGCTCGGCGGTGGATGGGAAGTCGTTTTCTAACTTGTGCAACCAAGGTGCCATCTGTAAAAACCCCGACTCGCTAGCCTCAAAACTCGATATTGGTAACTTATTGATTTTTCATAGGTATCCGCTAACCCCGTAGGGAGACCCTCAACTCCCTTGTCGGTAGGAAGCTTGAGAAACCGTAGCGAATAGGGCCGGAAGAGCTAAAGCCTTTAGTTCCGGGCTCTTAAGCCGGATAGCGCGTAGACAAATGCGGATTTCCTGGCCTATCTCATTGAAATAACAGGGATATCGCAGGGACTCCACCCGTCCACTAGTAGAGCGTGACCAAAAGCCTGGCGCATTCTCTGAGGGGTTAGCCAACTGTCATTGATGAAACACGGGTCGAAAGCTTGGACGAAAACGGCACCGCCGCACGATTCGCCGGTCGCCGGGTTTCGGCCTTCCGCCGTATGCGATCGGTGCGCACGAAAGCGATCGGGTAACGACTGAAAGTGCGCGTCGAACTTTTGGTGGGTCGTCTAGTAATCGACGAGAATTAGCGGCAGTGCCTGCGATCCTTTCCTCCCTGTCCAGGGATTAGCCAAGAAGGGGAATGGAAAAGCGCGTGGTTCCGACGCCATAGCGTGGCTCACCCCTTGCTAAGACAAGGAGAGGGGGAAGAGCTTTGCCATTTAAGTCTCAGTTCGTTCGCGTACTGGTACTCGCGGCCTTGTTGGCCGGCGGCGACCTATGGGCGGAGAAAATCAGCCTCTACACGGGCGACACCTCTCGCGGAGGCTTCGGCGATGTCGCCGCCAACATCCTCATGGCTCAAAAAGTTCTCGAGCGCCGGCCCCACGCCGAAGTGCACGTCTTGGTCGCTGCGGAGTCCCTCGGTACCGTCGCCATTCTCGAGCCAGGGCTCGTGGGCCTGGGCGGCGTGAAAACAGTAAATGGAATCACTTACCACTTAGAAGGTAAGAGCGAGCTTCCCAAGACCGATATCGGCCTGCATTTCGCGACCGATTCGAAAAGCGTTAAGCTCAGTGCGAGCGCCCCTTTGGTCATGGTGTTCGAAGAGTACGGCGGCTTCGAAGAACAACTTGCGGCCGGATCGGTAACGAATTTCAAAAAAGGCGGCGCCACGTTTCTGGGCGTCAACGCCGGAGCGGGGAAGTACTACGCTGGACTCTACGTAAGCGAAAAAAAGCCAGCGCCCCCCATGACCCGAAGTGCCCTTCACGACAAGCTCGATTCGCTACCGGTACAAGTTTTTGGTGACCTCAAGGGCAACTATGAAGGGGTGAAGATTGGGTTCGCCTACTCTCATGAGCGACAAGCCACGGACGCCTATCTGGAGGCCGCCGTAAGTGCGGCGCGCGATCCCAAGAACCGCAATCAGAAATTTCTCTTAATCGTTCAGCATCCCGTTTCGGCCGACGTTCCCGACAACGTGGAGATTCGGTATTACAAGTCGCTGCCCTTTGAAGTTTCCAAGACTGTGGTGGCTCACTCCGATATTCCCATCCTCGTCACCGGCGACGTCTCCGCTACTCTCGCCGTGGAGTACGAGAAACCCTTCTTCTACGAACGGCTGGAATGGAAAAAAGATTTTGCCGACGGATTGGAACGAGAGCTCAAAGCCGCCAATCCCAAATTGAAGGGCGCTTCCCTATTTCATCTGATGCTCCAGGGGATAGATGGTCACATCATGCCGATGAAAAACGCCGACTTCAGAGATCTTGCCGAGAGCTTGCGGCCCATCTTTATGAGCCCTTCGCTCGCGACCGAGATGAGTGAAGCTCTGCGAGAGTACCGAAAGACCGCGTCTCTCCCGGTGAAAATCGATCGGTTTTTAGATCGTTTGGAGAAGCTGGGAGAACCAGGAAGGCAGCAACCGGGCCTGGTGTTTCAATCCGTCATCGACGGAACGAGTCTCGCCCACACGGTCGAGGAGCTCGCGAAGCCAAGAGCGGTGGGGCAAGTGGAGATGACGCCTAAGGCGCCGGCGGAAGCTCCCAAAGCCAAGAAAAATTTCGATTGGGACCGGCCCGCCGAGGCCATCGCCGCAGAGCTGAAAGAAACCGACCCCGTCCGCCGCCGAAAAATTCTCGAAAAAATGGCGGAAAAAGCGCAGGCGGCGGTCACGCGGAAAGTGGCGCACCTTTTGAGCTTAGATCCGGCTACCAGCGCCCAAGTCCGCTCCATCGCGTCCCTTCGCGAAATACTCTGCGGAGCGGACTACGCTCAGGTGAAACGCCCTCAATAATGCTTGAGCGCCGTTTCGAGCCAGGAGAGCTGCACCCGGATCCGCTTTTCGAGCGGCCAGCCGGTCGGTGTCTCGCTAGTAAAAGTATGAGCGGAGAACCGGCCATGGAGAAAACCGTCCAGCGTGGTTTGCTCGGCGTAAATCTTGTTTCCATTTCCCTCGGGATAGCTGACCAGCCCCCGCACGGCCGAGTCGCCGTAGATCTTCGGCCAATGACTGATCTCGGCGTCCTTGGGAAGCCCATTGAGCATGTCTCTTCCGATGCGTTTACCTTTTTCGAGTTGAGTCTCGTAGAGGTAGGCCGCCTTGGGATTATCTTTCTCCGTAAAGCCTTCGTCCGCCCAGTAAGCGGGGATTTCGTGCATGTCGATCGTGAACGCGAAAGTTTCCTTCCACATCGCCAGCTGATCCATGACGAGCTTCGCCTCCTGGGCGGGAGTTTCTTTTTTGAAAGCGCGGTTGATATTATTCCCGCCGTGATTCTCTAAAGAATCCGCTTCGAAGCCGCTCGGATTCACACACGGCAATACGAAAAAACGAAAACGATCCGTGTAGCGAGCGACATCTCTCTCCAGAAACTGCAAAAGCGAGAACACGCCCGCCGGCTCGTCGCCATGCACGCCCGCCGAGAGCAGTACGTTCTTTCTCTTTCCCTGAGGCCCCTTGGAGACGAGCGCATAGATCGGATAGTGCTTGGTGCCGTAGGTCACGGGCCCGAGCTTCGTTTGCTCGAACCCCACGAGCTTATCGAGACGGGCCTGAATCACCGAGAAATCCTTTCGCTCGGGCACTCTGGGCGTCACGGAAGCTATTGTATTTTGTGTCAGCATAATGAGAAAGATCGCGATCTGTATTTTCATTCCAGGCGCCCGACTTTGAGGGTCATGGGCCAAACGACGGCCACTTTCCGTTCGAGGTTGCCCCAGGCTTTTTTGACGTCCCCACGGATGGTCTCGAACGGATCCTTGCCACCATTCGCGTCTTTATAACTTTGCGTTACGGACCAGCTGTCGAAGTAACCCTTGAGCTGCTCGTAACTCCAATCGAAGGAGAGCGTGAGCCTCGGAGCCTCGACCGGCGTGAAAGGGAAAGGAAGCGAGCGGTAATCGTCATGGACGACTTTTAGACGGCTCGACCAGTAAGGCCCGAGAAAAATCCGGCCGTAGTCATCGATGATTTTGTGAAGCGTTTTATCTTCGAGCGAAGAAAAATTGTAGGACCAAGCGGCGACGAGCCCTCCAGGTTTTAATACCCGGCGGACTTCTCGGTAAAAAGTCTCGAGCTCGAACCAGTGAATGGCTTGGGCGACGGTCACTAAATCCGCGGAACGGTCGTCGAGCGGCGCTTTCTCCGCGGGCGCGACGACGAAGGTGATATTTGCTTCGGGCACGGCCTCCTTGATCTGCGCTTCGGCCACATCAGTGGCGATGACTTTCGAAAAGGTTTTAACGAGAGCGCGGGCGGCTTGCCCGTTGCCGGTGCCAACGTCCCAGACGAGATCGCGGTGCTTACTTTGTGCGGTTAGAAAATCGAAGAGGCTCTGCGGGTAGGTAGGGCGAAACTTACGGTAGGCAGCGGCTTGTTTCGTGAAGCACTTGTCGTAGCTCATGCGAAACGAAGCCTACCCCGGCCCTCGCGGGCCGGGGAAGCTTTTGAAACGAATTACGAGTGGGCCGGGCCTACGCAGTCGTCTACGTGGGTTTCGTGAGCGTGGTGGTGGTGACCATCGTGCTCATAGTCCGTGTGATCGGCGTGCTTTTCGGCTTTGTGGCCGCATTTTTTGCCGTGCTTGTGGGTGTGACCTTCGTGGACCGTGTGCACGGCCGGGACCGCGGCGTTGGCCGGGGCGGTCGCCGTGGCGGCAGTGGCGGCCGCGGGAGCGGTCGTCGGCTCATTCGCCAAAAGGTTGAATCCAAAGAACATTAAGCTCGCGAGGGAAAGTTTCAACATGAGTGAACTCCTAAAGTTAGTAATAGAGACTCGCCCTGATAACGCGTTGCGCCCCGCTTCGCAACTTAAGAGATCGCGCCTATTTGAGGGTCGTGTCCATGAACCGGCACTCGCTGGACTGCGGCTCGGCGTAGTACCACTTCTTGGTCGCGGGGATATAGAAGCCCACGTAGGCGTGCCCCATTTTCAGATTGCTCACGGTGAGGCTCGAAACCCCTACTCGGCCGGCTAAATCGTCGGCGAAGCGAGCGAACTCCGTGCACTCGCCTTCTTTTTCCTTCATCAGCGTGCTCATGCCGCCGTACTTCGTGGCGTCGCGGTGCTTGTAGGTGAGGTAGTTGGCGGAAGCGCAAAGTACCATGCAGCTCTTGCTGAACTCTTTGTTCTTGTCGTTGGGAAGGCGGTCCGCGCGGCTGCGAATGTAGCGCGCCATTAGTTCCATTTGCCCGCGGGCGTTGGAACCACGGTAATCGGCCGCGAAGAACGCCCTGCCTTCATCGATGACGTACTCGACTCCATTCGAGGCGATCGGAATGATGTCGGCAGCTTCGCCGATGAAATCAAACCAAGCGGTTTGATACTTGGCCGGAGCCACGATGGAAATAGTCTGAAAACGGCTAACCGGCTGGGCGAAACAGTTGCGATAAACCGCATCGAAACCGTCTTGAACTACCGCCTGGGCCACCCCGGCCAAACAGAAAGCCGCAATGATTACCGCGCGAACACTGAATTTCGTCATGATAGGACCTCCCACAAAACCTTAAGGCATGGCAGTAGCACGGACGAAAGTTCGAAATCCAGTGCGAACTATCCTCGAGGAAGGTTGTGTTGCCGGGCGGAGTCGAAACGACACCGCTCTCTTGGAAAAGTTTGCCGCCTAGTCGCGGCGCCCCTGCCTAAAAATCTGGCAAAGCGATTGCAATCTACCGCGTGAAATCGCGGCAAGTCGTTCGCGTTGTAGCTGAAGGAGCTCAAGATGCAGAAGTTGTGGGTCGCTCTCGTTGTGTTTTTAGGTGCGGGTTCCGCGCACGCGGATTGGCAGTCGGTTCAGCAGGGGCAGTATCAGTACTGGCAGGACGGTCAGAACCAGGGCTTTCCGATAACCGCGAATGGGTTTGTTTACTACAAAATCCAGGGGGCCAGCGCGAACGAGTGGTCTTTCTATCATCCGCTTTACGTCGATCCGCAGGGGCAAATCGTTTACCGCATCTATTGGACGGACGGTGTGCGCATGGCTCAAAGACTTACGACGGATGCCGCTTGGACCGAGCAAACATCTTGCGGTCTCATTGAGCTGAAAAAATACGCCGGCGAGAAATATCAGCTCTTCGTTTCACAAAGCGGATCGGATTTCCGGGCTTTGTATGCGGCAGAATATTTCGAGGCGGACCGGATTCTCGCGGCCTGTAAGCAAATTGGGCTCAGAGCGAACCTTCCTTGAGGAAGGCTTCGCGGGAGAAGAGTGTGCTCGCGGCCAGACTTGAACTGGCACGGCCTTACGACCGAGGGATTTTAAGTCCCTTGTGTCTACCGATTCCACCACGCGAGCTCACGGGTTAAGAGAGTACTGCCCTCTCCCTCGGTATGTAAACGAGGAGCGCTAACAAGCTAAAAGCAAGAAGCCCCAAGGGCAACCAGTAAGCGGTCCCAATCCCGACTCCGTCAGTCAGCCGCCCCACTAGAAGGTGGAGCCCGCCAAGGGCGATCTCCATCACGCCCAGGATCATCAGGGTAATCGTGCGCGTTTGGGCCGGAAACGCTTTGCCCACCCGGGCCACGAAAAGGGGGAAAAACGGCCCGAAAACCCCCGCGAGCGGAAGGCCCCAGGCGGGCCCCAAACGCCCGAACACGAAGGCCGCCATGGCCAGCCCCAAGCACCCGAACAAAACCGCCGTCTCATGGCGCGGTTTCACGGAAAAGACGCAAGCCAGGCGGGTCACGCCCATCAAGAAGAAAAACGACGAAGCGTAAGGCGCGGCCGCCGCGGTCGAGATGCCCTTCGCCTCGACGAGGTAGGGCACCATCCAGGTGGCCATCAAGACCTCGCCCCCCGCATATAAGGAAACAATCGCGACCGCGAGCCACTGCTGAAAATCCAGACGCCGGCGAGCGACCGCCGCGTGCTCGTGCAAATCGCCTCTTAGCCAACCCGCCCCAAAAAGCAGCATCGCGGACAAAGGCAGTGTCAGCAGAAACGGCATCTGCCAGCGCGCCCCTTCCCCCACGGTCAAACCCACCACGGCCGGCCCCAGAAACGATCCCCATCCATACATGGAATGGAGAAAGCACATCATCCGCGCCTTGTACTCGGTGGGCGTGTTCTCGAGCACCAGGATATTGGAAACCGCTCCGAAGCCGGCGATCGCAATCCCGACGACAGCCCCCATCAGAAGCAACGAGACCAAGCCCTGGACCCACAGCGCAAGCCCG
>JAYUGC010000112.1:0-28631 GCA_043767805.1 Pseudomonadota bacterium | reverse complement strand
CACGGGCGGCATCGAAGGCAAGAGCATGAAAGAGATGATGGACCAGACGCTCCAGCGCGCGAAGAACGAGACGACCTTCACCATCCAAGACGAGACGTGCACGACGGACGACAGCTGCTATACGAACGACATTCGCTACAACGGCCGTTGCATCGTGAAGAGCGAGTCCCGCAAGATCGATGGCAAGGACAAGGTTTACTATTTCCGCCGTTGTGAGGACCGCATCCGTAAGGGTGGTTACTGTACGAACGAGATGGGCGGATTCATGACTTGGTTCGGCCCCCGTAAATGCGACGCCGGACTGACCTGCACGTTCATCGACAAAAAGTGGGACTGGAATCACTTCAAGTGGGACGAGACGTACAAGTGCTTAACCACCCCCGCGGCCACCGCGAAGCGGTGAGCTGGTAGCGGCTCGGCGCCGCTCCAATACGTCTAGGTTCGCCTTTAGCGTGGGGGAGTCGGGGATAAACTCGAGCGCTTTTCTGAGCTCGGCTTCCGCTTCCTCGAGCTTTCCTTCCTCGGCCAAGACCAGCGCCAGGTTGTTCGCGTAGCGAGGATCATTCGGCGCAAGCTGCGTGGCATCCCGGAGCGGAGTAATGGCTTCCGGCTGCCGGCCTGATTCGATGAGGGCCATGGCATAGCGGTAGAGATTGTCGGCGGAGGGACTAACGGCCGCCATCCTACCGTAGAGAGTGGCGTCACTTCGCCAATACGGAATCTGTTTGAGGGTGAGGCCGGTGAGAACCAGGGCGACTAGGCCGCCGGCAATCTTTTTTCGCTCGAGAATGTGACCCAAGGCGAGAGCGGGACCGAGGAGACTCAAGTACAAAAATCGATCGGCCGTGGTCGAGTACATTTGATGAAAAAACGAAACGACTCCCGAAACGGGGAGCCAGGGCACTAGAAAGAGAGCGGCCGCGGCGACCGGCCAGGTTTTCGAGCGCCATCGCCAGAGAAGGGCCCCCGCGACGAAAAGGGCGGCGAGCGCGATCCAGGAAGAGTGCGCCAAGACCGAAGCGGGCGAGCGGCCGTAGTTCAGAGTCAGTCCGACGGGCACCACGGTTTTTGCCGCCGAGGCGGTCAAGGCGTCGATGGCGATGCGGCCGCGCTCGAGCCAACTAAAGGTGGGACCGGGTTGGAGGGACTTCGTCCAGAGAAGAACCGCGCCGGAAGCCACAAGCCAGCCCGAGAGCCAAACTGTTTTTTCCTTCGTGAAGCGTCCGCCCACCCAAAGAAACAGACCGACGATAAGAGGGGTCACCGCGCCCACCGGTTTGGCGAGTAAGGCGAGCGCGAAAGTGAGTGTCGCCGATTTCCATTTCTCTTCGAAAGAGAGAAGGATGGTCAGTAACACGAAGGTTCCCGTGAGGACGTCTTTCAGGGCCGTCACCCAGGCGACGGCCTCCACCTGAATGGGATGGAGCCCGAAGACCAAGGCCGCGAGAGCCGCGCCACACGCGGCAAGGCCTGCGCGGCGAAAGCAGAGAAAGGCGAGGCCCACGTTCACGGAATGCAGCAGCCAATTGAGAGCGTGAAACCACGTGGGGTGCAGTCGGCCGGTAGTCTCGAGGCTCGCGCGCGCGGCGGCCCACCAGACGGTGTAAGTCGTCGGCATGTAGAGACCCGGCACTTGAAAGGGGGCGAGCCAAAGATCGCGCAGTGAGCCGCGGAGCACGGGATTTTGCGTGACATGGGAAGCGTCATCGCCCGTCACGAAGCCAAATTGCAGCGTCGAAAAAAAGACGAGCGCGCAGAAGCCGGCAAGCGAAACTCCCAAATAAAAACTCCGCCTACGGCCCCCCATGCCCAAACCTTACCACCGTCCAAAAGGTGTGTGGATACTTTTAGCCAAAGGGTACCTGGCTACCTTTCAGCTGACGCTGGCCTACGTTTTGATTGGCTAAAAGTATCCACACACCTTTTAGACGGTGGGGCGGAGGCCGAGCCAGGTGGTCTTGGCTTTGACGACATGTTTAAGAAATTTTAAGCCGAGAAGCCGCGCGGGGAAGTCGAGACGGGCCAAGTCTTGCCGCGCTATACCGTCTACTTTCTCGATGAGCTCAGCAAAGCAGCTCGCGGTCTTTGCCAGACGCCCCTTATCCACCCAGCGAAGCGCGTCGTCGTCCGTAAGAAGATACACGGGATTGCTGATGGCGTTGACCACCGGCACGCCGGCCTTATGCCAATCGCCTCCGTCGGTAGGAGGGTAATCTCCGAGAGGTCCCTCGGCCGGTAAAATTAAAGATCGACTCAAGCCGTGCGTTTCGACGCAAGCTTGCACGGCGTCTCGCAAGGGACGATTCAACGAAATGAAAAATCCAGTTGGCTCCGGTAAGCCGGTGCTCACTAAGTAGCCGCCGCTTTCCTTGGCCTCGAGCGCAATGTGCTCGATGGAAATCTCGAGCGCGGTCTTGGCGACGATATCCGCGCGGTGGCGGGCAAGAAAGGTTCGCGTGCCGATGGACCCGTAAAAATGCCCAGAGGTGAAAACGACGACGAGGCGCCTTTTCAGTTTGTCTCGTTTGGCGAAGTGACGGGCAAGAGCGAGAACCACCGCGACCCCCGTCCCATCTTCCACGGGAGAGGCGAAGGGAGAATCGTGATGGCTGCTCAGCACCAGGACCTCATCGCCGGTGCCGTCGATTTCTCCGACGATATTGTGAGACAGCTTACTTTCGTGGGTTCCGGTCGAGATTAGCCGAGCCTTGGCACCCGCGCGCGCGAGACGGATGAGCGCTTCGCCATCGTCGCGTCTCGCCCACAAACCCGGAATGGGCTTATTCAAGATATCCTTTTCCCGAAACCCGTACGGCGCGTACATGCGGCAAGTGCCCCCCGGCTGATCTTTCAAGATGCCGACGAACCCCACCGCGCCATGCTTCGCCGCGAGCTTGTAGAGATGCCAGCCGAGACGAATCCAAGTGGCCGGGTGATTTACCTTCGTGAGCGTGTTCTCGGGATCGTAACTGCCGAGCGAAAGGCCGAGCAAACGAGCGGCATCGAGCGCGGGAAATCCAATCTCGGCGACGACGATGCGGCCTTTCCACTTCGCCGAGCCGATGATGTCCCGGCCCTTCGCGAAGACGAGTGAGCCTTCCACCCCGGCTTCCCTAGTGAGGGCGGTGTAGGGAATGGGAAAAATCTCAAACAGTCGTCCCTCGACTTCGAAAGCGGATCGCTTGGGATTCCAATGCGTGACCGGAACCGGCTCTCGCCGCACGCGCTTGAGACCAAAGGCGGTCAGCTGGGAGAAGAGAAAATCCTCGTTCTGGATACCCGCGGGGCTACCCGCGCGCCTAGGCCCCAGGGCGGCCTGACGCTCCACCCATTCAAAAAGTTCGTCCTCTGAAAACCCCACCCCTTCCTCTAGCACAATAGTTCCCCGGGCCTCCCTCCGTTTATGGTATTGGCTCTCCTCTATGCCGCCGACCCGCTTCCCAGATTTAGCGCTATCTGAAGGCATCTGCCAGGTAGTCGCGGAGATGGGCTACCATAGCCTTACTCCCATCCAAGCCTTGAGTATTCCTATGCTTTTGGAAGGCCGGGATCTCATCGGGCAGTCCAAGACCGGAAGCGGCAAGACCGCGGCTTTCGCCATCCCTTTTCTCGAAAAGACGGATACCTCCACCCGCCAGCTCCAGGTTTTGGTACTTTGCCCCACCCGGGAGCTCTGCACGCAGGTGGCTCGCGAGGTGCGAAAGCTCGGCCGCTATAAGAAAGACCTTCAAGTCCTCATCCTCTCGGGCGGTCATCCGGTGCGCCTGCAGCTCGCGCCCTTAGAACATGGCGCGCAAGTCGTGGTGGGTACTCCTGGCCGCATTCTCGACCATCTGAACCGCAAGTCGCTAGATCTCAGTACGGTGAAAACGGTCGTTTTGGATGAAGCGGATCGGATGCTCGACATGGGCTTTCGGGAAAGCATCGAGACGATTTTGCAAAAGACGGCGAAGGAGCGGCAGACGGCGCTTTTTTCGGCGACGTTTCCCTCGACCATCGAAAACTTGAGCCGCCGCTTTCAGAAAAACCCCCAGCGAGTGACCGTGGAGACGGACGTCGCGGAAGTGCCCGACATCGAGGCCATCGGTTACATCGTGCGAGCCGAGAAGAAGCCCGAAGCGCTGCTCGCATTTCTCGCGTCCCGTCCGCTCACTTCCGCTTTGGTTTTTTGTAACTTGAAAGTTCGTGTCGACGAAGTCGCGACCGTTCTCCGCGAGGCGGGTCTCTCGAGCGATCGCTTGCATGGCGACTTGGAACAAAGCGAGCGCGAACGAGTGATGGCGAAATTTAGAAACCGCAGCACTCGCTTTTTGGTCGCGACCGACGTCGCCGCGCGCGGCATCGACGTCGCGGGACTAGATGCCGTGGTCAATTACGATTTGCCGTCGGACCCCGAGCAATACGTCCATCGCATCGGCCGTACGGGAAGGGCGGGGGCCAAAGGCCTTGCCGTTTCCTTCGTGACCGACGTGGAAAGCGCGAAGCTCGAGCGCATCCAGGCCATCACCGGCATCGAGCTGACCCTTCGCCACGCGAGCGAGCTAAAGACCGCGCCCTCCGAGAAGCCGGTCGCGGAAGTTCCCATGGCGACGATTTCCCTCGGCGGCGGCCGCAAAGACAAGCTTCGTCCCGGCGACATCCTCGGCGCCCTCACGGGCGAGGGCGGACTCAAAGGCGATCAGGTCGGAAAGATCGAGATCTTGGATCGCGTTGCTTTCGTCGCGGTCGCTCAAGTCGCCGTGCGGACGGCGCTCTCTCATTTTCAGGGCGGGCGCATCAAGGGCCGCCGCTTCACCGCCCAGCTAGTTCGCTAGCTCACTGACAACACAGCGTGGAAGACGAAGCTTGCACGCAGCCGCCGAAGAATTGATTGGAAGTGGTATCCAACCCGCAGCGAGTCCAGGTGCAGGCATTGCCCAGCGGATCGGTTTCCGAAATACACACTCGCATGGGCGAGTCCGCCGAGCAGCTATTTCCGGCTTGGAGCGACACGGAGCAATTGCCCGAGCTCGAGCCGCCGTACTTGAGCGCGTCGTCCGTCCAATAGTTGAATTTCGGCGGTTGATTCGTGCGGCGGGCCACCCACTCTTTTGCCGTGCAAACTTTCCAGCCGACGCCGCAGAGAGTGGCGCGCTTGAGCCACCCCACTTTGCCCGTGCAACCAATCATCTTATTTCCAAAATCCTGTTCGGTGGTTCCATCGGCGCAACCGATTTGAGGCTCGGGCTCGACGGGAGCATCGTCGGGCGCGAGCTGCTGATGGGCGGTGACCGTGCCCGCTTCGATGTTCGCGCAGTGGAGCAAAGCTAGCTCTCCGCCCTTGTCCGCGAGCCCGAGTCCCTTTTGCACGGAGTTGAGGGTGACGAGTAAGCCGCTGCTCTCCGCGCCATCGAGCAAAATCAGTTTCTCCCGATCGCGAAACCGGAAGCGGAAAGCGGAGCTCCAATCGGTCGCGAGCTTTCGTTCCGAAAGCTCGGTGATCCAGGCGGGTGCGATCTCCGATTTTTTCAGGGAATAAGGATTGAGGATGACTCGGCCCGCGGGAAACTCGAACGCGCGTAGGATCCTGGTTCGCTCGGAGGCAATCCAAAGCTTCGCCACTTTCAGCTTGAGAGGGGGGCCATCCATGAGCGTCGGACTTGCCAAAGAGCACTCGAGCATTAGCTTCGGCGCGCTGGCCTCGCCTTGCTGAGTCTCTTCCGCCTTTTTATCCGAGCATGCGAACAGAGCGGCCAAACCCACGCTAACTAAAACCCAACCGAGATTTACCTTCATCTGCATTCCCCCAAGTTTGAGATCGCAGAATCCGGATCTCGGAGCAGGACGTCAAGGCTCAGACATGACTCGGCGGGCTAGTTTAACGGCGGTTAAGGGCAATGGCTGGCTCCGCCTGATCTTTTCGCCTGACGAGCCATACTAAAACTACCGATTCCATTCTTGGACCGTTCACGGGGAGAGACGCCCGTGGGTTTCCTTTTGTTGATTGTGGCTTTGCTGAGCCCTTTGGCCAGCGCGCGCCCTTTGAACCGCGCGGTGAGCCTCATGCCGCCGGCGAAAATTGCGGCTTACAAAGCGTTACTTCCGCGAGTCAAAAGCGCGGGCCTCGTGAAAGCTTACGATCCATCTCAACATACGTCTTCGATCTATAAGGAATTGCCGCGCGACTGGGAGTACAACCCGGTCCGCGAGAAAGAGCGCGACCTCACTGCGGACTCTCTGCTTTGTCGCCCGAACGGAGCTCGCTCCGAGCTAGTGCGCCGTTTCGCCGGCGTGCGGATCGATACACACGATTCTCAAGCCAACTGCGACGAAGTCAGAACGGCCGCGAGCGGCGGCGTGGTATGCGCGCTCTTTACGCCGTCGATGCCGGTCGGCCCCGAAGGCTGGAACGAGTCCGGCTGGCGGCCGACGAATGTGGAGACCGGCATGGGTCTTGGCCGGCGTCCCCACAGCTCCCGCGCCGAGTGCCTTGAGGCTACGAGAGCGGCGGGCGGCGGAGTGGTGTGTACCTACACCGGGCTCGGCGCGAAAGCGGCCAATATCCGCACCAATAAATGGTGTGGTGCTTCGTCTCAGCTCTCTTTCTGTCTCGAGGCCACGCGCCACGCGAGAGACGAGACGGTCTGCTCTTTCCCGAGCTCCGGCACGGGAGCGGAAGCGGGCTGGGTGAAAACGAAGGTCACCGATAGCTGTGACTATCAAGGTTCGCAGATTGCGCTCGGCGCCTGCAACGCCCTCGTGGGCGGGCCTTAGTAAACCGCGGTAGTGGCCCAGCCATTTTCGATGCGAACGTCCCTCAAGCGGAGCTGATCCATGCCCTTCGTGGGAATCATCCCGGGCAGGGAGTTGAAATCTAGCCGGATCTCTTCCGCGAAGAACGCGTCGAACTTTGTCGTCAAAAACGCGATTCGGTCGAGGTCTTCCGGCGCGGCGCTTTTCGGGGCCTGCACGAGGACCTTGCCCTGCCGCACGGTTTTGACGCCCGCCACGTCTCGCTGAAAGCCGTATTTAGCCGAGACTTCGAAGGGGAGGCGCGACGCTTTTCCATCGACGGTCGAGCCGTTCATGAGAAATCTGAGCTCGAACTGATTGCCTTCCAAACGGGCCTTCACGGCTCCCTCGGTGGGGAACGAGACTGACCAGCGTTTCGCGCCGTCGCCTACCCAAAGCGCTTCGGGAATTTCTCCGGCGAGCACGCGCACGAGCGTTTCCACGCTCTCATCGGTCACGGTCTTTCCGCCGAGCGAGCGCTCGCCGAAATTTTCCAGGAAGGAAGCGTGGACTTGAAAGCTGATGCCCTTGGGCGCCGCAAGCAGCGCGGGCGCAAGCGTCGGCGCGCCGAGCTGAAAACCGTCGGCTTTGCTGGCCACGAGGCCGATGCCTTGGGCGCTACTCGACATTTGAAAGAGCTCAGGGAAGGTTCCCGCGCGCCGCATGGGCTTTAACAAGTTCTCTTTGTAAAACGAGTTCACGTACTCGATGGCGTTATCGGCGATTTTCGCGAACTCTAGATCCACCTGAGGCGCGAACCGGCTTTCCGCTTTGCGCGACATGGCCGCATCCGCGGCGGGCTGCATTTCGAGCGCTTTGCGCCAGGCGATGCGCTCGATA
Source organism: Pseudomonadota bacterium (assembly GCA_043767805.1). GTDB lineage: Bacteria > Bdellovibrionota > FAC87 > UBA2466 > UBA2466 > CAZZHG01. Next base: position 21,020 of record JAYUGC010000112.1, on the reverse strand, counting down.
ATGCGCCAAAAGAGCTGGTGAGGCACGGAGAGGTTGTCGATGCGAGAAGCTGTCCAGGAGCGGGCCACCGCGGGCCGGGTGTGAATGCCCTCGGCATCCAGATAAAGCGATTTGTCGACGAGTGTGCGGGTGTTGCTCGTGCCCCACAGGGTCACCGGATCCTTGTACCCGACGGAGCTGGCGAGGGTGGACGCATCCAGATGAAAGAGCATTTCCGCGGTTTGCCGACCGGTCGCGAGCGACGCGGTGAGCTGCCCTTGAGTGCGGGCCCGCACCGTGAGCGCGATGTCTTGGAAGGCATCTTGAATCACTTCGCTCTGGTCGACGTTTCGCGTGAACGTATCGAAAGGGATGAGTTTCGCATCGATCAAAAACCGGGCGTTCGGGTGGGAGAGCTCGGCGCGCACGTGAGAAACCAACGGAGCCACTTGCGTCGAGGCGGTCAGCCATCCGAGCGAGCTTCCCGCCCTCGAGAGGGCGGTGGAGTCCTGACTCGCGTCCCATTGAGACAGCTTTCCCGCGAGCGCTTCGAGCTGGTCATCGAATCGCTGGGAGAAATCGGCGGTCGCCGCCACCGAGACTCTTTGCGCATGCCAGCCGAGCGCCGTTCTTACTTTGAGGAAGGGCGCGAGCTCAAGGCCGTTCTGGCTCGCGAGGTAGAGTTGGTAGACAGTGAAGAGCACCTTCGGGTCGGCGGAAAGAGCGGGCTTCGCGAGCTCTTTTTGCAGTTCGGTCCATCTCAGATAACGCTTCCATCCCGCCGCAATCGCACTCCCCGAATGGGTCAGAAAGGAATCCAGCTCACTCAAGCTTTGGAGCAGAGTTGCACGGGTCTCGCCCATTTGCACCGCTTCCGGCCGGCCTTTGCCTTTCAGCGCCCGGGCTTCTGCGGCGAGGCGCGCCCCGGGTCCCGCCGCGGGGCCGGCGGCCGTAAGAAATACCAAGACCAACGAGCTTCCCAGGGAGAACCACAACCGCATCATGCTTTGTTACCTACTGGGCGGGGCTTGCCGGGACAAGTCTTACTTAGTCGAACTCGGCATTGCGGACAGGAAATACCCGACATAGAATGCCCTCATGAACTACGTAAGACAGGTCGCTCCTTCTCATGCTTTGGTCGAAGCCCGCGCGGCTTTCATGTCCCGGGTCTATACCTGGATGACGGGAGGAATCCTCCTCACGGCGGTGGTGGCGACCCTCATCGGGCAGAACCCGGAAATCGTGGTTCAAATCGTTCAGAACAAGATTCTCTTCTACGGATTGATCTTCGCTCAGCTGGGCGCGGTCATCTGGCTCTCCGCGGGCCTTCAAAAAATGAGCGCGAGTCTCGCGACGGGGCTTTATCTGGGGTACGCGGCCCTCACGGGCATCACGCTTTCGACGATCTTTCTCATCTATACGCGAGACAGCATTGCCGGGGTGTTCATGACCACCGCGTGCGGATTCGGCGGCTTGAGCCTTCTTGGGTACACCACCAAGCGGGACTTAGGTCCCGTGGGCGCGTTCTGCGGCATGGCGCTCTTTGGCCTCATCGGCTGGGCGCTCCTATCCTTCATTTTCCCGTCCATGATGGGCGGACAAGGCCAGATGGTTTACTCCATCCTGGGCGTCTTGATTTTCGCGGGCCTGACGGCCTATGACACTCAGAAGATCAAGAACATGAACTTCGGCGGCGGCTCCGTGAACGGGGAAATCACCGCTCTCGAGAAGAAGGCAGCCATCTTCGGCGCGCTGACTCTCTATCTCGACTTCATCAACTTATTCTTGAATCTCCTCCGCCTGGCGGGCGGCCGGCGCGATTAAGGGCCGTTTTTTGTCCCACTGTATAACTTTCGTCCGCCTTTTTTCTTAAGCGCGGGCCTAAGACTCCTGGAATACGCTTTGCACAGGAGCCCCGGTGCAAGCGAGGCATTGGGTCTCGCAGGGGCCTGCATCATCATCGGGAGTAGTTATGATCCGTAAATTAGTATTCGTGGCGTCGGCGCTCGTCATCGGGCTTACCGGCTGCAGCAAAAAGAGTCCGCTCGCGCCGGCAGCGGGTAACGATCCGTACGATCCTCGCGACAAAGGCACGCCTACTGCGCCTGCCACGCCGGTTGGCGTTGCCGCGGCTGAAACGGTTGAGCTCAACGAGCTTCTCGGTAACTGGCAACTCGTCGGTATCACTTTCGCGAGCCAGACTACGGAAACCGCCGTCGACGAAGGCGCCTCGCATGGGCACTTCTTCTCGTTCATTCAAGACTACGATGAGTTCAAGTTTTCCTACCAACGCATGGTTCCTGGAGAGGCCCCGTCGGAAGGTTACTTCTCGCTCGTCGGAAACGACTTGACCAATATCTGGTCGGGCTCCAGCTCCGCGCAGCACGTGTACGGTCTGAAGCTCACGTCGGGCGACGACCTCGTCATGCCGGATTCGAATCCGGCGATTTCGAAGGTTAAAGAGCGTCACTATAAGCGCATCAGCGACGACAACATGGCCTACATTCTCCACTCGTACGGCATCAACTAAGTCACGCTTAAAGTTCATCGAAGGCGGCCTGCTTTCCTCACGGAGGGCAGGCCGCTTTTTTTTAAGGAGTGGAGAAAACGATAGAGCAGCAAGTCACGCCGGCTTCCGCCTTGGCGAGCTCGGAGATGTCCACGATTCGCAGATCGATCCCTCGCGCTCTGAGCCGGGCCTCGGTGCGAGGATGGCCCGCCCCGTAAACGAGAGTCTTACCAATGAGAAGGCTATTGGCCGCGAAGGGTTCCGTGGCATCTACGGGAAGAAGTTCCATCTCGGGAAGCGAATTAGCGCTCACCCAGTCCGGATTGTAGAGCAGCACACCCCCGGCCACCTGGGTAACGGCGGTCTTCAGGTGCAGGCACTTCTCGACGGTAACGGGGTGGACCTCAAAACCGAAAGGCTCGGCGAGGGCGGCCAGCTGACCCACGCCCGCCGCATTTGTACGCGCCCCCACGCCCACGTAGAGAAGGCGCCCGATTCTCAAGACATCGCCGCCATCTAAAGTTCCCGGGCTCTCGATTTCGTGGAGTGTTCGAAATCCCTTTATAGCGGCGGCGGTGTCCGCGGGCTCCGGGCGGCGGCTTTCCGCGCCGGGACGCGTAATGAGGGCGAAGTCCTCGGTCACTAGCGCCGTATCCTCGACGAAAACGCAATCGGGAAGCTCCGGGCTCCCGGGAAGGCGTCGGACTTCGCAACCAAGATCCTGCAAGACTCTTTCGTAGTTCAGGTGCTGGCGCTCGGCCTTTTCCAAATCAAACGTTCCGCGCTGGAGATGAGTCAGCTCGCAGTCGGCGAGGGAAGCACTCACCGCACGGGTTAGGGCAATTAAACGCATGCCTTTCTGTTTACCACAGCGGCCCTTATTGGGCTCCGGGAGTCTGGTCTACGAACAGGGTCTAAAGGCCTGTGGGGGCTAGGGAATATCGGGCCTCTAGAGACTACGGCCACCGACTAAACAATCCTAGTGCCGTTCAATGCCGTGAAAAGAACCGGTATGTGCCTTGCACAGTAGGGTCTGGTTCCGAAAGGAAATCTCCTTTCTGGCGTCAACAGGTTGTTTCGCCGGATGAGTTTTTCCGTAAATCGAAAGGGTAAGTCATGAAAGTTAGTTTCTTCGGGTTCGTGGCGGCGGTTGCCGTCCTTAACCTTACGCCGAATATTTCCAAAGCCGAGCACAGCGGAGCTTCCAGCTCCGGTGGCCGTAGTGGCGAGACCGCGGCTCAGCGCTGCGCCAAGCGCGTGCGCGAAGCGGGTTGTATCTTGTCCAACAACGACATTCAGCGCATGGATCAGAACGTTCAGGAATGTAAGCAAGTCACCAGCGACTCGGGGAAGACCCGTCTCGAAGTTTTCTTGCTGAAAAATTCCGATAAGCTCGTCGTTTTCGAGGTCAAGGGACCGGGCGTTCCGAATCACGGCCAGTGCCCCGTCACGAAGTACACGGTCGATGCTTCTGGCATCAAAGACGTTCTCATTCGCGGCAACAAAACGTGGATGATTTCCAACGACGGACAACTCTACGTCATGCTCCCCGATCAGTCGGTTAACGAAGTCATGAACGCGAGCGGAAAATCCTATAGCGGCATCACCAAGATCAAGGGCCTTTCCGACGAGGACGACCTGCACATCATCGGCAAGACGTTCGATAGCGAGCTCTCCGGAGAGACGCTGGCGAAGCGCAAGCATCGCAAACTCGATTTCTTCAAGTACCAGACGTTCGAAAGTCTCTTCCGAGACAAATAGAGTGAACTAATGCCGCGGCCTCCCTGGCTTTTGGGCGGGGGAGGCCGCGGTCCGTTTGTTGAGACATGGGTTACCTTTTGTTCGGAAGCCGCACATTCAGCTCGACTAAGATCGCGCGCGCCATTTCTACGGGCGTAGTGGGCTTCGCTTTGCTCTGGGGACAACCGTCCTTCGCCTTCAACTGCTTTCGTTTCCTCGCTCCCCGCCCCAGCATTTCGCTGGACAAGCAACGTTACGTGGACCTACTCGCTGGAACGAGCGAATGGCAAAGCTCGGCTCGGGCGCTACAGGCCGCCACTTCAGTGAATCTAAAACAGCCGTTCCAGATGCGCGTTAACTCTGGGAGCGATTCTCGGCTCCGCCCCCCTGTCGAAACGCAAAAGTATGCGTCCGCGAAGTTTGTCGTTGGTAAATCGCCCGGGCACGTACCTCCCGGAGCGAAAGTCATCGGACACGCGGATTTTGGCTACCATGTCGCGAGTGAGTACCGGCGTCTAGGCTCCGTGAATTATTTTGTCGTGAGCGAGACGGGTGAAGTTCTGGAGGTGGGAGGCGGGACGCCGGAAGTTCTCACGGAGTTCAAGGCAAACCTACTCGGCCGCAAGTTGTCGGCGGAAGAGCTTCACAGGATTTCCGATCTCAACAAGAAGCTCATTAGTGACCTTCGGTCGAAGCCGGAGCTTCAAGCGAAGGTCGCTCAGTTCGCCGCGGATCGGGGCTGGCCCGAGGGACTCGCCGATAGGGCCGGTCTCGCTTACTTCAGTGAGGACTTCGTTCCCCTGCGCCAGTGGGCCAAGCAGAATGGGTACTCCCTAGCCGAAATGAGAGACGCGGGCTGGATGAAAGTCTCCTTCGATGCGCAAGGAGGGCCCTGTTATTCCGTCAACGGCCGGGACTCCATCAAGATCCCTTTCTTTTCGGACCCAGATCACCAGACGCTTCCGCTATGGCGAACGCGGCAAATGGGGAATCCCGATCCCCTGGCTCCGAAGTACATCGGTTGGCCGCTCAACCGTTCGCTCGATAGACGGCTAACTCCCGAGGAAAAACTCTATAACGGCGGTGCCCTTTCCGGGGCCAAGGGAAAAACCGTGGTGATAACGGAAGGCGAGTTTAAGACGCTCGTGGCGGAACAAGCGAGCGGCAAGATCACCGTGGGTTTACCCGGAATCACCGAATGGGATCACAATATGATCCGTGGTTTGGTTGAGTCGGGAGCGAAAGAGTTCATCGTGGTTCTGGACAGAGATGCCCGGGCGAAAGGCTTAGCTCGAGCGGACGGCGTAAATGACAGTCAGCGCGCGGCCTATGCCATTGGAAAAGCGCTCGAAGCGGCGGGAGCGAAGTCCGTTCGAGTCGGTCTCCTTCCCGACGTTTTTGACGGCGGAAAAGTTGGCATCGATGACCTCGTTCTTGCCAAAGGGAATCGCCCTTATGCCAAGGTACTCAAAGACGCCAGGTCTCCCGACGAGTATGGCAAACAGATTGCGATCGATCCGATTTTTCAAGATTTGACCTTTCGCCGGCAGCAGCTTCGTAAGAGCCTCGATGCTTACGAGAACTCTCGCCGTCGCGGCGGTCCCGAGGCCCCCGCCGAGGCGGTGCAAACCGCGAAAGTCCAGCTATCGCAGCTCGAAAGGGCCTATCAGGATTATCTGCAAGAGCATTTTAATGAGGCTCGACACCTCGAACAGGCGGCCGCTAGCGAGAGCTCCCTGAGCCGCGTGACTGACATTCCTAACGCGGCGGACAAGCGCATCACCGTGCCAAGCGGTCAAGAGCTGCCCCTGAGAGCGTTTGCCGGCGAGGTTCTCGTACTCGATTTTACTCCGTCCGATCTCGCCCCTAGCCTCTGCAAACCGGTTCCTTGTCAGGCTCTCCCTTATAGCTCCGCTCAGCTTCGGCAAGCTTACGCGGGAAAGGCGAGGCTTGGCGTGTTGCGCGCCGAAGTCGAAAAGGGCAGGGCTTTGACGAAAGAGGTAGGGGTCGAGGCGAGCTCCCTCGAAGATTTCGGGTCGCTTGCTCTCTCGGGACAACTTGCGAAGTCTTTCCCGACGGACGAGTACTACTTCGAGTTCAATGTCCTGCTCCAACGTCACTCGTCGACCGTCGCCCAAGTGCCCGTCGTCATCCGCCGAATCAAGGGCGGAGCCGTGGTTGCCATCGCCCAGCTGCGCTTGCCCACTGGCGAGAAACTTGCCACCGATAACGAGGCCTTTAAGAGGGCGGACCAGCGGCTCCAAAGTATCGTGCAATACCTTCGCCCCTAGGGGATTTCTTTGCGCGTAGTTTGAGCAGCTGCTCAAGTCTTGAGACCGGCCACTCGCGGAGTACGTTCCAAAAGTCCCCACCAAACGAATACGAGCCTCTGATTTCGCCAGCGTTTCAATGAGATACCCCATCCGCCGAAAGCGACTTTCGAGCGGTCCGTGGAACATTCATTGCAGCATGCAGAGGTGTTATCTGGGCATTTTGGGGGGTTCTTGAAGGCATTTCGTTACCAAACCGCGCTTGCGCTCGTTCTTTTCGCGTCGCTCTGCTTTGCGGAGCCGTCTCGCGAACGATCGGAGATGGATACCTGGCTACGCGACATGGGGTTCCGGGATTTTTCGGCCGAGATTGCCGAGGCCCGCAGGACGCAGGCCGCTGAAGTCGAGGCCGGAGATCGTCTGCAAATCGGGCTCTCGCCGGTTTCCGATCAGGTCATGGCGTTCTCACAGCGCCGCTATCAGGCGGTCAATGAAGCCCGCGAGCTCGCGACGTGGATTTACGACAAGACTCGCGGAGAGCTCAACACCTCACCGGAGTTACAAAAGAAAGTGGCGGACTTCTCCGCGCGCCTTCTCGTTTTGAAGCCGCAAGAGCTGCCGGACGAATGGCCGAGCAATGTGCGGACAGCGGCGGAAAGAGAAGCGTACGCCACCCGTTTCATTTCCAAACAAATTTTGAGCGCCGCGGAACGCGTGGCCAACGATTTCATGCATACCTCCTATGGCACCGAGAAGATTCGCTCGCTTTTGGCGAGTCCCGGGACTCCGGAACACGACGCCTTTCAGGCGGATCTAAAGGAAGTGCGCGGGAAGGTGCTTTCCTATTTGACTTTGATGCGCATGGATACGGAGCTCGGGCAGTCGAATTACCTGGGAGATGCGGTGGCGCTTTCCATGGTGAGGCATTCGCGCAAGAAGGGCGTTAAGGATGGGCCGCTCGAGACGCAAATGCACGCAGCGGCTCTTCGGTACGGAGCGCATCTCGAAAATTCAATTAGCGCCGAACCTATTTTCAAAGACAGAAAAGGCAATCCGGTCGTCGTGAAGGTGAACGATGGAAGTTTCGTCTACGAGCACGCCGGTAATAAGAGGGCGGCGGACATCGCCTTCGCGGCGAGACCCGGACCGATCCAAAGCTTAAAGGCCTACTCGAAGCGGCTTCTAGGCACGGCTTTATCGCGGTTATTGCATTGGGAAGAGGGTAAAGAGCCCGATCAAAAGACCTACTGGGGAAGAGCGCGGCGCTGGCTCGCGGATCGCGGTCTCTTCAATCATGGCGTATCTCACGTCGGACAAGCGTTTCACAATACGGACTATGCCACCGGTCTCGTTCGAGTCGAAGTACGCGACCTTTATCCGGACCCCGTTTTCGGCGGCGAGCGGATCATTTCGCTCGGCAACTTCGCTCAGGAAGGGTCCAACCGCCGACTTATGGTGTCCACTCAAGATCCGAAGAAGCTAGCCGCGGAATTCGTTCGCCAAGTGGAAAAAGCGAACCGCCCCGGTTGGAAATCCACGGTCAGCGTTTACAACCCCGGCTCAGGGACTTTGGAGGCCTCGGCCACCCAGCGTGACTGGCCGGTGCTTTTCGATCGCAAGGAAATGCGGGAATGGGTCGAGCTCGCCAAGAAAGATCCCGAAGCTTTTGCCCGTCTCTATTCTCAACGCTCGAAAAAGGGCTGGGACTATTTCTTAAAGCAGGGCGTGCATTTTGATACGGGCTTCACGGATTTCCTGGGGGCTGGTTATTGCTCCAAAGGTTGCGTACTGGCGCCCAAGCTCACCATGGGCTTCGATGTAGAGCCGAATCACAGTCATTTGGCTTTTCCGCTCTCATTGCTCTGTCGACTGGGAGTTTCGGGATTGAAAGATCTTCCGACGGCCAAACGCATCGTCGCGCCCGTCAGTCTCGCGCTTCAGCCGACGGTCGGCGACGTGCAGATCATAGATTACCCGCCGGTTTCCAGTCATGAAAGGCAACTCTCTCGTACGGAGCCCTTCGTGCCGCAAGCCGACGGTGAGCTGAGAAGTGTTTTACAAGCGGTTCCTTGGCAGGTCGGCGCCACCGAGCACGACGATCACTTGAGCGGTCTGCTCACGGCGGTCGAAAGAAACGTGCGCGATTACCGTCTCGCCATTGATAAGAGCGGCCCGAGTAAAGTGCTCGGCGGCAGTTACGCCGCCCGCGCCCGGGCCCGCCAGGAGAAAGCCGCTTCCGAAATCGCCTCCGCTCCGAAGCCGAAGCCTTATGGTTCAAGCGTTGGCGAGAACACCGTACTGGGTCTCGAGATGGAATCGCCGGCAAGTCGGGCGGCCTTGGAAAGTTTCTTAAAGCGCATGGGTCTCGACGAGTACTCGGCGACCATGAAGGCGAGCCTGGATGCGGGGAAAGCCGTCAATGCTCTCGCTAAAGCGACTCTGGAAGGCAATATCGAGCGCTACAGGATGGTCGATATCGCCCGTGAGCTGACTTTGCACCTCATGGCCGGCGCCGAGCCCAATCTAAACGACTCGGCTTTTCGCGAGCGCTTTCTCAAATATGCGGCGAGTCTTCTCGATCTAAAGCCGGAAGCCGCGGTGAAAGAAGTGCCGATGGTGGTCCGGCAAAATCCCGACCTAATCGCGCGCGCCAAGGACATCGAAACCTATTTCGAAGGAGCCGAGCGGGAACGCGGCCGCTTGCAGCTGGAACGCCTGGTTTCCGATTACCTGCAGGCCATGTACGGGGAAAAATTCCTGGAAAAGTACCTCGCCCCCGGAAGCGAGACCCAGGTTTCCGACGGCGACAAAGCCGAGTACGAGCGCGTGAAAGCGGTCATCGGAAAAGATATCGCCAAAGTGACAGGTCTTTTCGCGGACTATCTCTTCAAGATTCATCTCGATCCCCATATCGGCAATACCCAATGGGTGGGCCGAGGGGTCGCTCTGAGTATCGTGCGTCAGGCGCGGCTCAAAAAGGACTCTGGCCTCGAGACGGAGCTTGCGGCAGCCGTGCGCGCTCACGATAAGTATCTCGAGAACTTTGTCTCGAACCAAGTCGTAATGAGAGATGCCGACGCAAAGATCCAAAGCAACGAGGTGCATACCGGCTCCCTAGCTTATATCCGTTCGCTCAATTCCGAAGCCGCCGTCATTACTTCCGCGGCGGTGCCTCACGACATCAAGCTAGCGAAGCAAGAAGGCCTCATCGGCAACGTTTTGGGCTTCTTCGTTCCGGTGGAAGGAAAAAGCATCAGCAACGGATTGTCGCCCGTGGATCGGTTGCGCCTTGGCCTTTCTCAGATCAATCGGGGAAATTCAGGCTTTTCTCACGTGGGAGAGTTCATCGTTCACACCGATCCTGAAACGGGGATCGCGTCAACTTTGGTCGCGGACAATTATCCCTATCATGACGAGTCGAAGCTTGCCGGCGTGCGCTTCGTGGGACTCGAGCATTTCGCCAATGAGAACTCTTATGGTTGGGTCGGCATCGCCGACATCGATCCGGTGAAATTCCATCAGTACGCTCAGGAGATGGTGGAAAAGGTCCGCCGCGACGGCTGGGACCCGGTGGCCTGGAAAGCGTATAAGCCAACGGTCGATGCCGATGGCAAAGTTATTCCCGACGCCAATCCCCTTCGAGGTGATTGGATGAAGCTTTTGAACAAGCAAGATTTCATGCGGCTCCATGCCGAAAAGAATCCCAAGAAATGGATCGAGACCTGGCGCGAAGCCGTGGCGCGCGGATGGCGCATCATGATGGAAGAAGGCACGCACTTTAGCTGGGTCGACAACGGCGCCGGCATGGTCGACGTTCGTCAGCCGGACGGAACGATGAAGAAAGAGCATACGGCCGGTAAGTACTACGAGCAAGGCACTTACTGTTCGCAGGCCTGCACGCTCGTCTCCATCCGCATGACCGGCATTCCTTTGGAAGAACCCGGAAAAGAAGGGCGCTGGGCCACCTTCGTGCACTTGCTTCGCAAATACGTTCCGATTCCCGCGGCGAAAGCCATCGATACGGACGGCCCGATCGTGCCGCCCTCGAACCTTGCGCTTCAAAAGTGGATTCAGCAAAAAGGACCCAAGGGCGAGCACGTGGCCCGGATGCAGTTTCCCGTCGACTCACTCGCCGATCGCTTGCATGCGGAAGAAGGGGTCCCGGGAGTGGAACAGAATTTGAAAATTACCGGCTGGATGCGAAGCACGCCCGAGTTCATCGCCGTGGTGGATGAAAAAGGAGAGGCTCAGCTCGATCCCATCGAGCGCTCCAATGCCATTCACGCCGCCATGGAGCGCACCGCGATCCGCGCCATCTCCGCGGGCGCGACTAACATCAAAGACGTGCTCGGCATCGATCCGGAGGAAGTCACGAAGCTCAAAGCCCAGGGCACCGAGCCTACGTCCCGTGAAGTCGCGGCCGTCGTCGAAAGCGGGCCCAAGCCTTATCTTTCCGAGGAAACGCTCGCGAAATGTCAGAACGCGCTGGCGGCCGTCCGCTCGTACCTGCCTAATTAATCCATTTGATGTTGCAGCCAACACTCGCGCGTTGATTTGAGGTGGGCTTACGGCCCGCGAGAACCTCGTCCATGGCCTGCTTCAAGTCTTTGCCTGTGACGGGGATGCCGCTACTAGGCCGGCTATCGTCGAATTGACCGCGGTAAACCAGGCTTTTCGCGGCATCAAAAAGATAGAAATCCGGAGTGCAAGCGGCCTGGTAAGCGCGCGCCACGTCCTGGGACTCATCGAAGAGGTAAGGAAACTCGTACTTCTGGAGCCTTCGCTCTTCCTTCATTTTGGCGGGAGAGTCGGCGGGATACCTTGCCGCGTCATTGGAATTAATCCCAAAGACCGCGATGCCTTTCTTTTGATACTCGCTAGTCAGCGTTGCTAGTTCCTTGCGGATGTGAACTACGTAGGGGCAGTGGTTGCAAATAAACACCACAAGATAACCCTTCGCACCCGCCGCGTTGGACAGACTCACTAGGTTCCCCTCGGTATCGGGCAAAGAGAACTCTGGAGCGAGCATTCCTAAGGGAGCCATGGAGGAAGGAGTCAAAGCCATGGGATTTTTCTAAACCTCGCCTTTTCGGAAGGCAAGATCGGTCGTGAGGGGAATGGGCTCGGACAAGGTCATCAACACCTTCTGGGCCCTTTTGAAAAACGGAGTACGAGCCAGGAGACTTATCACGATGGGAAGCACGAAACGAACCGGCAGGAACCGGTTGAAGAGTCCACCCGGGCGAGGACTGCGTTTTCCGAGCTCGGTAAGCGCGATGAGCGTGAGCCCGATCGCCAGCGCGCACTGAAAGGCGACGAAGGCGATCAGGAAAAACCAGGGCCTGAAAACGAATCGTATCTCGTGGGAGCCGGGCGGCACGGAGACCGCCTTGAAGTTTCCCTGCCACCGTTCAACGGGGATGGACACGCCATCGAGAGTCGCTTTCCAGCGGGAATCAAAACCGTCAGACCAGGTCAGCTTGCCCGCTTCGGTCGCTGCTATTTTGACCGTGAGCGAATCGTAATCGTACGCCAGCACAGTGGGAGCCATGTCCTGCGGGCCTTTCTCTCCGAGTAACTGAAGCAATGGCTTTCCAATGGCGAAGCTGTCTCGAATCTCGTCGGCGGAACGCGCGGCCTGCGTCCAGTCGAAGTACGAACGGCTCAGAAAGAAACTATTCCAGCGCACGCCATGCCACACTTCGGTCAGAGGATCGGGACCAATGCTCTGCTTTACCGCGGGAGAAAAAGCGTAGGCATGGTGCTCCAGCAAAGGATAGTAACGAAGCGGAGCTTGTCCGGGCTGCCGCTTTTGATCGGGCGCTATCTCTCGCGTCTCGGGAAAAACCGCTCGGCGAGGCGACGTGGAGACCCCGAGCTGAAGGGCGGGGTGAGGCATGCCCGCGCGCAGCAGCCGAGCCTCGGTAATGTGACTACCGAGATCGAAGGCGAGGGCGAGCAGGCAGAGCGCACCCGCTGTGCGCTTCCAGCCGAAGTGGCTCGCGGCGAGGGCCGCCGCCGCGGGAATGAATAAGGACCAAAGCCACCGCAACGCCATCGCCTCTGGACGCGAAGCGAAGTGCAAAGCGATGCCAAGCTGAACGTAGCTCAGCGCTAAAAAGAAGACGATGGCGAGAGGCGATGCTTTTTGCTTACGGCCGAAGGCGCGCTCCACGCCGATGAGATAAAAGTAGAGGAAGCCCAGCTCGAAGAACAGAACGAGAAGGCCCGTGTTTCTCAGGCCCCAAAGCGGAGGGAAAACCGGACGCAGTAATTTAAATAGCCCGCCTTTGAATCCCAGCATCAAAAGCCCGAAAGCGACGGTCGTCCAGAGCGCGAGTTTCTTTTTGCGCCCACGCGCGACACAAAGCCCGAAGAGGCTCAAGACCCAAGGCAACAAGCCGAAGTAGAGATAACTTTCCGACGGGGAGCCCCAGCCGCCTTTGGGATCGCCGTGGGTCGCGGGGTTGCCGTCGGGAGCGACCATCTGCAAGAAATCCCAGGGCTGGGCGCTACCTCCCGTGAACCTGACGAACGAGGCAGGCATCCACCAACCGAAGGAAACGTAGGAAGCGTCGCCTTCGGTGCGGATCGGGCCTCCGTAAGGCGGCAACTCCTGGTAGTTGGCGGGCGCCATGCGAAGCGGAAAAACGAAGCGACTCGACTCGGTAAACAGCGCGAAGTTCGGCAGCGCCATCATGCCCACGAGGATTGCCGAGACCAGGGCCGGGCGTTTCCAGCTGTCGCCGCGAAACACGCGTCTTCCCCACCGCCGATGAAAGAGCGCGATGCCGGAGAGCACGATCAGCAGAAAGACCCAGGTGCCGGCGAAATGATACGACTGCCACGCGAGTCCGAAGGAGAGGCCCGCGCCAATCCAATTGGTCCACGGCGATCCTTTGCGATGGATGAGCCTCAGGCCGAACCAGCAAAGATAAGGCACCCACGCAAACGCCGCGAGAATGCCGTCTTGAGGAAACGTGCCCAGAAGAAAGGAAGAAAAGAGGAGCAGCGGCAAAAGAGAAAGCCGTACCCACGATAACCGCGCTAAAGGACGCAGCACCAAATAGGTGCCTCCCACCATGACGAGCGCTTGCAAAAAGCGAGTCCAGTTAAACCAGACGACGGTATCATTGGAAAAATAGCGAGCCACCAGCGGCGTGAAGAGCGCGATGGGATCCCAGAGCCGTATTTGTCCGAGAAGCGGATAGAAAGGCTCTCCGCCGTGCATGAACGGATTCCAAAGCGGCAGGCGTCCTTGCGTAAGCCCTTCCGCGAAAAAATGAAAGATCGGGTAGCACCAATAAAAGTTGTCGTGAGGAAGGATGGCGGAGCCATCTAGAAGCAAAGGACGGAGCGCGAACAAGCACGCGATGAGCGAAAGACAAGCCGTGACCCATTCCGCGACATAAGGCTTCAGGGTAGGGAGTTTCCGACGCATGGGGTTTATAGAAAGGAACTTTAACCTCGTGGGCGTCATTCGAGAAGCTTAGGCTTTACTGACAAACATCGAACTCCCGCTTCCAGCGAAAGTCGCCCGCGACGCCCCCGCACTCGACGGTCCCTCGGCAGTCGGGAACCTTGGGAAAACGAGTAAGGGCGCATTGAGTCGAAGGGGCGCAGTCGGTGTCGGAGACGAGTCTGCCGTCTTTGAGGCGAAGGATTTTGACGATACGACACCCCGGGCCGTCATAGCTGATGGCTACGGCGCGCGAGTCCTGCCCTTCCACCATGATTGAAGTGGCATTGGGCGCCTCGAAGGCCAGTCGGACTTCTCCGTTGAGTTTGAGACGGACTTCAAGCGCGGCCTCTCCTTCTTTACACGCCGCCACCCACCAGCCTCCGTCGAGGGCGACGTAGCGGCAATCGAGACCCAGAGCAAAGCCGGTTTTCGGAGCCGCCGGGGGCGGAGGCGCCGTTAGGAGACGAAAACCCGCCGGGCCTTCGTTGCGGTACTTAGCGGATTTCTCGAACGGCTTGCCGTTGGCGCCTTTGAAGCGGGCCACGAGGTGCACGTCGATGAGCCCGTCACCGTCTTGGTCTTCACCCACGAGGGAAACGAGGGTGTCGAAGGCGCCGCTTTCCGGCTTTAGCCCGCGAGGATCGGAGAGCAGCGTGGGCCGATCGCCCGGGCGGTAAAGATAGAGCTGAAGGAGCGTGGGCTTTCGCTTCGTATTTTTGACGGGGACGAGGAAAGTGGCGCGAGCTGGGGAGTCCTCGGGAGTCAGGCGAAGAATCTGTTCGCCAAGAGCCCCTTGAATGGCTTCCCGCCGGAACGTGGACAAGACGTTTTTGGTGTCTTTGTCCGCCGCGCCGGCGGCACCCATCGCGACTAGTAGAAAAAGGAAAAGCCCGTTCATGGCGCGCCTCAGATCGGGGATGATCCCGGTCTTTTATTCTGGGCGGGCTCCGCTTCGGGGTCAATCTGGCTCTGACACCCTGAAAGGTTTTCTTGGAGCATTGAGTCATCGAGCCCAGAATCGCTGGCTTGCCCTGGTCCCGCCCTTGCATTGACACTACACGGGGATTTTTCTTTAGGAGGGGCTCTCATGGCTCAATCGCTTCGGTGGATGACGGTTCTGCTAACTTTTCTCGCGGTGGGGGTTTGCGCCGCCGACCTGGATATCGCGGGAGCCAAGGGGCGCTACGACCGCCAACGCACCATCGCCGACGGGGCCCGGGCCCGGTACTCGGCGAAAGCCCAGATACTCGAAGGCGCCCAGAGTCGGCAATCCGCCGCCGAAAGCGCGGAAGCGCAAGCGATTCAGACCCGGGATCAAGCGGAGCAACGCTTGCACGATCTCGATCACGACCTCGCCGACTTCGGTAACCAGATTAACGGCCTAGAAAATGACTTGCTCCAAACCAACCAGTGGATCTCCAATCTCGACGCCCAGTTCGAGCAGAAGGGAAGGGAGCGGGATCGCTTGCAACGAGAAGGCGACCAGCTCGATCGCCAGATCCAAAACGTAAGCCAGAAGATTTCCGATCTCGAAAACCAGCCCCATCCGGGCGATTGGATTTGCAATTACGTGGACAAAGGCTGGGAAGAGCACGGCGGCGGCCACCCGGTGCGTGCCGGCAATCGCAACGCCGCCGAGAACCAGAGCAAAGCGGCTTGCGACGCGGTTCATGGCACTTGCGTGTTCTCTGGCTGCCGCCAAGACGATCCCCCGGAATTGGAAAATTTGCGCCAGCGTTTGGCGCGTTTGCAGCAAGATCGCGCCGACAACCAGCGCTACATGAACGACATGATGAACCAGCTCTACGCCGTTCAAAACGAATTGGCTCGCGCCAACGCTCAGCTTCAAACCGGACAACAAAACGTTCAGAACGCGCGGTCTCGCCTCGCGCAAGCTCAGCACGATCGCGACTATCAAGTGCGCGTCGTCGCCGACGCGAACGACTTGGTCCGCCGGGCGCGATCGGTGACTGATTCCGCTCGCCAGGAAGTGGCCTTGGCTCGTCCTCCGTACGTTACCGCGAAAAGCGAGTATGAATATGAGGACGGTCTCGCCCAAAATTTATTCGCTTACTACCAACAGGTGGTGAACAACTACAACGCCGCCCTGAACGACGTGTACGTGAGAGCCGATTCCGCGGCTTCGCTCGACGGTGGCCGCGAGGCTTCCGACCGCGCGCCCGGGCCTGGCGGTGTCGACGGCGAAAAAGTGGGCCGGGTGGATGGCGTCGCGAAAGCCAAGAAAGACGCGAACGCGCGGGATCTGGCGAAGGGGTATGCGAACGGCCGAAGCGTCGGCGCTTCCGATGCCGCGCTCGCGGCTTCTTATAAGGACGGCACGAGTGCGGGGCAGCTCTCCGCGCGGCAGAAAGCGCATTTGGAGAGTTATCCGAAGGGCTACAACGAAGCTTTGCGCGGTCATCTCTCGGCGCCTCTCGCGCTCGCCGCGACCGTCGACATTACCGATCAGATCTCGTCCGATCCGGGCGGAAACGGTCAGTTCTTGAAACTCTCGGAGCTCAAAGTGGGCCAGGGAATGGCGCCTTCGGTGCTGACTCCGAAAGAGCCGCCCTTTGGTGTGCCGTCGACGGGCAGTCCGTCGGTTGCCGTGCCCTCTTTGCTGAAAGCGTACTACTCGCCTCCTTGCACGGGACTCGTGCTTACTGAGTTCGAGCCGCTTTGCCGCTCGCGCTACGACAATGCTTACTCCAATCAGTTCGCGAGCCAGTATCGTAGTCTCTATACGAGTGAGTACCGTAAGGCCTTCGATGTCTCGGCGGCCAGCTCCTATCAGGCGACGCTCGGCGCGACCGACGTGGCGGCTTATGCGCAAGGACGCGCATCGGGAGCGAAAGACCAAGGGCTTCTCGATGGCTTTGCGAATGCGGAACCGATCTTTCATCAGGAAGAAGTCGGTTTCGGCAAAGTCGCGCTCAAAGACGAGCTGACCAAAGGGGCATTGCTCGTGGTGCGGGCGGCTCGGTTGGAAGAGACTTCAGGAGACGGCCTTTATACTCCTGGTGAAGCGGTGAAGGTGACTCTCGTCATCGATAACTACGGCGGTCAATCCACCGCGCTTGGAAAAATCCGGGCGCGCATCGCCGGCGCCTCTGGCCTCGGAACGTTCGCGCTGACCGTGCGCGATTTGCCGGCGCTGGCCGCCGCAACGAGCACCACGCTGACCGGTATCGTTTCCGCGCCCATTGCGACGGAAGCGCCGGGCGACAAGATCCAGCTCGACGTCGCTCTCGAAGCCGATTCCGGCGCCGGGTTCAAGGAGCTCGCCAAAGTGCGCGCCGATACCGAGACGGGTTTCCCGCTCGAGCTGACCGCAATTACCCTCGCCAAGGATCCCAAGGTGAACGAGAAAGTCGAAGCGAAGTTCAAGTTCAAGAACCGCACGTCGGCCGACATCAAGGGAGTGAAGACCGAGCTCAGCTCGAGCCCCGCTTTCGTCAGCTTCACCAAGAACAAGGTGGATCTGCCGGACATCGCGACGGGGGCCGAAGTCGAAGTGCCGGTCGAGATCGCCGCTGGGCCTTGGGTGGGAGACGACACCTACGTCCGTTTCCTTTCGCAGCTCACTTTCGCGGATGGCCGCGCGATGAAGCAGGCGCTGCGCAAGTTCGTGAACGTGACTCGCTCCGTTTCGCTTTTACTCAATGATGGAAACGGTCAGCCCGTGCCTTCGTCGACTGTCCGCGTGAAAGCGGGAAGCTCGTTTGCGATTCAGGTGCAGATGAAGTTCAAGGCGAAAAGCGCTTTGCCTGGGCCTTTCGTGCTGAGAGCGGGAAAGATCAGTAACCCGCTCATCACCTTCGGAAACGGCTCGACGACTTCCGTGAACTACGGAAGTCTGTCGCCGAGCTCCAACCCGGGGAAAGTGCGCATGGTCTACAACGTGCCGGCCTCGCTCAAAGGCAAAGCTGGGGAGTACGTGATGGTAGAGGCCAACGACGGCAGCACCACCCAGCACGCCTTGATGGTCTACCTAGACATCTACTAACCTTCCGCAGCCCGTCTAAAAAGTGTCTACTCACTTTTTAGACGGGTTTGTGACGGGCTGAGTAAGTGGGAGTGGGGGAAGGCGCGCTATAATCAGTTTTAGTGAAAAACGCGCTGAACCGGCTCATTCGATCCACGGGCAACTATTCCAATGTGGTGTGGATTTCTCCGGGAAATCCTTCTTCGCGGCGTTGGTTCGAAGCACTTCCCGTAGCCGGTAAATCGTGGATTCCGTGGGGCGCCGACCAACCGCTTCCCGCCAGAGCCCTCCCCCGAGGGCCGGGCAAAACGCTCTTTTTGTGGAATCCGATGGTCCACGGCGCGTGCCGCTCGGCTTTGCGCGCCCTTCAGAACGAGCTTCGTCCCGGCGATCGCGTGGCGTTTCTCCTGCCCGAGCCCGCGTCTACTTCGGACGCTTGGCTCCATGAGATTCGCGAGGCGGGTTTTCAAAATCTGCGGGTCACGGCGCTCGGCCGGTCGCCGTTTCTTTTGAGTCAAAAGCTCAACCTTCATCTCTTTCGCCACGAGGTTCCGTGGGCCGCTCGCTCGTCGTTCTCTCTCATCATTCCCACGAGAAACGAAGCCGCCACCATCGGTTCCCTAATCCAAAGACTCACCGGCCTCGAAGGGCGGGAGACGGAAATCATTTTTGTCGAGGGCCATTCCACCGACGATACGTGGGGCGCCATCACCCGGACCCTCAGCCATTATCACGGGCCTTTGCGTTTGCGGGCGCTTCGTCAGCCCGGCCACGGAAAGACCGACGCCGTTCATTGGGGCCTTTCCAAAGCCGAGGGAAAAATTTTAGGCATCTCGGATGGCAACTTGAGCGCGCCTCCGGAAACGGTGAGACGCCTCTACGAGGCGTTGGTGGAGGGCCGCGGTGATTTGATTTACGGCGATCGTTTCCGCCTGCCCATGGAACCGGGCGCGATGGGCTTCGCCTCGAAGCTGGCCAATCGCCTGAGCGTGGCGGCCGTCAGCGCATTCTTACATCAGCCCGTAAGCGACGTTTGGTGCGGAACCAAGCTTTTATCCGCCGAGGACTATAAGCTCATCAGCCGGTGGAGCGCTCGCCATTTCGGTCGTAACGCGCTGGGCGATCTTGAGCTCCTTCTGGGAGCGGGCGCGCTCGATTTGAAACTCCTCCCCATGCCGCTCTCTTACCGCGCCCGGGTATACGGCGCCTCTCGCGCGAACCCATTCAAAGAGGCGGTCAGTCTGGTGACCGCTTTGCTTCGGCAAAGTTCGCGCCCGCGGCTCCGCTCTTAAGGGAAGGTCGTGGTCGGCGCTGGAGTCTTGCCGAAACGCTCGGCGAGACGAAGCGACGCGATTTCGTTTCCGGCCGGAGTCCAATGACCGTCCCCGTTCAAGTAGGTTCCCCGAACGCCGGCGAACGCTTCTCTCAAATCCAAGACATCCGTTTGATCGCCTAGCCGATTTTTGAGCCAATCCGCGGCTTCCGTCCACTGGCGCGCCCCCACGCGAATATCGCCCACCGAGGACCATAGATCGCGCAGTCTGTCGTCGGTAGCTTCGGCGGGAGGAATCAGCACTAGGGTCGTCTCCAGGCCCGCCCGCCGTCCGAGGCGAAGGGTCGCCGCCAGCCACCGAGCTGTCGTTTCGAGATTTTCCTGGGACACACCGTTTCCGCGCTCCCAACTCAAAGACGCGAGAAGGCGTTGCAAGAAAGCGGGCCGGACCAAGCCGAGATCGGGCAAGGCCAATGCTCGGGCTAGCCGTTTCAAGTCAGCCTTGCCGAGTCTCTCCGCCATCTCGTCTCGTTTCGCCGTGGGAGTGAGTTTCGTAAGAAGCGCCAGGATCTCTTCCGTCCGCCCTTTTTTCAGGCGCTGGGTGAGATCTCGCTCGAGAGGGTTCGCGTCGCCCCCCATGGGCAGTAGGCGCTGGATGAGGCCAGGAAAGATCTCTCCCAAAAGACTGCCACGAGGGGGATGATCGGCGACGAGCCGGGCGAGGTGAGGGAGCAAACGCTTTTCGGAGGCGAGCGGCGCGATGAAATCTTCCGTCGGATCGAAAAAGACGATGAGACGTTCGGCACCAAGGGGAAGCGCGATATCTTTTGCGCGCCAGAATATTTCTCGGGGAGAGCTACCGCTCACGCCGAGATTCACGAACTCGTAAGGCCGTCCCACGCGCTCGTCGACGAGACGAGACAAGGGTGCGAGCACCCCTTCTTCCAAAAACGCCCCGCCGAGCAGCGCCACCCGGGTAACTCCCTGCTCGGGCGTCTTGGCTCTCTCTTTGTCTCTCTGGCCCCAAGAATTGGTGGCCGCAGTCTTCGGCCGCACCGCTTTCAGACGATCGGTGGCGGAAGAGCTCACTTTGCCGTGCAGCACCCGGGCGGGCCAAGGGGCGAGGCCCGAGCGCAGCCAAGCCTCGCCCGCGCCGAGCGACAAGGCGAGGAGCGCGAGGATGGCCGCCTGGAACAGAAGAAACGATTTTCCGAGCTTACGGTGCAGCCAAACGGCGAGTCCCGTGACCAAAAAGGCGAGAACGAGGGCGACCGCCAAGGTAGCGCCCACTCTCCCCGCGGGTTTTAGCGCGGGCGCGGGGATCAGAAAGAGAGCGACGGTCGCGGCTCCCCATCCCGACGCAATGCAGACTACCGCGAAGTAGGCGGAAAGGCCGAGGAAGCTGACTCGCTTTTCGCTTTTGTCCACGGCTCTTAGTTTACCATGCGGGTATAATGGGGCATGTCCGCCTTCATGCATGCGCTCAAGAACCGCCGCCTCTTCATCACTCTGGTGCTGGGTTTTTCTTCCGGCTTACCGCTTCCTCTGGTCTGGGGCACGCTGAAGGGTTGGCTCACCAGCGAGGGCGTCGATCTTAAGACGGTCGGGTTATTTAGCGTGGTGACGCTCCCTTACTCTCTGAAGTTTCTTTGGTCGCCGCTCATCGACAGGTTCACGATGCCATTCCTTCATCGGCGAACCGGCTGGATGGTCGTGGTGCAGGCGCTACTCGTCGTCTCCATTATTCTGATGGGTTTTTCCGATCCGAAAATAGTGCCCGTTCAGCTCGCGATTTTTGGTCT
>JAYUGC010000111.1:0-4359 GCA_043767805.1 Pseudomonadota bacterium | reverse complement strand
TACGGAGAGAGGTAACCGCGGTCGAACTGCATGCCTTCGACCACTTCGAGGGTGGTCTCCGCCGTCTTGGATTCCTCGACGGTGATGACGCCTTCTTTACCGACCTTGTCCATCGCTTCCGCGATGATCTTGCCGATGGTGGGGTCGTTGTTGGCGGAAATGGTGCCGACCTGGGCAATTTCCTTCTGGTCTTTAACCGGCTTGGACATCTTCTTGAGCTGCTCGACGATGGCGGTGACCGCCGCGTCGATGCCGCGCTTGATGTCCATGGGGTTCTGGCCCGTGGTGACGACTTTCGCGCCTTCGCGGAAAATCGCCTGGGCGAGAACGGTCGCGGTGGTGGTGCCGTCGCCGGCGTCATCGCTCGTCTTAGAGGCAACTTCTTTCACCATCTGCGCGCCCATGTTCTCGAACTTATTGTCGAGCTCGATCTCTTTGGCTACCGTCACACCGTCTTTGGTGATGGTCGGAGCGCCGAACGACTTCTCGATGACGACGTTGCGTCCGCGAGGCCCGAGGGTAACCTTTACGGCTTCCGCGAGAATGTTCACGCCCCGGAGAATCGACGCCCGGGCTTCTTCATTAAACTTTAATTCCTTGGCTCCCATTTACTTAACTCCTTACTTAAAAGTTTAAGGCGATTACGCCTTTTCGATGATTCCGAGGATGTCCTCTTCGCGCATCATCAGGTACTCGTTGCCGTCGATCTTGATTTCCGATCCGGAATATTTTCCGAAGAGAACCCGATCGCCCTTTTTCACTTCGAGCGGCAATTTCTTGCCGTCCTCGAGGACTTTTCCGTTACCGACCGCGATGACTTCGCCTTGCTGGGGCTTTTCTTTCGCGTTATCGGGAATGATGATGCCACCTTTGGTGCGCTCTTCTTCTTCGAACCGCTTCACGATCAAGCGATCGTGCAAAGGACGAATGTTCATTGTGACTCCTCCTACAGAGACAGTTATATGGGGCGGGGCCCCGTAATCATTAACAAAAACCTAGTTTGGCTTTGAAACCCCCTGTAGTTTGCTCACGGGTTACTCAAAGTCAAGGTGACGATCAGTGACCGTGCCCACATCCGCCGCTGCCGCAACCACCGCCGCCTTTCGGCTTCTCGGGGGCTTTGGGGGCGGGGGACGTTTCGGTCTTCGGCGACTCGGCCGCGGGAGTGCTGCTCGGTCCGGAAGTTTTTTTGTAATCGGTCTGGTACCAGCCGCCGCCTTTTAGCTGAAAGCTCGTTCTAGACACGAGCTTTTTCAGCAGGCCCTGGCACTTCGGACATTCGGTCAGCGGTGGCTCCGACATTTTCTGAGAGATTTCAAGCATCTCCTGACACTTCTCGCATTGGTATTCATAGATCGGCATGGAGTTCTCAATAGCCTTTTTGGAGGCAAGACCGCAAGCGCACTTTTTTGATGCGGTTTCAGTTGGTTGACTTCATTCAGGGGGTTCCCATATTACCTCCGAAACGGGAAACCTGTGTGAAGAGAGTTCGGTTAACCGTTCGAATTTTAAGACTTTCGTCCCGCAGCCTGAACGGCGCGGCCGAGAGTGAAGCGGAGGTAGAGTATATGGGTAAGATCATAGGTATCGATTTAGGAACCACCAACTCCTGCGTCGCCGTCATGGAAGGCAGCGACATTCAGGTTATTCCTAATGAAGAAGGCGGTCGCACGACCCCTTCCGTCGTAGCTTTTACGAAAGACGAAGAGCGCCTGGTCGGTCAGGTCGCCAAACGCCAGGCCATCACGAACCCGGAAAACACGGTTTATTCCGTGAAGCGTTTCGTGGGCCGGAAGTTCGAAGAGGTCGGCAACGAATCGAAAATGGTGCCTTATAAGGTTGTGCGTGCCGACAACGGCGATGCCGCCATCGAAATTAAGACCAAGAAACACTCTCCTCCGGAGATTTCTTCCTACATTCTCGCGAAGCTAAAAAAGTGCGCTGAGGATTACCTTGGACAGCCGGTGACCGAAGCGGTCATCACGGTGCCCGCTTACTTCAACGATGCTCAGCGCCAGGCCACTAAAGACGCCGGCCGCATTGCAGGGTTGGACGTAAAGCGCATCATCAACGAGCCGACCGCGGCGGCGCTGGCCTACGGGTTAGACAAGAAGAAGGACGAGAAGATCGCCGTTTACGATTTTGGCGGCGGTACCTTCGATATTTCCATCTTGGACGTCGGCGACAACGTGGTGGAAGTGAAAGCCACGAACGGCGATACCCACCTCGGCGGTGACGATTTCGATCACAGAGTCATGGAATGGCTCGTGGCCGAGTTCAAAAAAGATCAGGGTATCGATCTTGGCAAAGACAAGATGGCCTTGCAGCGCCTGAAAGAGGCGGCGGAAAAAGCGAAGATTGAGCTCTCTTCGGCCTTGGAAACGGAAATCAACCTGCCGTTCATCACGGCGGACGTTTCCGGTCCGAAGCATCTTCAGATTAAGCTCAGCCGCAGCAAGTTCGAGCAGCTGGTCGATGACCTCATCGATCGCTCCATCGAGCCCTGCCGGAAAGCGCTGAAAGATGCGGGCCTCGACCCGAAGAACATCGATGAGGTGGTCTTGGTCGGTGGTTCGACCCGCATTCCGAAGATTCAGGCCCGCGTGAAAGAGTTCTTCGGCAAAGAGCCGAACAAGAGCGTTAACCCCGACGAAGTGGTCGCCATCGGCGCCGCGATTCAGGGTGGCGTCTTGAGCGGACAGGTGAAAGACCTGCTCCTTCTCGATGTAACGCCGCTTTCTCTCGGTATCGAGACCTTGGGTCACGTGTTTACGAAGCTCATCGAGCGGAACACGACCATTCCGACGAAGAAGAGCCAAATCTTCTCGACGGCGGAAGACAATCAGTCGACGGTCGAAATCCACGTGCTCCAAGGCGAGCGCGAAATGGCTTACGACAACCGCACCTTGGCCCGATTCCAGCTGGCCGGGCTGCCTCCGTCGCCCCGCGGTCTGGCGCAAATCGAAGTCACCTTCGACATCGACGCGAACGGTATCGTTCACGTCGGCGCGAAAGACCTCGCCACGGGCAAAGAGCAGTCGGTGAAGATCACCGCAAGCAGCGGTCTCAAAGAAGACGAGATCAAGCGCATGATCAACGAGGCCGCGAGCCACGCGGAAGAGGACAAGCTGAAACGTGAGCGCATCACGCTGAAGAACAACCTCGATAACCTCGTGTACAGCACCTCAAAGCTCATCAAGGAGAACGAGGCGAAAGTCCCGGCCGACTTGAAGACCGAAATCGAATCGGCCATGGGCGACGCGAAAAAGGCCGTTGAAGGCGAAGACTTCGATTCCATGAAGTCTCACTACGACAAGCTGAGCGCTCTGTCTCACAAGCTCGCCGAAGAACTCTACAAGACGGCCTCCAAGGCCGGCGGTGGAGCCCCTGGTGGCGGTGAAGGCGGCGGCGAAGAGCCCAAAGCCAAGACGGGCGATGAGCCCATCGAAGCCGAGTTCCGCGAAGAGAAGTAATCTCTCTTCTTATTCCTACTTTGAGGCGGCGTCTCTGATAAGAGGCGCCGCCTTTTTTCTTGGCTACGGCGCCCGCCTTTCCTAGGATAAACCCCAATGGAAAACACCCTCTCGTCCGTTTATGGTCGCGAAGTCCTCGACTCTCGCGGAAATCCCACTCTTGAAGTCGAAATGACGCT
The DNA here is from genome assembly GCA_043767805.1 of Pseudomonadota bacterium. Classification (GTDB taxonomy): domain Bacteria; phylum Bdellovibrionota; class FAC87; order UBA2466; family UBA2466; genus CAZZHG01. Next base: position 707 of record JAYUGC010000111.1, on the reverse strand, counting down.
TTCCGACGGCTCCTGGGGCCGGGCCATCGTTCCCTCGGGCGCGAGCCGCGGGGAAAATGAGGCCTTGGAGCTCCGAGATGGCGATAAGAAACGGTTTCTGGGGAAGGGCACTCAGAAAGCCGCGAAGTGGGTGAATGAAGAGGGCAAGAAAGCTCTGGTGGGAAAGCGCTTCTCGCTGGAGAGCCTTGATCGCTGGCTGCTGGAGGCCGACGGCACCGAGCAAAAGACCAAGATTGGCGGCAATACCATTCTCGGGATCTCGATGGCCTATGCCCATGCGGCGGCGCTCTCGGCAAAGAAGCCGCTTTATGTGTACTTGAACGAGCAGATGGGCGTGGCGCCGTCCGATATGAAGCTTCCCATTCCGCTCATGAACATTTTGAACGGGGGTATGCACGCCAATAACGGGCTCGAGATTCAAGAGTTCATGATCGTGCCCCACGGCTTTTCGGATTTTAGTAATGCGCTCCGCGCGGGCGTCGAAGTGTTTCACGCTTTGAAAGATCGTTTGCACCACGAAGGTAAGTCCACCGCCGTCGGCGACGAGGGTGGCTTCGCTCCGGCCCTGGCTTCCAACGAAAGCGCGATTCAGGAAATTTGTGCGGCCATCGAGGCGGCTGGCTACAAGCTCGGGGAACAAATCGCACTCGCCATGGATTGCGCGGCGAGCTCGTTCTTCAACAAAGCCAAAGGCTGCTACGACATCA
>JAYUGC010000110.1:0-28666 GCA_043767805.1 Pseudomonadota bacterium | reverse complement strand
TACGGAGAGAGGTAACCGCGGTCGAACTGCATGCCTTCGACCACTTCGAGGGTGGTCTCCGCCGTCTTGGATTCCTCGACGGTGATGACGCCTTCTTTGCCGACCTTCGCCATCGCTTCCGCGATGAGCTTACCGATCGTGGGGTCGTTGTTGGCGGAAATGGTGCCGACCTGTTCAATTTCCTTCGGGCTCTGAATGGGGCGAGAGAGTTTTTTGAGCTCGCTCACGACCAATTCAACGGCCTTATCGATGCCGCGCTTGATTTCAATCGGGTTGTGACCGGCGGCAACGACCTTCGCGCCTTCGCGGAAGATAGCTTGCGCCAGAATCGTCGCGGTGGTCGTGCCGTCGCCGGCATCGTCGTTCGTCTTCGAAGCGACTTCCTTGACCATCTGCGCGCCGAGGTTCTCGAACTTGCCTTCGAGCTCGATCTCTTTGGCGACGGTGACGCCGTCTTTGGTGATCGTGGGGGCGCCCCAGCTCTTTTCGATGACCACGTTACGGCCCTTAGGGCCGAGCGTGACTTTCACCGCGTTCGCAAGAGCGTTGACGCCCTTGAGAATCATCGCGCGGCCTTCTTCGTGAAACAGAATTTCTTTGGCTGCCATTTGCAATTACTCCTAATTAACTAAAATTACTTGCCCATGATTCCGAGGATCTCTTCCTCTTTCAGAATCAGGTACTCTTCGCCGTCCAGCTTGATCTCGGTGCCGGAATACTTGCCGAAGAGAATTTGGTCGCCCTGCTTCACTTCGAGCGGAACAACTTTTCCATCTTCCAAAACTTTTCCGTTGCCGATGGCAACGACTTGGCCGGCTTGCGGCTTTTCCTTAGCGGAATCAGGGATGATAATGCCGCCCTGTGTCTTCGTCTCTTCTTCCAGGCGCTTTACCAAGATACGGTCGCGCAAGGGTCTAATCTTCGTCTTCATTGGAAACCTCCTATTTGAACGTCCTAGATAGGTACTAAATAAGCGGGGTCAAGGGCAGTAAATTTTAGATAATTATTATCGGTGGTTGGAGACAGGAAGGCCGGGGCTGGCGCCCCGGCCCTTTGAGTAGGGATATAGGGGAATTAGGCTTGGATTTTGATAACGCGAGGCTTTACCGCCTCGGCTTTGGCTACCTTGAGGGAGAGGACTCCGTCCGCATAAGCCGCTTCGACCTTCTCGGCGTCGACGTCCTCTGGCAGCGCCCAAACCCGCTCGAACTTTCCGAAAGAGCGTTCCGCGACCCGTTTAGCGGTCTTTTCCGATTTGCGCTCACCCGCAATGTGCAGATGGTTGTCGCGCACTTCGATTTGGATCTCTTCCTTCTTCACTCCGGGGAGATCGACCTCCAGTTGATAGTGGGTGTCGGTCTCTTCCAGGTCCGTAGCGGGCTTGAAAGCTGCCACGGTGGGGGCCATGTCACTGAGCGCTTCGTCGAAAAAACGAGCCAAGTCGCTCTCGGCCCAGTTACGGCGGGGCACAGTGTTCCACAACGTTACAAAACTCATACGTCCTCCTGAGAGAAAGTTGAACGAGGAGCTCCGGACTCATTCCGGATTGCCTCTTACGACTCACAAAATGGATATCGTTTTTTTGGAGTCAACTGGGGGGCAAAAAATATTTTAAAGAGCTTGCACTAAGCGGCGAAAAGTCTCGCCGCGGTCTTCGTAATCTTTGAACATGTCTTGGCTCGCGCACGCGGGAGAAAGTACCACGCTGTCGCCGGGAGCGGCACTCGCCGCGGCCACGCGCACTGCCTCGGGAAAGTCCTTCGCCTCGACGATAGAAACCGCGCCTTCGAGCGCCGTGCGCAGAGCGGAGCGGGCCTCGCCAATGAGGACCACGAGCTTGCATTTACGCGAAGCGAGGTCGCGAAGCGGAGCGAAATCAATCGCCTTGTTGCGGCCACCCGCAATCCAGATGATTTCTTTTTTGGGAAAGGAACTTAACGCCGAAGTCGCGCTGATGACGTTCGTGGATTTCGAATCGTTGAAAAAGCGGACGCCCGCTTTTTCGCGCACGAGCTCCATGCGATGCGCCATGACGCCGAACTCGTCGACGGCTTTTTGGATCGCTTCGACCGAAGCCCCTTGCGCTCGCGCCGCGCACGCGGCGGAAGCGACGTTCTCGCGGTTCAGCATGCCGCCGAGCTTTCCTTTGGTCTCGACGACAGATCGGTCGGGAACGAAGGTGACTTGCTGAGTGCTCTCGTCGAACCAGGCGCCCTGACGGCCTGCGGGAAGCGGCTCGGTGGAGTACCAAAGGACTCTCCCGGGAGCGGACTTGCTAAACCGCTCGTGAATGGGATTGCCGACCTTAAAGACCGCTGTCGTCGAGGTTTTTCCAAAATTCAAAAGGCGTTCTTTTGCCGCGTGATAGCTCTCGGCGCTGGGATAGCGATCGAGATGATCGTGGCCTATGGGCGTAAAAAGTGTCACCGCGGGAACGAAAGGCTCGACGGTCTCGAGCTGAAAGCTCGAGAGCTCGGCGACGATGGCGTCGACCGTCGTCTTTTCGCGCACTAAATCGAGAAGCGGCGTGCCGATGTTGCCGCCGAGATAAACGTTCTTTTCGGAGGCGCGCAGCATCGCCGCGATGAGCGTGCAGGTCGTCGTTTTGCCGGCGCTGCCCGTGACCGCGATGACCGGCGCTTGAAGACGCTGGAAAGCGAGCGAGGGTTCGTTGGTGACGCGCACGCCGGACTCCAAGGCGGCCGAGACCGCGGGCAGCGAGCGAGGAACGCCGGGGCTCAGCACCACGAGGTCCACGGAGCGAAAGAGATCGGGGTCGAAAGGCCCTAGGCGGTACTCGACTTCGAGGCCGGCACAGAGCGCTCGGGTGGTCTCCAGCTGCTCCAAAGTCTTGGTGTCGCAGACCGTGATTCGGGCCCCTTCGGCGGCTAAAAAGCGGACGGCGGCCGCCCCCGATTTTCCAAAACCCACCACTAACGCTCGCTTACCTTCGAACTCCGGCATGGGTTTCCTTCTATCCCAAACGGGGAGGGTTCAAAAGAGGCATTATTTTGTAGTAATTCCAGGTGGTTAATTTAGACTGTTGGCCTCTTGATACGGCGCATCACATTGCGGTAGAACCACGTCCTACCAATGTCCTCGTCTCGATTCATAACCCTGGTCCTACTGGTCCCCGCCTTTCTTGGCGTTCGGGCACAGGCCGAGGAATGGGAGCTCTGTCCCGGGGTGCGGATTCTGGCCCCCGACAAGTTCTCGCTCACCATGACCGAGACCGTCCTCGTTTGCGGAGACGCCGACGTTCCCGCGTGGAAGCGCGTCCCCCGGTCCCAGGCGGTCTTTCACCTGAAATCGTTTTTGCAGGACCGCGGCTACTACCACACCATTTTGGACGAGTCCCCCGACCGCGTCCTAGTGGACGTGGGCGATCGCACCACGGTCGAAGATGTGGTGATGGAAGGCTCCGCTACCGCCATCGATCTCTCGCGGTTCCGCGGCATCAAGGGCGAAGTTCTCACCCCTAGCCTTCTTCAAGAAACCGAAAAACGATTTTTGAAAGAGCTGCGCAGTCTTGGCCACGCTTGTCCCAAAGTAAGCGTTCAGGGTTTTCCGGACTCAGGGCTAGTTAAGATTGAAGTCGACGCGGGCCCCGTCGGCACGATCAGCGACGTCATCATCGAGCCCGTCGAAAGCATGAACGCCGCCGTCTTGAACCGCTACCACGCGTTTTATCCCGGCGCGATTTACAACGAACGCTGGCTCGATCTGACGACGCAGCGGATTCATTCTCTCGGCGTTTTGCAAAATACGCTTTTCACGGCGTCCTGCGACTCAACTAACGTAGGGATCCTCGAAAAGAACGTCGCGGGGCCGCCCCGGCTGGTGAGTATCGGTTTCGGCCTCAATACGGAAAAAGGTCTCGCGGCGCGCGCTACGTGGAAACACGTGCGGGTCGGTAGCACCGCCTCGCAAGCGGGAGTCAGTCTCACCGGCTACTACGGCGGCGATCGCCGTAACGAGCAGGAGCTCGCGTTCACCGGGCTTTGGTATTACCAAAATCGGCCGTCGCGCTTTCACGTAAAACCCGTCGCTTCTTTCCGTCATGAGAGTCAGCAGGCTTACGAAGTCATCGCCGGGAAATTGCAGATCACGCCCGGAGTAACGTGGGAGGGGCAAGACGCGGGCGGAAGTCTTTACGCGGGACCCGCGCTCATCGGAGAGAGAACGTTGCGCGGCGTGGGCCGCCGGCAATCCGCTTACCTCACTCTCGGCGCGGATCTTTCGGTCATGAGTCACGACTTCGAGCTGTTTCGGACTTCGCCTCGCTCAGGGTACGAGCTCACTCTCAACGGAAGCTTCAGCCGCAAAGGGTGGCTCGGCGAAATTACCGCGCAAACCATGCGCGCCTCGATTCACAAACTTTGGAATCTGGGAAGTTTCGATCCGCCGCTCTTCGTACTGGGAATGCGCGGAAGCCTCTCGACCACGCTAACTCCCGCGGCGGAGCAAACGTCGCTGCCGCCGAACCTCAGACACTATCTCGGCGGCTCGCTGGATTTGAGAGGTTTCGGTTTTCAGGAAATTCCCAACGCCAACGGAGCGCTCACCGCTTTTTATCTAAGCACTGAATTAAGGCTGGGGTACTGGCTTCCCTGGGGACTGCAACCCCTGGTGTTTCTGGACATCGGAAAAACCGGGTCCGCTCCCGCGAAACTCGACCAGCCCTGGCTCTATTCGCCCGGGGCGGGGTTGCGTTGGGAAAGTCCGATCGGAGCGTTTAGAATCTCGGCGGCTCACGGCATCGTCGGCGGAACGCCGCCGGCGGGCTATACCGCGAAATCGCATTTTCAACTCTTCGTGTCTTACGGGGAGGAATTTTGAAACGGCTAAAGAAAACATTTTGGATCATGGCATGGCTGGCGGGCGGTGGTACGACCCTGCTTACCTTGCTCTCCGTCGCGTTTCTGGCGCGCCCCCATTGGTTTCTGCCTAGGAACCCTCTCGCGCTGGCAACCACCATCGCCCGGCTCGCGGGTATCCATGTGACTTATCCGGCGGACGCCATCCTCAAGATCGAGTCTTTGAGCTTTCGGGATAAGCGAATCACCTTGGACTCGCCGAGCCTTTGTTACGACGGTATCGCGCCCCACGCCTCGGGTTGTTTCGGTCACGTGTACGCGCAGGTGGAAATCCGGTTGGCCGCGTTTCCTCCCCGGCTTCTCAAAGTGGGCCCCATCACCGCGATGGACGGCCGGTTCCGGGTTCAACTCGATACCGAGAAAGCGAAAGACGCCGGCCCCACCGATCCCGCCAAGGTCCCAGATCTCGCTGTTAGCCCGCTCACTTTTGAGTTCAAGTCTTTGAGAATCGACGCGGCTCAATGGGCTTTGGAAACCGCGCTCACTTTCCGCACTAGCCCCGACTATTCACTCGTTGCCCATGGCAAGTTCACCCAAGACGGCAGACCTAAGCCCTTTCAGCTGGATTTGCGCGGGCAAGGAAACGAAAAGCTCGCCAAAGGTAGAATCGAAGGCTGGGTCGAGCGGCCCATCCCGGAGCTGAGACATGTGTCTCTCGACGCTTGCGGATTCGAGCTCAAAAACCTGCTCACGGCGAAGATGCAGTGGAACCTGCTCTGCCCGACGGAGGTCACGCCTACCGACAACGTCATTCCCAACGAATGGACTTCGGGCTGGGACGGAAAACTACGCTTGCTCGTGCGCGCCGAAGGGGGAACGACCGCCTCCCGAGACCCCAAAGGAAACGTCGAAATCGATCTGCTGCCCTTTCGCACGGACATCGTGCACGGGCACGGCAAAGTGCAGTTTCATCTGGAAGACCTGACGAAAGAGAAACTAGCGGCCGCCGTCGAAATCGATGCTCACGTCGTCAATTTCCAGCGAGCGGTAAACGTCGTCGAAGACAAAGCCTACGCCGTTCCAAGCCCGCTCAACGCCATGGAAGGCGAGCTGGTGGTCTCGACGGATGGCCGAGCAGAAATCGATCTGAAATCGGGGAGGATTCCTTTTCTAGTCCAGACGAAGCTCGGCTCTCCTTCCCAGACCTTCGTCACCAAAGCCACGGGGGCGATTAGCTTTCGCCGCGTAGCCAAGCAAACCCTGGTCAATCTCGACGCCGACGTTTCACTCGCCAACGTGGAGCTGGTCTTGCCGCCCCTCGAGCCGGGAAAGCTGCCACGGCTGTTTCCCGATCCGCGCATCAAGTTCCCCGACCGCGAAGTGGCGGAAGCGAAATCGAATTTTCAATATCGGATCAAGATTCACACCGATAACGGCGGGCCGATGCGGCTCGTCTCGAATCTGGCCACCGCGCCGGTGCCTTTGGATCTGACGCTCTTCTTATCGTCGGAGTCCGACGCCACAGGCACGCTACGGATTAACTCCTTCCCCGTGGAAATCTTGCGGCGCAAGGCAACCGTGCACCATTTCAGAGTGGAGCTAGCCGAAGGGGCCAAGTCACCTCCCATCGACGGCGAAGTGGACGTAAAGTACGCGGAGTATCGTCTGAAGATTTTGATCAACGGCACGGTGGAAGTGCCGCATCTGTCCATCGACAGCAATCCGCCTTTATCCGAAGAAGATGCGTACTCCGTTTTGGTCTTCGGCCGGCCGTTGAGCGAACTGAGCCCCACGGACGGGGATACGGTAGCCAACTTGAGAGCCGCCGTATCCAACCGCGCCATGGGGCTCGCGTCCATGTACCTACTTGCGACAACTCCCATCGAGAGCGTCACTTACGATCCGACTTCCAACACGTTCGCGGCGAGGATCCGCATCGCGGATGGCACTTCGCTCAACGTGGGCGGGGGCCTGAGAAGCCTGAATCAGCTGGGATTGAAGCGCCGGTTGAGTCCTTCGTGGATTCTCAATACCTTCATCGACAACCCCTTCGGTACGCAGCAACAGAGATCCGTTTCGTCTTTCCTCGAATGGTCGAAGCGCTACTAATCGAGGTTATAGAAATCCAAGGGGTCCGGGTTACGAAAGAGGCTAGCCTCATGTGTTCGGGGCAATATTTGTGAAGTCTGGGCGTCGAAGACGATTTTCCCGGGTACGGTCAAAAGCCGCAGGTCTGCGACAGTTCCCTTTTTGGCGTGTTTAGAAGGAGTAGAGCATTCCTAGCGTCCAGGCGGTTTTGTTGGATGTGGTGCCGGAGTAATCCGCAATGGTGGTTTGGCCCGCTTTGGGGTTTTTAATCGAGGGCTTTTTTGTAGAGCCTACCACCGGCGTGCCCAGGACGGGGGCCGCGGAAATTCCGGTTGAGTAGTTCACGGAGGCGTACAAGCTGAACTCACCCGAAGCATCGTACGTTACGCCGGCTCCGAGCGCGTACTCGGTCGGTGCCGACCCGAGTAGCTGGCCGTTAAACTGAACCGACCACGTTTCGCTGCACTGCCAGTTCATATCGAAATAGCCCCCAAGGGAGCTAGAGCCAACCGTATCGGCATAAAAGAGAATGCCGGGATCTATGCGAAAGACATCGAGCGGAATCATGCGAAGCGCCGCTTTCAGTTTCACTCCGTAGAAATCGAAGTTATTCGAAAACGTATTTTGTAGCGAAAATTTTGGACGAAAAGTGTCGCTCAGCCGGTAAAGGGTACCAACGGAGACAGTCGAGTAGGTCGTGACCGCCCCACTGAGCGCATCGATTCCAAAATCGTAGCCAAACTGATGCACCCACGCTTCCTTGGGTTTCCAAGAAAGGCCCGTGGAAATCACCGTGTAATAGTCACTAGCGCTTGAGGTCGCGCTGGCCGAAGGAGTGACGGTGAGACTCGCGCCGAGGTAGGGATGGGTTTCTGCACTGACATTCGCTCCACTCCAAAACCAGGAGGAAACGAAGATGGCGATTAAAAAAGGCGGGCGGCCTCTCCGGAGACCGCTCGCCATTCCAAGGTACGAATATCTAACGGGCGCCATAGTGCTTATTTGGTCGGCTTAGCGGGATGGTCTGGTTTGGAAGAATGGTCGGGCTTGGCCAATTTATCGGCTTTGTCCATTTTTGCAGGCTTCTCGGCCTTGTCTGCTTTTTTGTCGCTCTTTTCGATATCGTCCGCTTCCTTTTTGAGCTGGCCTAGTTCTTTTTTGGCCGCGTCATCTCCCTTAACGGCTTTTTTCGCGTCTTTGATTCCCGCGTGGACTGACTTCTTGATATCGCCGAATTTCACGCCATATTTTTTGGCAATTTCGCCCCATCCCATGCCGCTGGCACGGTCCGCGACGATCGCATCGTAGGACTGGCCGTTGGCGACGAATGCTCCGACGTGGAGTATCTCGCCCCAGCCATAGTTATTGGCACGAAGTGAGTCCACCTGCTCGGGCGTTAACTTTGAAAGAGAAACTACGCGATTCCGGGTATGGGCCGCCGCGTCCGCCTCCATGGCTACTGGGTCTTTCGCCACATCGTCGGCGAAACAGACTGGAGCCAGGATAAAAAGGGCAACAAAGGCGAGCGTAAAAACTTTATAGCAATCGGCTCTCATAGACTGGAACCTCCGAGGAGTGGTTTAGAAAAAGGTAACTGAGCCCAGCAGAGTACCATGTTCTGGGTCTAACGTGCAGTATCTGGGCGATATCGAGAAGCGCGGTGTTTCTCCGGTTGGAGTCGCGCATGTCGTCGACGATGGCAGCGGCCTGAACAAGGCGCTTCAAAGCAAGTACGCTGTGCATGACCCCGTGAAACGCGGGAAGCTATCCGGCCCAGGTGCCATAATCATAAGTGGGATGATCTAGAGAAACCTCTCAAGAAGGCGGACCGCCCAACGATAGAAGCGTTCTCGCTGTTCAATGCGAGGAAACTGGCCAAGAGCCTGTCGGCGGCGACCGCTCACGCCGATTCGCTGGAGTAACCCGATGGATGAGCTCTCCCGCCCACGTTCCCTTCTCTACAAAGACTCGCTCGCGCAGAACCCCTTCGGGGACGGAACCTCGTCCGGCCGCAAAATTAAAATAATCGAGTAAAATCTATAGGTTACTGCCAATTGTGAGAAGCAATTCACATTGTTTTGCTATCCTTGTAGATACCCAAGGCGCCACCCGGCTCTAAGTAGCTGTCTCTAGATACAATTCGCTTTAGTTGCAGCTCTTTAGCGCCGATCCGTACCTTGGGGACTCTTAAGGTGGTGAAAGTGGTACGTACGCGCGTTCTATTATTTGGCTTGGCGCTGCTCTGCCTTTGGCGGACGGGCGAAGCTTTCGGCGCGTGCGGAGCGAACACCCGAACCTGGAATGGTAGCGGCAGCACGGCGTGGGGCACGGCCGGCAACTGGACCATCGCCGACATCCCCAATACCGCCGCCGAGAACGCCGTACTCGTTTCCGCCGTTCGATTTCCCACTCTTGACGCTACCTACACGGTTGGCTGCGTGGACATTCAGGGCGGAGTGCTCACCACTTCCGCCGGCCGCGTCCTGACGGTAAGTGGAGACTACTTCCGCAACCTCACTCTCAATCAACTCAACTTCCGGGCCGCGGATACGACCACCTTCATTTCGATGGCCGGCTCGGCGCCTCAAACTTTCGAGAACGTCGATCCGATCAATAATTTGCGGATCGCCACCAACTCCACCGTGACTCTCACGAAAGCGTTCTCCATCCGCAACTCACTTGCCTGGCAGGCCGGTTTCACGGGAAAGGTTCTCGTGAACGCGGACGTCACGGTGGAATCCACCGCCTCCGCGATCACGATCCCGGCCAGTGCGACATTGGAAATCGGTAACAGCCAGACATTCACGGTCAATACCAACCTCACCGTTTCCGGAACCCTAAAGATTGGAGCGGGAGCCCGGGTCATCATGAGTAACGGAGCTACCGTTACGGTGAACTCGGGGGGCTTGCTTCAGCTCGCCGGCGCGGCGGGCAATATCGCGACGCTTCGGTCCGCCGGAGCGGGCTCTACTTTCACGCTGAATGTGGCCGGCCAAATCAACGCCGATTACTTTCGCATCGATCGCATGACCGCGGCGGGCTTGAACGTCACGGGAACCATTCAAAAGCTCGATCACGGTGAGTTCCATTACCTTCCCGCCAGCGGTTACGCGGTGACTCTCGGCGCCGCCGCTTCCATTCCCACCACGATGGACACCCTAGGCTTCTTTAACGATAACAGTGCCGCGAGCGTCAAAAACTTCGATGCCGCCACCTATAATCTGACAGCCGTAACGATCAATCAATGGAGTGGTGGCGTGGGCGGAAGCACCTTTGAGAACGATCCCAACGGAAAAATTGGCTGGGGCAGCCAGGCGGGAACGTTGCTCTCGCTGTCCAATAACACGGCTGTCGGAAGCCCGACGTCGACGTTGGGGCGAAGCTCGGCGGACACGTTGTTTACGACGCTCGCCTTTTCGCTCAATCAAGCGAGCACCGCCACCAATATCACCTCGGTGACTCTCACCCAGGCCGGGACGGCAACTTCTGCCGATATCCTTCGGGTGCGGGTCTACCGGGACGCGCCGGCGAGTTACAACTGCGTCTACAACGCGGGCACCGATCTGCAGATCGGTAGTGACCTTACCCTTTCTGGCTCGCCCCCCACCGCGACCTTCTCGATCCCCTCGGGTGATCTGGCTACGAATAGCTCGACCAATCTCGCGTGCATTCACGTGCTGGCCGCCACCAGTGCCATCGCGCGCAATGCGGTTACTATCCAGTTCGGAATCGAAGGAACTTCGGACGTCACCAACTCCCTGGCTTACAGCTTCTCCGGCTCTTCGGGCCCGCCGGTCGTGGGAGGTACCTCCACGGTGAGCGCCGGAACGACGAGCGTTTGGGACGGGGGCGCGTCCAATGCCTGGAACACAAAAAACAACTGGACGCCCAATACGATTCCAACCTCCACCCAGGATTGCCGCGTCGGAAACGGGACTTTCCTCGCGCGCCTGAACGTGGCACTGGCCTCCTGTCTGAATGGCATTCTGCAGACGGGCGGCACGTTGGATTACAACAATACGACGAATGAGCTGGGCCTTTACGGGAGCCTGGACGCCAACACGGGCATGACCTTCACGGCGGCCACCGCCGGTCCCGGAGTGCTCAAAATGCGCGGGGCCAATAGCCAGAGCTTGCAAATGCGAACCACCTTTCCGGGCAGCTTTGTCGTGGCCAATACGGGAGCGGCGGGAAACAATCTCGTTAGCGTGGACGAGAACTCGGCCTTCAGCGGCGCTGTCACTTTGACCAGCGGAGTGTTGCGGATTAGCAGCGGCAAAACTCTGACTCTGACTGGAGCGGCAGTCACCGTTCAGTCGGGTGCCGAGCTGCAAGTCGAGCCGGGGGGAACCCTTGCCCTTGGAAACGGAACCGTACTAACGGTGAACTTGGGCGGCACGCTGACCCTAGTTGGAAATGCCTCTCAAACCGTAAAAGTCACCTCGACGGGTGGAGCCAATACTTACAGCGTCGTCGTGAACGGAAATATCTCCGCCAACTACTATACGTTCGATCATCTCGGACTGAACGGGCTCTCCATCGAGGCGGGAGCGACGATAGACAACACCAACCATCTGCAGCATGGTTCCTTTGCTTCGCCGGTGACCAACAATTCCACCTTTTTGAAGCTGAAGCGGCAGATTCCCGGAAATGCCATCGACTCTTTGAGCTTTCAAAGCGCCGGTTCGGCCGCGACGGGCGTGAAAAACATAGATACCACCGGAGCCAGCGCGGGAACCCTCGCCATCACGAGCTATTCCGGCGACCTGTCGGGTATTCCCTTTAACGTGGCTCCCACCTACTTGATCTCGTGGACGGGCGCGACCAATACGATATCCATCAACCGGGACGCCGCGGGTCCTGCCAGCGTAAACGCAGGCCAGACTTACAATATGGGGCGGTTCGGGTTCACTCAGAGTCAGGCGGGCGCCTCCTTCGTCGACGCGAGCATTATCTCTCTCAAGCTGACTTTAACGGGCACGGGCTCATCCACCGATATCTCTCAGGTACGGATCTTTTATGACTCCACTTGTGTTGGCGCGTCGGGAACTCTCGTGGGCACGGGAACCTTCGCGGGAAGTCCGGGAACCGTGACGTTTAGTCCGTCCGTGGGCCAGATTCCCGTTCATGCCAGCACGACCACGCCCCCTAAGCGATGCGTTTACGTGGAGTACGACGTCGCCACGGCGGCGGTGGGCGGAAATACAGTAGGCGTGCAAATCTATGCGACGGGAGATCTGGTCACGGATCAGGGTTACCTTGTTTCGGGGGCCACTTCTCCGCCGATTACTCTGGGGACGGCCGCCAGTATCGTAGGGTCGACCTTGACTACCTGGACCGGCACTACGAGCACCAACTGGTTCACCGCCACCAACTGGAGCGCCGGGCTGCCGAGCGCCACCGTCGATTGTCAGATCGACAGCGCCTCGAACAACCCTCTTGTAAACGGAGCTTCGGGCACCGCCACCTGCAAGAATCTCACGATCGGAAACGGGACGCTGACCCTGCAGAATGCCACCTCGGCGATACTTTCCGTTCGGGGCAACTTTTCCAACTCGGGGACTTTTACACAGAATGATGGGACACTGAGACTCGAGGACGCGGCGACGGGAGCCGCCCAGCAAATTTCCAGCACCTCCCCCATTACCGCGCTCACTTTCAATAAGACGGGAGGCGGCACGGTTACCGTGGCGGGGACCACGCTCACCGTGACCACGTTGACATTTCCGGGCACATCCAATTTTACTTTTCGCGTTCCCAGCGGAAAGGTTTTGATTCTTCCGAACGGAGTTTCCGTCGCGGCCGGCACTTTGGAAGTGCAGGGCGGCGGCACGCTGAAAATCAGCACGGGCCAGACACTTACTGTGAACGGCGGTACGTTCACGACCTCGGGCGTGAACGATGCCTATCCCCAAGCCACCGCGAACAAAGCTTTGGTCACAATCAATGGAGCGGGGACCTGGGGCTTCAATGCCACGAGCGGAACGGTGAACCTGACCGGGTTTCTTATCGACAACCTGAATCTGAACGGGCTGGTCGTTGGGGGAACCACCGTTCTCAGCAATCTCAACGGGGGACAGCTTCGTAATCTCTCGGCGTCTTACTCGTCCATGAAAGCGCTTCAGCTCAATACGAGCTCGCTCCCCGCCACCGCCTCGAACTTCGGCTGGAACTGGGGCCCTAATAATCCGGTGCCCGCCGATACCCAGGCTTATACTCTCGCGTCCTCCACTGGCTGTGGCGGTAACACGATCACTTTCAATCAGTGGTTCGGAGATTTCGATATGGACGTCGCACCGGCTCCGGTCGCCCAATCCAAAGTATCGGCGACGAACTGCACGATCACGGTTTCCGCCGCCAACTCGCCGGTGACGTTTCACTCATTGTCGGCGGAGGGGTATAACTCCGCGGTGGCCTTGCTTTGGAGAACAACGGTGGAAACCAGCCACGAAGGATTCAATGTCTATCGGAGCACGAACCCGCTTTACGGCTACATTCAGGTGAACGCCTCGCTCATCCGAAATCTCAGCTCCAGCAGCTCCGCCTCCGGCAGGTACCGCTACGTGGATAGCGACGTAGAAAATGACGTCACCTATTATTATCTCGTCGAGGACGTGGCCGTTTCCGGTACGAAGACCCGGCATGGGCCGGTCTATGCGATCCCCGGCTCCTCCGCGGGCGCGCCACCTGCTCCTTCGGGCGATACGAATACCGCCGACTCGTCGACAGGCGCGGGCACGGGCAATAGCCCTTCCGATGTGGGAATGGGTCCGAACGGAGGCCTGAAGGATCTCGGCAACGGCGCTCATATCCTCGCCCAAACCAAGAAGGCGTTTCGTCTCGAAGTCGTCCCTCCCGCCACCACATACCCGGTCTCCGCTTGGAACGCCGGTTACGTCAGCATCAGCGTGCCGGGCTATAGCAACTTGCTGGAGGCCGGAAAGCCCGAGCTTCCCGAACGAATCATTCTCGTGGAAGTGCCGGCCGACTTCAGCGGGGCCGCGGTCCTCGATTCAACCATCACCGAGGCGGCTTCCGAGGGGCGGCTCGTTCAGCCGGCGCCGTCCTGGGCGGTGGACGCGGGGGGAGTCCTGCGGCCCAGCTACTCTCCCAGCGCCCCGGCCTATGCTCTGGACGCGGACTATCCCGCCGCCTTCTTCGAGGTGGACCCAGCTCTCGTCCAGATTCAGCTGAAGAAATATGTCCGCGTCCGGGTGAACCCGGTGCTCTTTCACGGATCGACGAGTCAGGTGCGGCGAACGACCCGGATCACCATCGATGTGGGTTTGGATGGACAGGGATGGACCCCTCAGGCTCCGTCGGTGGCGGCCGCCCAGTCTCCGGCTTCCGTGGAAGGAACCGTCCGAGTTCGTTTTGGGGCGACGGGTTTCTACGAAGTGGCCTTCGATGACCTCAAACGGTGGGGGACGGAGGCAACTTTAGCGGGCGTGGCGACGAGCGATCTCCGCGCGTACGCGTTCGGCTCGGAAATTCCCATCGAGATCGTCGACTCGGATAACGTCTTCAATTCCGGCGACGCGATCCGGTTCTGGGGCGTTCGCACCCGTAGCTTCGAGGATCCGTACTCGGAAATCGTCCTTTCGCGGCAGCGGCTAGCGGGAAGTACCGGACCGGCGAAGCGCTTTGGCGTTTTGAACGGCGATCCCACGGGTCAGACTCCGTCCACATTGGCTTCGACCGCCGGGCATGCCGAGTTCGAGGAGAATCTGCGCGAGGTCTTCGATGTTCCCATGGGCTCCACTGTGGATCATCTCTACTGGGTGCGCATCTACCACCAACAGGGGCGTGTGCCGGACTCTCATGCCTTTCACGAATTTCAGCTGACCTTGCCCGCGCTCGAGCCCGAGGAAAGCCGTCCCGTGCGCCTCCGAATCGCGCTGCGTGGGCGGGGCACTCTTTCCGTAAATCCCGAGCACCATCTGGCGGTTTGGGTGAATGGCTCGGCGGCTCGGCTGGCGGAGGCGGCCTTTACCGACGCCGATCCCACTGAGGTTTCCCTCGAGGTTCCCTCGCTCTACTTCGTTCCCGGCACCAACCGCGTGAAGCTCGAGGCCATAGCCTCCGGAATGAAAACCGACGAGTACGAAATTTTGGATATCGATCGCATCCAGGTGGATTACCGGGCCACGCGGCTCGCGCTGAACGGTGTGGCAACGCTAAATAACGAGACTAGAGGCGCGGTGATCACCGCGGGCAATTTTAATGAGAACGCGGACGTATCGGTTTACGACGTAAGCGATCCTTCGAGAGTGGTAAAAGTGGCAAACGTGGTTTCCTCCGCCGCGGATGGTCCGACCACCCAAGTACAGTTTCTGGTAAATGCCGGCACTGAAGAGACCTCGGGGTACCGTCTCGTCGCCATTCAGGAGGGCGCTTATCTGATTCCAGATCAGGTGGTGGTTGTGGAGGGATACGCCGGCGCTCTAAAGGACGCGGCCCGCAGGGCGGATCTCATTGTGATCGGAAATCAGTCCCTTCTCGAAGCGGCGAGCGCTCTTATCAGCCAGAGGCAGTCCGAGGGCTTGCGAGTCGTAACGGCAACTCCCGCTCAGATTTACGCAGAGTTTTCCCAGGGCATGAAGTCCTCTCAGGGCATCCGCGATTTCCTTCTGTACGCGCGAGCTTCGTGGGCCGCCCCGGCTCCCAGGTTCGTTCTCCTTTTGGGAGATGCTTCTTATGATGCCTCCGATCGCATGGAGTATGGGCGCGCAGCCGATCTCATGCCGATGCCTCTGGAAAGAGGGACCTACGACGATTTCGGCTCCGACCACTGGTTCGTCGCCGACGAAACGACGGGATTGCCGACCATGGCGGTGGGGCGCCTTCCCACCGACAAGCCGGGAGTGATCGCAGGCTATGTAACCAAGCTTCTCGCCTATGAATCGGGCGGTCGCGCGCCGACAGCCGCCTCCCTCTCTTTTATCGTCGATAGAGACACCATGGGCGAAGGCTTTGCCGGGAAGGCGGCGGCGCTTTCGGATGGTGCGAAGGCGCTGCGGCCCGATTTCGTGACGGACACCGTCTCCCGCGGTGACTTCGCCTCGGACGCTCTGGCAAAAGTGTCCGTGCTCGATCAGTTCGGTAAAGCACCTTTGCTCATGACTTATCTCGGTCATGGAGCGGAAGGCCTTTGGGCGACGGACCAGTTCTTTAAAAACGCGGATGCCACCGGCCTCTCCAATGCGCGTTTGCCTTTTGTCGTCGGACTTAACTGTCTCAACTCGGTTTTCTACTACCCCGATCCGGCCGAAACGAGCCTGGGCGAATCCCTCGTGCTGAACCCGACCGGAGGGGCGATCGGGTTCTGGGGCTCGACGTCACTCACCTCACCCACCTCTCAGGTGGCGCTCGCGACGGCATTTCAAAACGAGCTGGCGCAGGGGACAGCGCGGCCGGGTACGACGGTGCGGGTGGGCGAAGTGATGGTGAGAGCCAAAACTGCGGTGGGAACTGGCAGGGCGATGACCGATACGATGCGCAGCTGGACCTTCTTCGGAGATCCTTCCGTGCGGCTTCCCGCTTCCGCGTTCGGCGCGGCTGCGCCGGTGGTCGCTGCCGCTGACTCGGCCGAAGACGCCGCTCCGACAGGAGGAACGGTCAGCGCGGAAGGCGGAGGCTGCGGCCGCGCGCGCGGAGCGAGCCGGCCCACGCGGCCAATCGAGTCCGTCTTAGTGCTTCTGTTCTTTATTCTCTCGATCGTCGTGAGTAAGCGCTCAGCGCTTCCGAGTAAGCGCTAGTAGACGGCGTTTCGGGGCACTTATTGCCCGAAACCTAATTTATCGCTACTAGGAGCAGGAAGGAAATGCGCGAAATGGTGCCTATCCATCCCCCGCCTTCTGCAAATCAAGAAAAGGTGAGTCTCGGTCGCTGTAGTCGGTCGATTTTGAAATCGCGACAGTTGCGTGTGGGTTCAACAACTTGCAGGCCTGAGCCTTTTTGTTTGGGCCCCTTGAGCGATTGATTAGGCCTTTACCCGGGAGTCACGGTGGAAACGATAAATGAGATGGCGGAGAAAGAAGTGCTCACCTGCCTCGGAAAGCACCTTGGCCAAAAAGTCACTACCTTCACCCACGCCAAGCGAGCCATTCACTCGCTGCGAATGGGTAAGGGATGCAAGGCTGATTACTCAGCCCTTCAATTGCCTTCGACAAATTAATTTCTAGCTTCCCAAAAACTACTGTGGGCGAAGTCCCCTTGAGTTTACTGGGCTCAGTGGCGTGCTCGGCTCTTCTGGAGGCCAAACTTCCACTAGCCATTACAAAGAGCCTTTCTCGCCGCTCAGTAAGTCCGTTAACGAATGTTAGCAAAGAGGGCGGCGCTTTAATCCGCCTCTGATGATTCGTGGGAAAGTGAATACATGACGAACGGTTTTGAATTTTGATCTTCCCGCCGGACTCCGAGGGTAGAGACACCCCTCGGAGTCCGGTCCCTTCCTTCAAGGCTCATCCATTCTGCTCGCGGTAACGCAGCATTAACTTCTCGTAAGAGTTCTGCGCCGCCTGAATGGACTGATTGAGTAGCGCTTTGATGTCGGTGATACCGAAGACGTGCGACGTTCCTTCGGCGACGACTTCACCGGTCGCTTGCAGATCGCGCCAGACCGGGGCTTCTCCTTTCGCATCAAAGACCGTGAAGGCCATCTCGGCGACCGGCTTGAAGTCGCCCGCGCCGACCAGCATCTTGAAGCCGCCCGCTTTCTCGAGACGAATGCGTACCGTCGCCACCGCGAGAGCGTCGACGTTTAGCGCTTTCATCAGAGTTTGGCGCTCGTCGAGGGTCATGCGCTCGATGGGATAGGGATCCAGAATGCCAGTGGCACCGAACGCCTCGACGTTCGTGCCGATGGGCGGGCGGCTCTGCAGGCCTTTCATGAATTTTTCATAGATGGGATGGTAGACGGAGCTCGTCTCCAGCGCTTTTCGCTCGGTGACGGTCCAGCGAAGCTCCTTCTTCAACGCCACGGCGAGACGGCCATACATTTCGGTGGAATGCTCGCTGGCGTGAGGGAGGGAAGAAGTCCAGGCCGGCATCATGGTGCGGTCGCGGCTGCCTGATAAGCTAAACTGCGGGCCTTTGGGCATTTCTTGCGCGACGACGAAGCCGACGACGGCGACTTTCTTGATGGAGCCCACGCGGGTCTTATCGAGAGATAGCGTGGAACAGCGGGTAAAGACGGCGGCGATCGTCAGGATCGCCAGTAGGTGGAAACATTTTTTCATGGGAGGTCCTTTCTTCAAAGAGAAGTTCATTCTTCGACGTTACGCCGTGACGAACCTCAATTTGAGGCGAGAAAACTTTTATGGTTCGAATCAGGTGGGTCGAAAGGCAGGGGACGAAAACCCGCGCTAGCGCGCGTTCGATCCGGGGCGGTCACTGGTTGCTGGATGCTGGTACGAGGTAATCCATTTGATCTCTCCCTTGCGGACTGCTCGTTAGCGCCAGTCCAATCTCAATGAGGAGTCCGTGAGGTTAAGATCGAAATAGCCTACCTCGTACCAGCAACCAGTGACCGGCCCTTATTATGGATTTCCTAGCCAGAGATAGCGCGTGTTTTTTGCGCGGCCTACCTTCTTGAGGATGCCGTCTTTGAGCCACCGATTTAGGAGACGGGTAGCGGTGCTGCGGGATTTTCCGGTCATTCGCTCGATTTCTTCGCGAGTGAGCTCCGTGTTTTTCTCGGCTTGTTTAAGCGCGACGGAGGGCTTTACCCAACGTTCAGCGGCTGGCTCGATGGGCTTTTGCTTTTTCTCGAATAGCTCGTTCCATCCGGCTCGGCTTTCGAGCTGTAAACCCATGCCGTGCGGCCTTACGAAGCGCACGCCTTCCCAGGAGCCGGAGGCATAGATACGGCCCGATTTAAGCTGAAAGCGGATGCCGGGAGTTTTCAACGCCTTCATGCGAGCGAGCAAATTGAATACCTTGGGGTTATGAATCTCAGCGTCAAAACGCGAGAGCCCGAAACAAACGAGGGCGAACTCCGCCACCTCGACGCAAGGTTTGCCGCTCAGCAACTCAAACGCTTAACACATGGAATCCGAAAGAACCTCGTCACCCCGGAACGTCGTCAGCCGAAGCGCCGCCAGATCCACGGTGAGATCCGCCGTGACCTTATCGAGCCGGCAAAGCACACGTAGCTCGCTGGCCAGCTCAGAGAGGGCCGGGGGAATGGGCGAGGCCTCGTCCTCAACGCATTCGACCAAAGCGGCAAGCTTTAAATCGACATTGGGCCAGAGCGGATGAGAGCGCAGGTCATGGCCGCGCTTTCGGGCTTCCACCGTCTTTTGATCTCGGAGCAAAGTGAAGTAGGCGATGACCTGCCCTTCGAAATCATAGAGCGGATAATCCGACTGCCCTCCGGAGCGGAGAGAGAGCGCCAGCCGGCGGAGCGGCCCCGATCGCGCCGGCAAAAAGAGCGAGAGCCACAAAAGCGCGTTACGAAACATCTGCGCGTCTTCCGCCGTGAAATTCTCCCGCAACTGGGCAAAATCGAGTTTCTGAATCAAGGCGGTGACTTTGTCGGCGGGAAATCTGTCGGGCGCGGTCAGCCAGCGCCAGGTCCAAAGGTAAAGACGGTCCGCAAGCTCGGTGGGGCGGTAGGAATCGGAATCGACTGAGTGCACGAGCCCCTGCAAAGTGCGCAGCCGAAAGCTCTTCTGATGAAAGTACGGGCTCGCGAGCAGAAAGCATTCCATCTCCGACGGCTCGAGCACGGAATGAAAACGATGGAAGGGAAGCTCGCTCAACCAGAGGCGGTAATAGGTCGCCTGGCTGACGGGCGGTAAAATGGAACGAGCGAAGGCGGCGGCGAGATCTCCAGAACGAAATCCGCGGCGCATTTCCAGGGCTTCAAGCTGATTTCGGAGATCTATCAACGTCGCATCGAGAGCCGATTGCCTGCGGAAAAGCGCGCGGAAATCCTCCAGGGCGCCTTCGAACGGAAGCCCGAGGTTTTCGAGACAGAGAACCGCGTTGGCGAGTGCAATCATCGCTTGGGTCGGGTGCTCCGCCCGTGCTTTGGCGAGAAGAAACTGGTCGAGTGCCTGGGAATAATCCCCATCGACGAAAAGCGTGAGCCCCTTTTGCAAGGGCAAGTGAAAGGGAACTCTCTCTCCATTGGAAAATTGCCTTTCCACCATGGCGATCCCATCTTTCGCCTGACCGTGCTTACCTTCCGCACGCGCCAGAGAAGCGCAAAGCAAGACGTAGCTCGCGGCTTCGACTTTATGTGTCCCGGTGAAAGGCCCGAGGACGGTTTCGGTTAGGGGCCCCTGGGGAAGACCCAGAGCCACGCGGATGGGCTCCAGGAGGAGGCGGCACTCATCGATCTGCTGATTGAAACGACACGACCACGCGTTATCCAACTGACTAGCGGCCGAGAGCGACGTCATTTTCATTCATAGATGACTTAGCACCACCTCCCCCAGGCTGTAAAACGGCGAACTTAAGGCTCAGCCCAACCAGTCCACGAACCAGCCAGCGCCGAGGTACAAGCCGCCGCCGATGCCGGACTTGAACGAGAGCTGATAACCGCCCGTGAGGTTGAATCCCCCCTGCGCCTGCCAGTCAAAGCCAAGCGAGGTGTAGACATGACTTCCGCTTTCGGTGAACCCACCCACCGAGATTCCCGAGCTCGAGTAGGACAGATGCGAGAAATGGAGGCCGACCGTCGGCGTGAAGTTCCAACCCGGCACCATTCCTTTCAGCCCCAGACCGACCGTGGTGGCACTCGATTCCTGCGTTGTGATACCCGAGGCGGAAATGGTGATGCCGTTGGTCACGCTGATCTTTCCGAAGCCGGCCTGCGCTCTCAGAAAATCAGTGAGCTGATAAGCGACCCCCACTCCCAGCACCGTCGGATAAGGATCTCCGTAGGCGACGTACATCCCAGCCCGACGCGCCATGCGGTAACTCTCATCCGTTACAGTTTGGGGCTGCGTCTTCTCTCTTCCCGCGGCGAACGCCGAGGTTCCGATAAGACAGCCCAGGACAATTGCATACTTCCAGACGACTTGGTTGAGTTTCATAAGGTTCTCCTTCCCTTTAAGGAATACCTTTGCGCGCCAAGTCGGTTCACTTCGCCAAATTGTTTATGATTCGATTCCCGTGAGTGGATCGAAGGAGTCGGCTGTCACTTCACGCAAAGCGTTTGGCATTTGTAGCCTTCAGTGGCCCAGCTAATCGAAGATTTTCCGCTCTTATCGAAGTCGAGAATCTTTCTGACCGCGCGTTCTTGTTTCGGATCCGCATCGAAGGTGCTCGTCCAGACGCAGCCTTCCGATTTCACCGAGTCCTCTACTTTTTCGCGGTTATCCGTTACCTGCTTCCGGGTCGGGATCCGCATGCCGAGCGCCTCGCAAGCCTTGCTGGCGCTCGCGAAAGTCGAGAGCGCGGGCTTTCCAGATTTCAAAAAAGCCACGGGGGTGAAAGTCTTGAGGGGACAATTCTCCCGGCGCATCTGCTGATTGAGCACGTTGACGAGATACTGCCGCTCCGCGGTCGTCATGTGAGGCGTTCCCACCTTGGGCAAAAGCCTATCGGACGGCGTGCTGATGACCGGCAAGTTCCCGCGGGGAGGCATGGTGTAACCCGTCAGCGCATCGACCATGCGGGGGATGGAGGTCTTTCCCGCCGGAAGCTGCGATTGTTCGATCTCGCTCATGTCGCCCAAGATGGATAAGTCGAAAGTGCCATCGTTGCTCAAAAATTGCTCGTGAACCGGACGGAGAAGACTCGTCGGATTGAAGCTGAGCTTTCCGTGGCAGGTCACGCAACGATCGGCGAAAATTCCTTTGATGACCTCGGCGCTCGGCGCCTGGATTTTACCCGCGCAAACGTCGTCCTGGGGGACCGCTTGTTCGATGCCCGCCCAACGGTTGATGAGGGACTTTTCGTCGTCGGTAAGCTGAGGTTTCGAAGCGGGAGGCATCGGCCTTACACCCGGCTCCCTGTTGAGGGCTTTGAGGATTTTGTCTCGCCATTCCTCGGAGGGTAAATCTTTATCGGTGAACTTGCCGTCGCCGTCATGACAGCTCTGACATTTGTTTCCAAAGACGGAGTGGGCGTCAGCGTCGGTCGGTTTGCCTTTGGGCCTCTGGACGGGACCGCTCGCGGAATTATCCCCGTGCTCGGCAAAAGCGGAAAGACTAATCACCAGTATGGTGAGGACCCATGCGACCTTCATCCGGACCTCCGACCGTACCCAACACCCTGTGGGATCGGAATTGCAACGAAGGGGCCAGCTTCGACGAGCCATTCGCTCTACAAAACGAACGGCCCGCGCAGCGCAAAACGGCACCTCGCGCCCAGAGCTCATCCATGAGTGAAGAGATTGAACACTCCGTAAAAACTTGGGAAGGCGAGTTCGCTCCTCAGTTCCGAGCACTTAACGCATTCTGGAAAAAATAACGCCCAAGGGCTGAGCAGCCGGCTCCGAGGGAATACACCTGGAATCAAGCGCGCGAATCCGTTACAAGGGCGGCATCATGGATTGTAGACCCGGATGCGGCGCCTGTTGTACGGCGCCATCCATCTCCAGCCCGCTTCCCGGCATGCCCCACGGCAAGGCGGCCGGGGTGCGTTGCGTGAATCTGGACGAAACTAACCGCTGTACCGTCTGGAATACGCCGCATTATCCCGAAGTCTGCCGCCGCTTCAGCCCCGATCTCGCCGTTTGCGGAACTTCCTCCGCCGAAGCCGTGCGTCTCATCGACGAGCTCGAGCGCTTGACCCAGCCTGCCCAACGTCTCTAAAGTCCTCTCTAGTGTCTCTACTTTCTAAATCGAATCCGCTCGCCAGCTCGGAAAAACAACTCGCGCTGCTGGAAACCGCTTCGGAAAAACTTCCCCGATTCGGAGATAAAATCGCGGAGTCGGGTCTATTTCCACTAAGGCCGACGAAGATTGAAGTCTTTCAGGTCAATGTCGGCAAGATGTGCAATCAAATTTGCGCGCACTGCCACGTCGATGCCGGTCCCGATCGCAAAGAGATCATGACCCGCGAGACCATGGAGGCTTGCTTGGCCGCTCTCCGACGCAGCGGAGCCGAGACCGTGGACCTGACCGGCGGCGCGCCCGAGATGAATCCGAATTTCCGCTGGTTCGTGGAGGAAATCTCCAAGCTCGGGCGGAAAGTCATCGTCCGCTGCAATCTGACGATCCTCACCGCCAACCCGAGCTATCACTACTTGCCGACCTTTTACCGAGAGCACGGGGTTCACGTCATCTCCTCGCTCCCTTGCTACGAGAAGAAAAATACCGACAGCCAAAGAGGAGAGGGAGTCTTCGAGCGATCGATTCAAGCTCTGAAACAACTCAATGAGGTGGGCTACGGCAAAGAGGGCACCGGACTCCTCTTGGATCTCGTCTACAATCCGTTGGGAGCGTCCCTTCCCCCTCCGCAAAAGGGACTCGAAGCGGACTTTAAACGGCAGTTAGGCGAACGTTTCGGCGTGCACTTCAATCATCTCTTCGCCATCACCAACATGCCCATCAGCCGTTTCCTCGACTTTCTGCACGCAAGCGGCAATTTACAGGCGTACTTGGAAAAGCTCGTCAACGCCTACAACCCTGCCGCGGCAAAAGAAGTCATGTGCCGCAATACGGTTTCCATCGGCTGGGACGGCTATCTCTATGACTGCGACTTCAACCAGATGCTCGGCATGCCCATCCGCGCTCCGGGAGAAGCGGGCGTTCATGTGAAAGACGCCGATTGGAATTTCCTGAGCCGCCGAAGCATCGAGATTAATCAGCATTGCTACGGCTGTACGGCGGGCTCCGGCTCGAGCTGCGGTGGAAACCTTACTGAACCAGGTGCTTCGCCAGAGCTTTGAGAAAATCCTCGAGCGTAGCTCTCATGCCGATGAAAAGATGCGCGATGGCCCGAAAGAGCGGCGGCCGGATGAAACCGTCTTCGCTGAGAGTGAGCTTGGTGCCGTTGCCCTTACGCTCGAGCTCGAAAGTCCAGCTGCCGCCAAAAGGCAGATCCTCGTCGAGAATGCGACGTACGAGGCGACGCGGCTCTTCGGTCGCCTCGGTGACGAAGCCAATGCGCTGACCGTGCTTATCCACGTTCCAAGTGACCGTCGTCCCGTCCTTACGCGATTCAGTCTCGACCGTTTTGACAGCGTCCCACCAACGCGGCATTTCATCGTAACGAGTGATGGCTTCCCACACTCTTTGGGGCGGAACCGGCAAATCGGCGTTCGCCGATTGACGATGATGCAGCGGCAAGCGGCGCCCGTACCAATACAGAAACAGCGCCAAAAGGCCGACTGAAAAAATTAATGTGCCAAGGATGAGAAAAGCGAGTTTCATTTAAGGCGCTCTGGCATTTAACTATGACCCGACACCATCGCCAAGGAATCCTATGCAATTCTTGATTCTGCTCCACGGATGCCGTCCCTCACTGTTAACCGACATGACTGCCGATGAAGGAACGGCCGTGGGCCAACACTTCGCCTACCTGCAGAAGGCCCTGAACGAAGGGAAACTCTTCATGGCGGGCCGGCGAGAAGACAAACCGTACGGCATAGCGGTCATCGAGGCGGCCTCGGAAGGGGACGCCCGCCAATTCCTGGACAAAGACCCCGCCATTCAGAAGGGCGTCTTCACGGGCGAAGTCCATCCGTTCCGGCTCGCGCTACTTGCGGGCAAATAGAATGCGGTGAAGCGCCATCCCGATCAGCATGGCGGCGACGAAAATCACCGGACGGCTGTCGAAAGTCGCAAGCGACACTAAAGCCGGGCCAGGGCAATACCCCGCAAGGCCCCAGCCCGCGCCGAAAAGTGCGGCCCCGATCAGAAGTTTCGAGTCCACGGGCCGGGCCTTGGGCAAATCGAACTGACTGGTGACGATGGGCTTTTGCCATCTCATCACAAACCGATACCCTAAAGCATAAAGGGCCACCGCTCCCGCCATGACGAAGGCGAGGCTCGGATCCCAATGCCCGGTAAAATCCAGAAAGCCCGTGACCTTCGCGGGCTGGGTCATGCCCGAAATGCCAAGACCGATGGCGAAAATCAGTCCGCAGAAAAAGGCGAGAAGCGTTTCCATCAAACGAACCCCCCAAAGCTACGATGCACGACAAACACCACGATGGCTCCCACCGCCATGAAGACGAGAGTAGCCACGACGGAACGAACGGAGAATCGGCCGATGCCACAGACGCCGTGGCCACTGGTGCAGCCGCCGCCCAACCGAGTGCCGAAGCCGACGAGTAGACCGGCCGCGACCAAAGCATAAGTAGAACGGACGAGCTCGTTTCTGAGCGCTTCGGGATTGAACCAGGCGAACCCAAGCCCGCCCGCGAAGAGACCCAGCACGAACGCGAGTTGCCAGCGATTTTCTTGAGACGGCATTCGTATCAGACCGCCCAAGATGCCGCTGATCCCACAGACCCGGCCGTTGTAAGCCAGAAGCAGCAGGGACGCGAGACCGATGAGTAAGCCTCCGAGAAACGCCGCGCCCATTAGGCTCTCCCTTTAAGCATGCCGCACCAACAGAGAAGGGGGAGTAAGAAGCGTTTCAGCAGGTACATGCTGTATCGTTCCTTGCCCTGATCGAATGGAAAGGTCTAGACGGGATAGCCGTCGTAATCAAACTCAGCCAGGATGACCCCGTTCCTTCCCCCACGATAACTACCGAATAATGGGCCTGACTCATAAAACTCCCCCTGAATGGAAACGCATTCTAGGGTGCCGAACTTCCCAGGGCAATGGTTAGGCTGGACCGAAACCAGGCTTATCAGGTAAAGACAGAGCATGAATGACGCCCCTATCGTCCCTATCGCTTCCCTCTGGTCCCGATTCGTTGCCATGATTATCGACGCCGTGGTGCTCTTCATTCCCATGAGCGCCTTTCACGCCGGCCTTCCCTTTCTCGGGCCCGCGATAGTGACGTTTCTCTACTACCCGATATTCCACGCTTCGCCGGCGCGCGCGACGCCCGGCAAACGAGCGATGGATCTGCAAGTTACCG
Organism: Pseudomonadota bacterium; assembly: GCA_043767805.1. Lineage (GTDB taxonomy): Bacteria > Bdellovibrionota > FAC87 > UBA2466 > UBA2466 > CAZZHG01. Next base: position 2,765 of record JAYUGC010000110.1, on the reverse strand, counting down.
ACTCCAAGGGAGAGACCCTGAGCTTCGGGATGGCATTCCTGCGGCAGCTCTTCTTCTTAGGTTCCACGGGGATTTGTGCCATCGGTCTTTTGGTGGCCTTCTTCACGAAGCGAAAACAAGCGGTCCATGACCTCGTCGCGGACTCCATCGTGGTCAAAGGCAGAAACAACGAGATCACCACGGTCGACGCCTGGATGCAGACCGTGCGTAAGCTTTTCTCGAAGCTCGGTTAGTCACCAAGGGCGAGACAAGGCAAAGGCATTCTCGTCGGGAAAACTGAGAGCAAAGGCCTGAAGCGCGATGCACTCGCCCTCGCCGATGCCTTTTGGAGTCGCGAGCATTGAGCCGTACAGATCGTCTCCCAGGATGGGAGCGGCGAGCAGCGCGAGCTGAGCCCGGATCTGATGATGCCTTCCAGTGCCCAAAGTCACTTCCACTTCCCACTGAGTGCCGTGAGCCTCGACCTGATCGATAACCAGCTCGCAGGCTTTCCAACCGTCTCGGGCCTCGGTCGAAACCAAATGGGGCGCGCGGTCCCCTGGCGCCATGTAATGCGTGAGCGCGCCCTTCTCTAACTTCCGAGGAACCAAAGCCCGATAGCGCTTACTGACTCTTCGCTCGTCGAGCCAGCGATTGAACTTGGCGCAGAAGGCTTTCGTTTTCGAGAGGACCACGAGACCTTGAGTCGCGATGTCCAGGCGATGGCAAATCCAAAGCGAGCCCCCTGTCCGGGCTTCCAACTGAGCGATGAGATTTTCCCGGGCATTGTCGCAAGTGGGGTGCACGGGAAGGCCGGCCGGTTTATCCACGACGAGGTAGGTGTCGTTTTCGTAAACCACGCGGGCTTCGAGCACGGGAAAGCGCCGCGGGCTCGGGTGGAGGCGCAAGACGTCGCCTAGGCTCATGGGCGCATCTTCGAGCACGCGGCAGCGATTGAGATAAACGGCCCCAAGGCTCAAAAGCTCGCTCGCAGGAAGCGCAAGGAGATCCGCGTGCAAAGTGAGCAGCGAGGAGACGGAGGTCTCACCCGAAGACTCTAAGTGAAGCGGAGGAAGCACTGGGCCCGGCATAAGGAGAGCTAATACTCTAGGCCCGGAGAAGGAGCAAATTTAGGCGGGGACCGCTCCGGTCTGCACACCGGAGCGGCCCGCTTTGCCTTACAACGTCTGGAGGTACAAGGTGAGGAGCGTGTCCGTGCGCTCTTCGGCGCTTTCTTCCATGCCCTTCATCACTTCCGACTTAAAAAGGCTCGTGGGAACGAGGGTGGGCTTGGCGATTTGCACCTGGTTAAAGAAATGAGCCGTGTAATTGCCGGCGCCGTCGCCTTTGATCTCGCAGCCGGTGAGAATGGACTTCAAATTCTTCGCCATTCCGGTGGCCGTGATCACTTTTGACTTGGTGGCGCTCACGAAACGGACGCCGTCGGTCGCGAAATGAAGATCCGCGCGGACCTTGGCTTGGAGAGAGTCGAGCTTCTGCGTCTGCTCGGCGTCGAAGTGAGTCGCCGCGAGGCCGTCGTAAGTCGTAGCGTCCGGGCCGGAGTAAATTTTCTCAGCCTTTTCGATCACTTCGCGAGACAGCGCGGTCTCTAATTGTGCGAAGGTTCCGCCTTGGTTGGCTTTGAACTTACATTCGGTATCTATTCGACCGTCGAAGAGTCCGCCTGAAATTGTGGGGGCCGAAGCCCATTTGGCGGTGTCGCACTGAAAATCAATGGCCCAGTCACTCATCGCCATGGCGGATTGCGAAAAAGAGTAAAGGACGGCGCAAGCGGTGAAAATTTGTTTGATTGTCATGCAGTCTCCTGACGGTTGGTGAAGAAAAGCGTATCAGGTCTGTTCGAGGTTTTTAGTAAAGGCGGAGTTCTGGCGGTTGCGGTTGTTAACAACGGAAATCGAGCGGAGGCTCACGCAATGCGCCAAGCCTAGAGAAAAGCGGCGCCTCCGCGAATATCCATCGCAGAGACGCCGCTGAGGGAATAGTCGGTTCGCTTACTTACGGAGCAATTTAGCGCGGACCGTATCCAAGAACTGGGGCAAGTCGTAGGGATAACGACTGGTCACCAAGTTACCGTCTTCGACGACCGGCTTGTCTTCCACCGTCGCGCCCGCGTTCTTAAGGTCGATTTGCACCGCCCAGTAAGAAGTCGCCGTGCGGCCTTTGAGTAGACCCGCCGATACGAGCACCAAGGGTCCGTGGCAAATCGCCGAGATGATTCGGCCCGCGTCGGAAAACTCTTGGACTAGTTTTACGGCCGCCGGATCGTTTCTAAGCGAGTCCGGGTTCCACGCTCCGCCCGGGATGTAGACCGCGTCGTAGCTCGTCGCCTTCACCTGGTCGATGAACTTATCGATGCGCACCCAGCTCGCGTGCTCCATGAACTTCGCGGTCAGGATGTGCGTTTTGCGCTGCTCGGGGTACTGCACCCCGAACTGAGCCGGAAACACCGGCCGGCGGGGCGACACCAGATCGGCCACCGCGCCCCGTTCCCTGAAGTACTGAATCACTCCGAGAAGCTCGATTTCTTCGACTCCGTCGGTTGAGAGCACCGCGACCTTTTTCCCGGCGAGCTCGGAGGGGTTCGCCGGCTTCTCGAGCAACAACTTCTTCAGAGCTTCGTTCTGAGCGCCTTTGGCATTCATGAGAAGGGCGGTGTTCAACCGGGGCACCGTCGGCTCACCGGCGAAATCTTCCAGCCGAGCGGCCGAGTCCACTGCCATTACCGAAAGCGACGAGGCCAATCCCGCTGCAACCACTAACTTACC
>JAYUGC010000109.1:0-11860 GCA_043767805.1 Pseudomonadota bacterium | reverse complement strand
TGGCTAAAAGTATCCACACACCTTTTAGCGGGGCTTTTAATAGTCGAGGGCGCTGCTGGATGGCTTGAGGGAGATAAGTCTTCGCGCCTTCCCTGTCCCCCGTGCCCGACTTCGGATGGAGCCTTTCCATCTGACGAACGGCCGCCTCGGCCTGCGCCACATCATCGCCATATGTAAATGCAGCGCGGCCTCCGCTTCGAGAAGCTGGCCGTCGCCCTCCGGAAAGGCCTTCGCGGGCTCCAACCCGTGGTGGATTGTTAGCAGCGACAAAAGTTCGAATAGCAGGCCGCGCGCGTACCTAGTTTTTCTTTAGGGAGGCCCACTTAGCCGGGGTGGCTAAGGATTGGGCGGCGTTTTCGGACTGAGTTCGAGGCTAAGTGCCCTACCGTTGTACTGCCTGAAACTTCGACATCTCGGGACGCCGCGTCCTCGCCCCAAGCCCGAGCCATGCGATACTGTCGTTATCCCCGGAGAAAACCCGTGAAGACCCTCCTCGCTTTGATACTTGGGTTCGCCCTTTCTGGCTGCAGCGCCCTATTTCCTCATGAGAACCAAAAGACGTCCCGCGCGGACGAAGAGGCCAAGGAGCCTAAAGAGGAGAAGGCCGGGAACAACCAGCCCAAGCGGCGCATTCTCGTTTTGGGCTTTTTGAACCGCACCGCCTTTCAGGGCGAAGCGCTCGAACCGGTGGTCTGGGACGTTTTAAAAAGAGCGATCGCGCAAAATCCCCAAATCGTGCTCGTCCCCGAGTCCGAGTTCGGCCAATCGCTCCCGCATAATCCGGAGAGCTCGGAGTACGATCTCGCCAAGGTGTTTCGGGTCGCGAGAAATCACGGCATCGCCGGCGTGCTCGGCGGCGTCGTCGAAGACATCGCCGTCGGCGAAGGCGGAGACGACGTCGGGCTCTTTCGCAGCCGGCAGTACAACGTGCGCGCCACGATGCGCATGCAGCTATTCGACACGAGAAGCGAGCTGGAAATTTTCAACCGCACCGATTCCGCGGACGTCACGGAAGAGCTCACCACGATCTTTGGTTCCCGAAGCCCCACCGCCTCCGATCCGGATCGCGTCAAAGGCGCCGTGCAAAAGGCCTCCGAGAAGCTCGCCGCCGAGCTTCCGCCGTATTTGAAGCGGGTCGAGTGGATTGGACGCGTTGCCAAGATCGATCTGCACCGATATTATATAAACGCTGGAGAATTAAGCGGAATTCGAGTCGGGCAGCTCTTGAAAGTGTACGGTGAGGGAACTCCCGTGAAAGACGAAATCAGCAACACCTTTCTCGGCATCGCCCCCGGCCCCTTCAAAGGCATTTTGAAAATCGTCGATTACTTCGGTAACGACGGCGCGGTGGCCGTCGTTCATTCGGGCGCGGGCTTCCGCGAAAGAGACCGGGTGGAAATCATCTCGTCCTCGAAGAATTAGAAGGAACATGAAGCTCAAGCCGATGGTCCCCAACGCATTGACGCTGTCTCGGCTAGCGCTTTGCCCAATCATCGTCTACTGCCAGATGACCCAGCATTATCAATGGGGCATCGCGCTTCTGCTCATAGCTGGCCTCTCCGATTTTCTAGACGGGTATGTGGCCCGGCGCTATGGCTTGGAATCCGAGCTCGGCGCCCTTCTCGATCCGGTCTGCGACAAACTCCTGGTCCTGGCCTTTTTCACCTTTCTCATGACGGCCGGCGTTTGTCCTCCGTGGTTTCTGGGCCTGCTACTCGCGATCCTCCTGCTTCAATCCTTAGGCTTTGTGCTCGTGCATTTTTCTCGCTCGGGAGCGCGAATGACTTTAAAGCCGCTTTCCGTCGGAAAATGGAACACGGCTCTCCAGTTCCTGTGGATTGGGATCTTGTTCGCCGACATGCTCCTGCGCCGGCACTTTCCGCGCAATTTTCAGTACAGCGCCGTTTTTCATTTCGCGGGCTACGGCATGCTGGCCGTCTTGCAGCTCGGCGTTTTCCTGCGCTACTTCTACCGCTACCGCACGTCCGTAATTCCCGACCTTCGCCTCCTGGGCTTCGAGAAGGTCTAGGGCTCCATTCCTTCGGTGAGCGCGGTCTTCTCGTAGTCGCACATCGCGAGCGCCTCGAACTTCGCTTGCGCGCGCAGCGGCTCGGAACCGTAGGTGCGCACCCGCTTCTTCCACGTGCCTTGAGGCGTGAGCTCCATTGCCCGCGTGTTGTCGGCGAGATAAGTCGGCAACAGAGTATCTTTCAGAAAGGAAAAGATGCGGGGATCGAGCACCGGGTACGCGATTTCCAGACGGGAGAAAAAGTTCCGGGGCATCCAGTCGGCGCTGGAAAGGTACATGCGCTTTTGATTTTCGAAATAGTAGATGCGGCTATGCTCGAGAAAACGATCGACCACGCTGATAACCCGGATGTTCTTGCTCAAGCCCGCGATGCCCGGAATGAGGGAACAGGCTCCGCGCACGATGAGGTCGACCTTCACGCCCACCTGCGACGCCTCGTAGAGCGCCGAAACCACCGTGGGATCGACGAGCGCATTCACCTTGGCGACGATGCGCCCCTTTTGCCCGGCTTTCACCGCTTGGGTCTCTTCCAAAATATGGTCGAGAAGGCGGCGATGCATGGCGGAGGGAGCGGTGACCAGGACATGGAATTTCTTCGGCGTCTCACGGCGATAAAGGCTATCGAAGAAATGGCGCGCATCCCGGCCGATGTCGGCGTTGGAAGTGAGAATGGCCAGGTCGGTATAAGCACGGGCGGTGGTCGCGTTGTAGTTGCCCGTCGATAAATGAGTGTAGAGCACCTCGGCGTCGTTCTCTTTCCGGGTCAGAAGAGTCATTTTGGCGTGGAGCTTTAAATCATTTAGGCCGAAGCCGACTTCCACGCCCGCGCGTTTGAGCTCGTCGGCGAGACTTAAATTATTGAGCTCGTCGAAGCGGGCGCGCAACTCGATGAGCACCCTTACCCGCTTTTCCTTGGCCGCCGCCTTTAGTAACTCGATGGTGCGGGAGCCCGCGTCCGTCCGGTAAATGGTTTGCTCGATGCAGACCACGTCGCGGTCCGCGCAGGCCGCGGCCATCCACTCGGCGAAAGTCTCGAAGGAATCGTAGGGATGATGGAGCAGATAATCGTGCTGTTTCAAAAGATCGAAGGGATTCTTGCCTTCGCGTAGCGGCTTAGGCACGCGGCTCACGATGGGCGCGTAGTTGAGCTCGGAGCGCTCGCCGATCTCGGGAGGCAACTCCTTGACGACCTTCCAAAGCCCATTGAGTAGAAGGCTTCCCGCCGAGGGAAGGAGCTGCTGAGAGCGCAGCTTCAAGGTGCGCATGGCCCGGATATGAAAGTTTTCCGTGAAGTTCCCTCGGTATTGAAGCCGCACGGGAGGGCCGTTGTCCCTCGACTTGACGCCCGAAAGGATACTCTCCGGAATGGAGACCGGATCCTCGGCCTCTGCCGCGTCAACGACAAAATCCGAATCACGCGTCATGCGGACGGCGCTGCACTCCGTATCGAGATGGAACGCTTCGGGAGCGAAGCGTAAGAGGAGATCGTCTAAAAAGAAAAAGGCGATGTCCTTTTCGCCCAGGCGCATGGAAAGCATCGCCGGAAACGTCTTCGGCACGGCAAACCAATAACCGGAGGGAAAGTAGATACCCACTTGGAGGTTTTCCAGCTCGCTCAAGAAGCTGAAACGAAACTTCTGCGGGGGCGGAAGCAGAGGAAAAACCTGTTCCTTGAAGACCTTTTCGGCCGCATCTCGGTAGTTGGGCGATTCCTCCACCTTGCGCACGATGTGCACACCGTAGGACTCGAGGTCCGGCACGACGGCGTCGAGCGCTTCGGCTTGTTTCGCGCCGAACTCCGCGATGTTCTCGAGAAGCGTCGAATGAATCTCCATTTTCCGGGCAATGGACTTGTTGGCGGGCTTACCGACGACCCGATTGACCACGCGGTTCAGGGAAGCGAATCGGATCATGAAAAGCTCGTCGAGATTGGTCGCGGAGATGGCGATGAACTTTAGGCGCTCGATGAGAGGATGCCCGCTCGAGGCGCGCGTATTGAGTAGCACCCTTTCGTTGAACTGCAGCCAGCTTAAGTCCCGCTGGATGAAAGGCTCGTTCGGCCCGCTAAGGAGCGAAGGTAACGTCGGTAAGTGGATGCGTCGATTCGTCGTCATTTTAATTCCCGAACCAATCCAGAAAAAACTGTTTAATGCGTTCCCAAAGCCCGACCTTCTCCATTCCCCGCTCGAGCAGCGCGGCTTCCCGAACGGAGGCCGCCTCGCTCCGGTTTTTTTGCTTCGCCCGAATCACGCTTAAGACATCCCCGCGCACTTCCAAGGCTTCGAGCGAGCCCGATCGACTGTCGGACAATTTCGTGTCCACCATGACGACGTGCGGGCCGTAATATGGGTGCTCGAGAAGAATCTCCGCCTCGGGTGTGGGCGCATGCCCGACTACCACGCGATTCGCGCCGAGCTTTTTCAGCACGCGCTCGACCGTCTCGCGTTTCGGCGCGCCGTCGGGCCGTTTGTGATCTCGCTTACGGGGAGGCTTGAAGGTGCGATTCCAAAGCGGCCCCACGGACTCAGGCCCGAATCGTTTCATGCCGGGAGCACCGGCCGCCCACACCGTGCTTTCGTCGGGGCGCGGGCCTACGCCCTGCCAATGTTTCACCCAGCCGCGCACGGTCGCATTGATGCCGCCGGGGTCGTTCTCTTCGAGCCAGCTCTCCACTCCCGCGTGCGCAAATAGCGTCGTGCCCACTCGGACGATGGCGTTTCTTCCCCGCACCCATTTCGCGTAAAGGCTGTCGCCTCGAAACGCGCCCTTGGCGCCTTCGCGTTCCGCTCCCGGAACGGGAACGTTTCGATAACGGCTTCGTTCGGCGCCCGTCATTTTCGAAACGTCGCCGCGACTCGGCAGGATGTCGTGATTTCCCAAAAGCGAGATCACTTTTCCTCCCGAGCGAGACGCCTCTCGTTCAAGCCGCAACACCCACTCGATCACCAGACGAGAGTCCTTGTTGCCGCCTACTAAATCGCCGAGGAGGACGAGGACGCTGTTCCCGCCCATCCAATTTCCCGAAGCGTCGGTTAGCTGTGCCGCTTGAAGGATGGCGTCCAACCCTTGGAGATCGCCCTGCACGTCGCCCACCGCGACGACTCGCGAACTGACCGAGGCAAAATTCCAGGGCACCCCGTCTGCGGGCAGAACGGGGTAAGACTTGGGATCGGCGAATGGGATCGAAAACCCAAAAGCCCGCTGGATGGCATTCCAAAACGACACGCAACTTTCCATCATACGCGGGGAGAATTGAAAAGTCCCGGTAACCTGTTGTAACTTTAAAGAAATTGTAAAGATTTTCGAGTGACCTCTTGACCCTGCGTTCGAAGCAGGAGATGGGTGTCCCCGCCGTGCAATGGATTACTGAAACCTTAAGAGATGTCCCCTTCGCCGAGCTCGAAGCGCTGCAGCAATCAAAGCGCGCCGCCCTGCTCGACACTCCCGACGAAGGCATTTTCCTGGTTTCCGAGCCCAAGGCGACGTACACGGCGGGACGCGCCGCGGATCCCAAGGGCCTGCTTTGGACCGAGAGCGCGGCGAAAGCGCAGGGAGTCGATCTCTTTAAGGTGAGCCGCGGCGGACAATGGACCTTTCATGGCCCCGGCCAAGTCGTGGTTTATCCCCTGGTGGCGCTTCGCTCGCTCGGTTACCCGACCAAGGGCGTGCGCCGGTTTCTGGGCGAGCTGCGTGCCGGAGTAGTGGATTTTCTGACGGAACTTGGCGTCCCGGCTGATGCCGAGGACGAGGCCCGGACGTTCGGCGTTTATAGCGGAGGCGCGAAACTCGTCTCCTTCGGCATCAGCGTCGAGCGCGGCATAAGCGCCCACGGTCTCGCCCTTTACCTGAAAGATCAGAACCAAGCCTTTCAAGGCATCCACCCCTGTGGAGTGCCCGGCGAGCGCCTCGCCTCCTTGGAGGAATGTGGCGTGTCTCTCGACTGGGAGGACGCCGCCACCCGTCTCGTCTCGCACTTAAAAAACCGTTTTTCTCCCCTCAAAACCTGCTAGTTTCCTTCTGGGGGTAGCTTGATGCGTAAAAGTCTTGGTGGATACCTGGCGGTTCTTTTCGTGGGCCTGGTTCTGGGCCTACTCACTTCGATGGCCTACTACAGCGGCAAATCCGCTTCCGAAACGGTGGCCGATCCGGTCGTCGCCGAAGTAAAAGGCGAGTCCATTCCCGCCTCCCAAGCTTTCCGGGAAAATAAACAAAGAATTTTCGAGCTCGAAGAAGCGCTCTTCAAATTGAAGCGTCAGTCCTTGGACGACTTTCTCGAAAACCGGCTGCTCTCCGAGGAGAGCAAGAAAGCGAATCTCTCCATCGACAGACTCATCGTCGCGAAAGTCGGCGCCGAGACCGCCGCGGTCAGCGATAAGGAAGTGGACGCTTTCCTCAGCGAGAAAGGCATTCCCGCCGAGACGCCCGAGAAAAAAGGCGAAGTGCGCGAGTTCCTGAAGTACCGCAAGTCCATGGAGAAGCGGCAGGGCTATCTCTCGCAGCTGAAATCGCAGTCGAACGTGAAAATTTTCTTGGACGTACCCAAAGCGCCGCGCGTGAAAGTGGACACCGATGGATATCCGAGCTGGGGCAATCCCAACGCGGCCATTACCTTGGTGGAGTTCGCGGACTACGAGTGTCCCTTCTGCCAGCGGACGGTGGCGACTCTCGAGCGGCTCAAGGAAGCCTATGGCCCCGACAAGCTTCGTATCGTCTTTCGCGATCTCCCCAGTGACACCCATCCTCGCGCCCTGCCGGCAGCGCTCGCCGCTCACTGCGCGAACGATCAAGGAAAGTTCTGGGAATACCACCGCGTGCTCTTCGACAATCAGGCGAAGCTGGAAGACGCGGACTTAAAGACCTATGCGGCGAAAGTGAATCTCGAGCCGGACGCCTTCAAACAATGCATCGACTCGAAGAAATTCCAAAGCGTCATCGACAAGAGTAAGCGCGAAGCGGAGGCCTTGGGTTTTGATTCGACGCCGACCATCGTGTTGAACGGCATCGTCGTTCCCGGCGCTCAGCCCTTTGAGATTCTCAAAGAGAAAATCGAAGCGCTACTCAAACAGAACACTTAAGAAGGGCCGCGGCGCGCGCCGAACGACGTTGCCGCGCGCTTTGATGGTAGCGGCGCCGACTTCACCGGGCTTTAGACGCCGAAAGCCGTTCTTTTCCCAATGAAGCACGATGGCGTTCTCGGGGATCGATCCCTTTTGCCAGCCCCGTTTCACGCGCCGGACATTCGGCGCGCCCAGACCTTTCGGATATTTGAAAAGCTGGGACGCTACCATGGGAAACGACCAGCCAAATACTTTCGCTTCTTGGTAACGAGGCTGGCGTTTATCGAAATCGAGCAGCACAACGTCTTTTTGAGTCGCGTCCGGAATCTGCTCGGAGACGGAGGCCCAAATCATTTGCTGGCTCTTCCAAGCGCCGCGGTAATCCGCCTGCACTTTCCTGCCGTACCCTATCCAGCCGGAAAACACCCAAGCGACCACGCAAGTCAGCGCGAGGCGCTGACCTCTCCGCATTAGGCTATGAAGCCAAACGAAGAGAGCCATGAACAAAAAAGATAGCCCCATGGCTCCCGCGGAATGAATGCGCGACGCGCGCCCGCTTACGAGAGTGGGCTCGTTGATTAGGTCGACGGGATAGGCGAGTCCCACCAGCAAAACGCCAAGAAAGGCGATCTGAACAGCGGTGCGGGAGGACGGCTCAGAGTGACGAAAGGCGGCCACTAGCGCCACTGACAGCAGCGCGAACAGCGCCCATCGGGCGGGATCCTTAAACCCGGTTCCCGCGCGCTCGGCCCAAGCCCCGACCGCGGACGTGGGTCCCAAAATGAGATTCCTCGCCATCTTGCGAGGCACTCGAAGCGGAGACTGATTGACGAGGCGGGACTCGCCGCAGGAAAGCCGGAGGCCGGCAAATAGGACGAGGACCAAGCCAATTCCCAGGGCTTGGCGCACGACCTGTTTGAACCGCTCCCGTTTCGGAACCTCGACGACAAAACCGCCGATCCAAAAAAGCGCAAAGAGCGGCTCGTAAGTGAGCAGAGCCGCTATGGCCAAGGCCCAGGCGATTGCTTTTTTCCGCGAGACATACGCATGGAGCGCGAGCCAAAGAAAACAGAAACCCATTTGAATCCCGAACGCATGGCACAAAAACGCGCGGCTTGTATCCGCGGGCGCGAGCGCAAAGGTCATCGCTCCCACTAAAGCAAACCCGAGCCCCAGACGAATCCGGCGCAAAAACCAAAAGCCGAGGGACGCGTTCAAGGTGAGAATGAGAAAGGCGAGCCCGTAGGCGGCGTCTTTACCGCCCAGCGTTCCCGCGATCCGCGCGAGGATCGACATGAGCGCGTAGCAAAGCGGTTTGCCCTGGCGGAAACTTCCGACGTCGACGCTCACTTGGTGGAGCGTGCTCGTCCAAGTGCCGTAGAGATGCGGCGTGATGGTCGAGTAATCGTCTTCGTAAAAGCCAAAGCCTCGGCTTCCCGAAAACCAGGCAAGCCAAACCACGAGAGCTAGAGTGGCCATCGCCATGAAGTCCCCGAGACGGGGATGAAGAGAGGGTGCTTCCTGCGCCATATCATAGGCTCGTCTCGAGCCTATGATCTCTTCGGTATGATCGCCGCGTTATCTTAAGAAGAATGAGAATAAGATCGAGAATGAGCATGAGTGGGGCAATCGGGGCTCATTCTCATTCTGTTTTTAGTGGGCCAATTCCGTGGGCTTGAACGAGCCCTTCTCCGACGACGCTTCGTCCCTCGTTTCGTCCGACTTCGGGCGCTGCAGGTGAAACGCGAGCGCCGCCTTGATGAAGCCCACAAAGAGCGGGTGCGGCGAGAAAGGCTTCGATTTGAACTCGGGATGAAACTGACAGCCCAGAAACCAGGGGTGCTCGGGAATCTCGATCATCTCGACGAGATTCATCTCCGGATTCTGGCCGGAGAACACCATACCCGCCGCGGTGAGCACTTCGCGGTAGTGATTGTTTACTTCGTAACGATGGCGGTGCCGCTCGGTAACCTCGGTCTTGCCGTAGACGGAGGAAGCGAGACTTCCCGCCTGGAGCTGGCACGAGTAAGAGCCGAGGCGCATGCTGCCGCCCAAACGCTGCACGCGGCGCTGATCTTCCATCAAATCGATGACGAACTCACCGATGTTGGCGAACTCGCGGCTCGTCGCTTTGGCGATACCCGCCTTGTGGCGGGCGAACTCGATAATGGCGAGCTGAAGCCCGATGCAAATGCCGAAGTACGGAAGCTTGTTCTCCCGCGCGAACTGAATCGCTTTGATCTTTCCCTCGACTCCTCGGTGACCGAAGCCGCCGGGAACGAGAATGCCGGAAAGACCCGCGAGCTGGCCTTCGACGTCGCCCCGCTCGAGGCGCTCGGAATCGATGTAGCGGATCTTCAAGCGGCACTCGTTGGCGATGGAGCCGTGCACGAGAGCTTCCGAAACGCTCTTATAAGACTCGGTGAGATCCACGTATTTTCCGACGACGCCAATCTCGATGGGGCCGTTCGGCGGATCCGCCATGACTTCGACTACTTTCGTCCAGCGGTCTAGGCCTTTGGACTTCGTCTTGATCTTGAAGCGAGCGCAAATTTTTTCGTCGAGTTGCTGCTCGTAAAACACGAGCGGCACTTCGTAGATGTTGTTCACGTCTTTCGCCGTGATCACGTGATCGGCCTTGATGTTACAGAATAGAGAAATCTTCGAGCGGATGTCCGGTGGAAGAATCCGGTCCGTGCGGCACAGGAGAAAATCCGGCTGAATGCCGATCTCGCGCAGCTTCTGCACGCTATGCTGCGTGGGCTTCGTTTTGAGCTCGCCGCTGGCGCCGAGAAAAGGCACGAGGGTCAAGTGCATGAAAATCACGTTCTCTTCGCCCACGTCGAAACGGAACTGACGAATCGCTTCGAGAAAAGGAAGGGACTCGATGTCGCCCACCGTACCGCCGATCTCGACGATGGTGATGTCCTTGCCTTTGGAAACGAGAGAGATGCGGCTCTTGATCTCATCGGTAATGTGAGGAATCACCTGCACGGTGCCGCCCAGAAACTCACCCCGGCGCTCCTTGGCAATGACCGTTTCGTAGACTTGACCCGCGGAAACGCTGTTCTCGCGCTTTAAATTCACGCTGGTGAAACGCTCGTAATGGCCCAAGTCCAAATCCGTTTCGGCGCCGTCCTCGGTGACGAACACTTCCCCGTGCTGAAACGGGTTCATGGTGCCCGGATCCACGTTCAGGTACGGATCCATTTTCATCAAAGTGACTTTGAGTCCCCGGGTCTCCAAGAGAGCCGCAATCGAAGCCGCCGAAAGCCCCTTCCCCAAGGAAGAAAGCACGCCGCCGGTCACGAAAATGTACTTGCTGCTCTTCATCGATTCCCTTCAGTTCTACTCGACGCCGCCGCGAGCGCTTCCATATATTGTTCCACGCGGACGAGGTCGGCTGCCGTATCGACGGCGATAGTATCATGAACCGTCAGCACAACCCGGATCCGAAATCCGCGTTCCAGCGCTCTTAATTGCTCCAGCCGCTCGAGCTTTTCGAGAGGAGAAGGAGCGAGCTGGCAAAAGCTCTGAAGGGCATCGCGGCGGAAGCCGTAAATGCCCACGTGCTTGTAAAAACTTCCGTCCAGATCGGTCGCAAGCGGTTGACGCGAGAAGTACATCGCGATGCCGTCCGCCGAGACCAGGACCTTCACCACGTTCGGGTCTTGAAGCTGTTCCGGTTCCCGGCGCCGTATCGCGAGAGTCGCCATCTGACAGCTCTCATCGGCCGCGAGCGCCGTGACCAGGTCATCCAAGGCCTCGTGGCTCACCAGGGGCTCGTCCCCTTGGACGTTCACCACCAGCTCGAAATCTCGGTCCTTCGCCACGTGGGCGACCCGGTCGGTGCCGGTCGAAAAAACGGGCGTCAGCACCACCTTGCCGCCAAAGCCACGGACGACTTGGGCGATGGACTCGTTCTCGGTGGCCACCACGATCTCATCGAGCTTCCGGGCACGGTTAGCCGCTTCCCAAACGTGCTGAATCATGGGCTTCCCTTGAAGGGTGGCTGTGATCTTGTTGGGAAATCGCGACGAACTTGCGCGAGCGGGGATGACGCCGAGGCATCGGGGACGGGAGGACATAATGTTCTAACGATATAGTTCGGCGAGGGGAACCAGGTCAAGACCGGGCGGCCCGAAAGGCCGCGGGAGGCGGAAATAAATGTCTTGCTAGAGTGTTTCCAAGCCCCGTTGCAGACAGAGGTCGCGAATTCGCCGTAACTCGGTGAGCGCCAGAGTATGGTGCGCCATTTCGAGGGGAACCGCCTCCCCATGAATGGAGTGATAGACCTCGAAAGCTTCTACCAGCCCATCGAAGTAGCGTTTGTCCGCCGCGGGAATCACGGCGAGCAGCTCTTCGGAGGCCGAGTATCCGGTCGCGAGCGTGAGAGAGCTCGCCACTTCAAGACGACTCAGGCCCAAATCCGCGTAGGCCCGGCGGTGCATCGCCCGCGCCCCGGCGAGAAGCGCCTGTAGCAGGGAAACTTCCTCGGCGTTTCGGGGCAAAAGTGAGTACAGAACTTGTGAAAGAGGATTCTCGGACACGTAGCCCTCCCCAGCCAACCGCCCATGAGCGGGTAGCGGAATCTTAGAGTCGAATTTTTAGGTAAGCAATGAACCGTAGGAGAGCCTCGCGGATTTGGCTCGGCAACGTACAACGTACCGCGATAGGTCCCATTGTGACACAGTGCACAGCTCTGTTCCAATGTAACGATTTGGACGAATTTGTTTAGGGTTCAGACAAGCTAACTAGGCTCACCGACTGGTCT
>JAYUGC010000108.1:0-28859 GCA_043767805.1 Pseudomonadota bacterium | reverse complement strand
TTAGCTACTCCACGACACGCTTAACGTCGGCTCCGAGTGCGGTCAATTTTTGATCGAGACGCGCATAACCGCGGTCCAGGTGATAGATGCGGCTTACTTGCGTGGAACCTTCGGCCGCGAGCGCGGCCACGACGAGCGAGGCACTCGCGCGTAAGTCGGTCGCCATGAGCGGCGCGCCTTTCAAGCGCACCGGCCCTTCGATAATGGCCTCATTGCCGGAAACTTCGATGTTCGCTCCCAGGCGGCGAAGTTCCGCGACGTGCATGAAGCGATTTTCGAAGATGGTTTCCTTCACGCGGCTTCTGCCTTTGGCGAACATCATGTTGACCATGATCTGCGCCTGCATGTCGGTCGGAAAGCCGGGGTAAGGATCGGTCACCAAATCAATGGGAGTGCACACGTCCGGCGGCTCGACGTCGATGACGTCGCCCTTCGCGGAAATGGTGAGCTTCGTGCCCATGGCGCGGTAGGCAGACAGCACGGATTCCATGCGGGCCGCTTCACACCCTTCCAGGCGCAAAGCGCTTTTCGTCGCGACGGCCGCGGAAATCCAAGTGCCCGCTTCGATCCGATCGGCGGGAATGCGTACGGGTTTCGCTGGCGGTTTTAGCTTTCTCACTCCGCGAATGCGTAACGTCGGTGTGCCGATGCCTTCGATGCGCGCGCCGGAGGCCACCATGAAATCACAAAGCGCGGTCACTTCGGGCTCTCGCGCCGCATTTTCGATGATCGTCTCGCCTTCGGCGAGAACGGCCACCATCAAAGCGTTCTCGGTACCGGTCACGGTGACTTCGGGAAACCGCAGCCGACCGCCCTTCAAACCGTATTTCGCGCGCGCGACGATGTAGCCCTCTTCCACTTCCACCACGACGCCCATCTGACGAAGCGCTTCGATGTGAAAATTCACGGGGCGCGCGCCGATGGCGCAACCGCCAGGAAGACTCACCCTCGCCCTGCCGCTTTTTCCAACGAGCGGGCCCAAGGCAAGAATTCCCGCGCGCATGCGGCGGACCCATTCGTAGGGCGCGAGCGGGTCCGATATTTTCGGGAGGATGGAGACCGTGTTCTCCTCTTTATTCCAGTTCGTCTCGCATCCCATGAGCCCCAGAATGCTCAGCGTGGTCTCGATGTCCCAGAGCCGAGGCACGTTCTCAAACTTGATTTCTTCGTCGAAGAGAAGCGAGGCAAAGAGAAAGGGAAGCGCGGTGTTTTTCGACCCGCTCACTTGGACCGTGCCGCTCAGCTTCGCGGGCCCTCGAATGACTAATGCGTCCATTACTTCCCCCCCCAACGCCCGACGAAAACTCTATCGTGCCCGGAATAGTCCCGTATTACCCGACTTTGCTCGAATCCGAAATCCTTCAAAAGTTTCTGCACCGCGGGGCCCTGCTCGCCGGACATTTCGCCGACGATACCTCCGCCCGGTCTCAACCACTTAGCCGCCGACTGGACGAGCTTGCGGATGACGTCGAGCCCGTCTTGCCCACCGTCCAAAGCCATGGCTGGTTCATGGTGAATCTCTTTAGCGAGTCCCGGCATCTCTCCGCTCGTAACATAGGGCGCATTGGAAACAATCCAATCAAAAGGCGCGTCCGCCCCGGCCTTCTGGAAAAAGTCCCCGGACTCGATGTGATAGACGGATCCTGGAGCCAAAAGTGACTTTCGGTTCGCTTCTAAATAGGGAATCGTCTCGGGATTGAGCTCGTACCCGAACCATTCCCATTGCGGGCGATCGAGCAGCAGCGACAAACCGATATTTCCCGATCCGGCCCCAAGCTCACTGAAGCGCGCCTTTTGTCTGGGCTCGAGCTCTAACAGGGCTTCGACCACCCACTCCGTCTCGCGGCGGGGAATGAGCACACCGGGCCCAACGCTAAATCGGCTCTTCCAAAAATACTCGCACCCCGCGATGTACTGAAAGGGCTCACCCTTCATGCGCCGCTCCAAGAAAGCTTCCACGGCTTTTACTTTATCCGCCGCCATCTCGTTCTCCCAGGCCACGTAAAGGCCGGAGGTATCGATCCCTAAGCAGTGCTCCACGATCTGTTTCATGTGCGAGAGCGGATCGGCGCACTGAACGTGAGCCACCGTGAGGCGGTCCCGTCCCTGGAAGATAAGCTCACGTATTTTCATTGGATTTGAGCGCTTCCGCCTGAAAGTGAGCGGAGGTCTTCGAAATCATCTCGTCGATGTCGCCGTTCATGTAGGCGTCGATCTGAAAAATAGTCACGCCGATGCGGTGATCGGTCACGCGGCCTTGCGGAAAATTGTAGGTGCGGATCTTTTCGCTGCGATCGCCCGTTCCCACTTGGCCTTTGCGGTCGGCCGCCATTTTCTCGTCCTGCTCGCGCTGCTTCAAATCTTTGAGGCGCGTTTGGAGAATCTTCAGAGCTTTGAACTTATTTTTGAGCTGCGAGCGCTCGTCCTGACAGGCAACCACGAGTCCCGTCGGCAAGTGAGTCATGCGCACCGCGGAGTCGGTGGTATTTACGCTCTGTCCGCCGGCGCCCGAGCTGCGGTAGACGTCGATCTTCAAATCGTTCGGATTGATCGTGCACTCGAGCTCTTCGGCTTCCGGCAAAACGGCGACGGTCGCCGTGCTGGTATGAATGCGGCCTTGAGTTTCCGTTTTCGGGACGCGCTGCACGCGGTGCACGCCGCTCTCGAATTTCAAAAGCGAGAACACCTTCTCGCCGCGCACCATGCAGATGATTTCTTTGAAACCGCCCGCTTCGCTGTCGCTCGCGCTCATCATGTCGATGGCCCAGCGGCGGCGCTCCGAGTACTTCGTGTACATGCGAAAGAGCTCGCCCACGAAAAGCGCGGCCTCATCTCCGCCCGCTCCCGCGCGGATTTCGAGCAAGATGTTCTTGTCGTCATTGGGATCGGTGGGCAGCAGCAAGATCTGCAGGCGCTTCTCGATCTCTTGCAGCTTCGGCTCCAGCTCGCGGTTCTCTTCGAGCGCGAGCTCGCGCATCTCGGCGTCATTGCCCTTCAGCAATTCCTGATTCTCGACGAAGGCGTTCTTCGCCATCCGGTACTCACGGTAAAGCGAGACCAACGGCACTAAATCGCTGTGCTCTTTGGAAAGCCTTTGCAATAGGTCGGTATCGCCCGCCATCTCGGGCGAGCTAAGGCGCGCTTCAATGGAATTGAAGTGAGCTTCGACTTCATCCAGTTTTTGAAACATGGGAAAAAAAACGCTTAGTATTTGCGCTTTTCGCCGTACTTCTTGCGGAAGCGCTCGACACGACCTTCGGCGTCCACAAGCTTCTGCTTGCCCGTATAGAGAGGGTGGCAGTTAGAGCAAATTTCAACCCGGATGTTCTTTACGGTCGCACGGGTGGTGAACTCGTTGCCGCAAGCGCAGCGGATGTTCGTTTCAGTATACTCGGGGTGAATTCCGGCCTTCATGACTAACTCCTAAATAGGTGCCGTAAATTCGCATACTTTGTTTTCTGACGCAAGAGGGGATGTCACCTACGCGGTAAAGCCTCTGCTTCTTTGTATTTGGGAGTGATTCTATAGACTTCCCCTTCCAAACCCCGCACTTCAAGCACTTCCGTGATGCGGCGGACCCCTCCGCGGCGTTCTAGAAAGGCGACGCCCTGAACCGCGCCGGCCACCCACTCCCGAACGGCGGGCAGAGTTGCCCCTCGGCTACCGAGCAGAACCAGACTTTCCAACCGTCGAAGGGCGTCTCGGCAGGAATTGGCGTGAAGCGTGCTCAGCGAACGGCGGTGACCGGTGTTCATGGCCTGAACCAAGTCGAAAGCCTCCTCGCCCCGGCATTCCCCCAGCACCAACCGATCCGGTCCCATGCGGAGCGCTTGGCGAAGGAGCGCGCGGAGCGAAATTTCTCCGACCCCTTCCGGTCCCATGGGCCGGCCTTCTAAAGTTACGGCGTGCGGGTGATCGAGCTGAATCTCGCGGCTCTCTTCCACGATGAGAATGCGCTCCTCCGGAGCGGCTCGCTCGAGCAGCCGGCAGAGGAGCGTCGTCTTTCCGGTGCCAGTCGCGCCGCAAAGAATCCAGTTCTGCCCCGCAGCGAGCCCCTCTTCTATAAAGGAAGTCGGCCCAAAGCTTTCGAGCGGAGCCTTTTCACCACGGCGAAAAATGCGAAAGCTCAGATGAGGCGCTCCGCGCACGGCCGGAGGAAAGATCGCATGGAAGCGGCCGAGCTCTCCCACCCGGCCATCCAAGAAAGGTTGCGCGGCGTCCACGCGACGCCCGAGAGGAAGCACCAGACGTTCCACGAAATCTCGTAAGCCTGCTTCCGAAAGGAGCGTGGGGTGACTCTCCAAACCCTCTCCCCGCTCAACATAAAGCGAAGCCGTGCCGTTAACGAAAACATCCGTAACCCGCGGATCGGAAAACCAGGGGACCAGGCCTTTCGCTTCCCCGAGAAGCAAAGTTTCCCACTCGTTCACGGCAAAGGCTCCAAGCGCTCTCGCGCTCCGATCACTTCGCGCTGGTGATCGTCGCGAGTCCGAAAAGAAAGAGTCAGGGCGATGACGATCTCCGAATCGGTTTCGGAGTCCACGGTTTTTGAAAAGAGAAGGCCGAGTAACGGGATAGAAGAGAGTAGCGGCACGCCCTCTTTCGTTTTGGTGACGACCCGGCGAATGAGACCGGAGAGCAGCACCGTCTCGCTGTCCAAAGACTCCATCTTGGTGGTGAGCCTACGTCGATTGAGAGAAGGCACGCCATTGACCGAGAGGCTCGCGTCGGTCTCGCTGATTTCCACTTGCACGTCCGAGCTCAAATGAATGCCGTCCCCGCTCTCGGGCTTTACCTTGGTGGAAAGGCCGAACGTCTTCCATTCGATCTTGGGATAGAGATGGCCGTCGCGCTCCGAAGCGGTGGGCACGGGAAATTCTCCGCCCGAATGAAACTCGACGGCTTCCCCCAGCCGCACGAAGAGCCGAGGCCGCGAGAGAATCCGCGCTTTGCCCTCGGTAACCAGAGCTTCAAGCACTGCCTTTCCGGAAGTGACCGTCGCCGCGTAAGAACCCGCGACCGTCGCGGCATCTCCTCGCGCGCTACCCGATAGGGCGCCCTCAACCACGTCCGGCCACTTGAGACCGACCCGAGAGCCCGAGGCCAAATCCACTTCCAAAAACTCCAAGTCCACTTTGACCACGGGAACCGGGCCGTCTCCAAACGACGCCCGGAAAAGTTTCGAGGGCAAGACTTCCAGGTCGAAGTCATGGGCTTTCCCCGCCCCGTCCCAAGCGGTCACCCGCGTGCGGCCAGCAGTGAGACCCGTGACGAAGAGCTGCCGAGGGGGCACGGCTCTCACGCGCGCGATTTTTCCGTCCGCGACCGCGGCGCGAACGAGACCCGGAACATCCAGCATCAGGCTTCCCCCGACGGAGAGAACTTCGGCGTGGGCCAAGGCACTAGATAGAACGAGCAGAATGAAGAGAGGCACGAGAGAGACGATTAGCAAAGAGAGGGCCAGCGAGTTTGAGGCACGAGTGGCAGAGAGTGGAGACCGGGGAGGCGACGAAGGGCTCGGATTCCGGCCCGCTTGAGCCCGACGGCCAGGTGGAGAGAGGAAGTGAGGGGTGCTCCCTTTTCTCCACCTGACCTATTGTCGGTGCTCAGCATTTGGCTCGTGCCATATTGGCTGAAAGCATTCGCGGTCCAGGTGAGGGGTGCCTTTACCGCCAAGTACTTTCGAGCCAAGCCTTTGGACCGCCCCGGTAGCAACTTCCGAGGGCCGGTCCGATTCCCTTTCAAACCCGACTAGATTCCCCGAATGTCGAGACCGAAATCGCTGTTCATGCTTCTCAGGAAGCTGCGGTTCTCGCTCTGGGTGGCCACGTTCGCGTACTGGGAAACTTGGTTGGAACCTTCGGCGCCACCAGCGTGGGTCACGCCGACGACTTCCAAGGTGCCGTTCACTTCGACCGCCGCCGGGCCGCCCGAGTCGCCGAAGCAGGAAGCCGCGCGATTCGAAGGTCCGAAGATGCCGCGCGAGCCGCTGGTCGACGAAGAGGTCGGGGTCAGGAAGTTGATGTAGTCATCCACTTCGGCCACCGCGTTCGTGCCGGTGCGTTTCACGCCACTGCCGCGGCGAGTGTTGATGTCGTTACAGCCGTAACCGACCAGGCGAAGCACGTCGCCTTGGCGGACGCTGTCGTGAAGATCGTACACTTGGCCCTTTTCCCGGCTCGCCACCGCGCGGTCGAAGACGAGGAGCGCGATGTCGTTCGGGTCGTCCACCACGCCCGCGCCCAGCGCGCGTTTCGTGGCGGTCGTGAAGGTGCCGAAGGAAGAGCGGACGGTGTAGGTGCCGGGATCGCTCACGCAATGAGAGGCGGTGAGCACGGCTTTTTCGGAGATGAAAGTTCCAGTGCAGATGCCCGCGCCCAAAGGAGCGACGACGAGCACGACCGCCGGATACTCCGAATCGGAGATGGTGGAGGCGAGGTCACGGCTAGGAGACGGAAGGTCACCGCTATAGCGATCCTTCTGACAACCCATCGCGAGCAACGAGATCAATAAAAGCGCGCCAAAGCGCGCATTTCCGCATACGTACCGCATAAGCATCTTCGAAAACCCCCCTCAGAGTTTTTTGAAAAAGGACTGAAAAGGCCGGTGGGCCCCTCGAGATATGTTTCGTCGTTATGGTCGAGAGGGGTTAGTGCAACGGGTGGACCGGAAATTGTGAAGAATGATAAACGCCGGATTCGACGAGAGAAGCGCCCGAATTCGCCTAGAATACAGTCGGGTGTGGAAACCCTTGTCAGGTGGCGAACTTTTTTTCGCTGCCTCCGACACAATTAGAAAAGCGGTGAGCTTTCGAGTGCATAGACCCGCTTTTTCTTAGACACTCAAACTTCCGCCGTAAGCCGCTTTGCGCAAATTAGCGATTCCCCGAAAGATTGTGAGATTGTGAAGGAATCGGGTGTCGATGTCGGCTACGAAAAACACAATTGGGTATTCAGACCAAACTGTGAAAGAGAAAAAACCGGATATTCAACTTAAGAGGTGAGTGCTTGGCACGAAACCGATCACGGATCGAGCCGGCAACCGAAGCGAGGACCTTCGAAACGCGCGGTTTGGCGAAAAAAGAAAAAGTAACTCGCCGTTACCGCCTTCTCGCCAGCGTTCACGCTGAAACGAGGGACGGGCGCCTTGGGCCCGACGTCCGTGTACTTGCGGCAATCCGCCTCGGGAAGCTCGTTCACGAAGCGACAAGAGCAATACGCCTTAGCGGAAAAAGAGAGCACGATGGTGATTTTCGAATTATCGTAAGTGCGAGCCGCTCCCGTAAGGAACAAGAGCGCTAGGCAAGCAGCGAAAGCGCGCCTCACGGAATTGCCTCCAGCACGTGCTGCAGAAAAGTCGATTCACTAAACGTATCTCCGCGATCGTCTCCCACCCGAACGGCGATGACCCCTTTAGAGGGCACGACGAACAAGACCTGGCCCCAATGACCGGAAGCCGCGAACGTGTCTCGCGGAGAGCCGGGCCACCCGGCGTCGACCTTGCCTTCGGGAACGGGAATATTGAGCCACCAGCTCGCGCCCGCCGATTGGCGTTTGGCTCCGGGAGGGGGCTCGTTCTTCAAAGCCTCGGTCGGCGTGAGCGAGTCTTTCACCCAGTTCTTGGGCAAGAGGCGCTTACCTTCCCACACTCCATCCTGAAGAAAGAGCTGGCCGAACTTCACGAGATCCCGGGGCGTTATATAAAGGTAGGACGATCCCACGAAGACGCCCTTCCCGTCGCGCTCGAAAGTCACTCGCTCCATCTTGAGAGGATCGAAAAGGCGGCGCCAGGGAAACTCGTCGAACGCTTTCGCGCCGAGTGTCTTTTGCAAAGCGGAAAGCGCGAGGTTCACGCCGCCACTCGAGTACTTCCACAGCGTGCCGGGCTTGGCTTCCAAAGGATGGTGCGCGAGAAAGCCGCCCATGTCTCCCCGGCCTTCGCCGTAGAGCATGGCCAGCACGGAGGACTCCGTGGGAGATCCTCCGCCTTCATAACTTTCCTTCCAGCTAAAGCCGCTCGCATGGCGAAGCAGATGATCGAGAGTAACTTCACACGCTTCGCTCTTCACGTCCGGGAAGTAAAGACAGATCGAGTCCGTGAGCCGCATCTTGCCGTCCAAAACGGCCATGCCGATAAGCGCGTTGGAGACGCTTTTCGTGACGGACCAAACCAGATGCGGGGACTTCTCGCCGTAACCGTGGGCGTAACGTTCAAGGAGAATTTGATTTCCCTTCCAGACGACGACGCCGTCCGTATGGGAAGTGGGCGAGAAGAGATAACGATCTAATGCCTCGAAGGCATTTTTCTTGGGAAGCGCGGCCGGCGCGGCGATGGCCGCAAGGGCCAGGAAACGAGCCAAAATGAACCAAACACCCACGCCTTGAGATCTACCACACCGGCCCGACGGGCTGGTAGCTGGAGGTCTCTTTCTGCCGGTAACGCCAAGAGAAAGGCCAAAGCCAAAAGGCGAGTTTGCATGAAAGCTCCTTACCTGGAAAAAGTCATTTCCGCGGCGCCCGTGCCACCTAAATTGACGAGACCTACCGAGCCTGACAGAGAAAGCGCGAACTCGGTCTTTAGCTGATAGAGCTCCCATTGCTTGCCTTGCGAGTGAGACGCCCGTTCCGCGAGGTAGGCGCCCAGGCGCAAAGCCTGCTCCATTCCTTTATGAAAAGCGGCTTTCGGAACCTGATACACCCTGCCCCGCTCGCCCCGAGAAGCCCAGTCGCTGGTCGCGATACCGACGGAGCGCGCGTAAGCGCGGTGCTCCGGACGTTCGCCGTTTTCGATGAGAGGCAGAGTATCCGCGGTCTCAGACTCCAGAATCTGCAGGCGACTTGGTTCGTGGCAAGCACCGCGCGGATCACGGGCTCGAGCTTCGCCACGACATCCTCACGGGTTTCGGCGCTGGAAAAGGAAAGATCAGCGTCTTCGTCTCCAGCGAGGGCGCCCTCTTCCACGCGGGTCGACTCCGCCCGCCGCCAATAAGCCCTTCTTAAAGAACCGATGAGGAGCCGGCTAATTTTTTCGAGACGGCGCGGAGAGGCGGCGAAAGTCCCGGCGGCGGAGTTTCAGCGTGTCGAAGCCGTTGGTGATCCACGCTGTCTCGAGCCCAAAATCCGACGCGGCGGATTGAAAAAACTGGGCGTCGGCGGCGCTCGGAGCCACGGTGCCCCCGAGCCGAGCGCCTGCGAAATCGAAGTTGTGATTGTGGAGGCTCATCCAAGGCCGCCAGTTTCCCGACGCCAAGTCCGCTTCCACGGGAGTCATCAAGGTTCCCATTCCGCCAATACCGGGTTGGTTGACGGTGAAGTAATAGAGGCGCACTCGACTGCCTCGCTTGGCTTTCAGGACGAAAGCGGTGAGCTCCGTCGGCTGGGACGCCATATCGAGGCGCTCGGTCTGGCGGGAAAAGAGAAGCGCCTCGAGACAACCGGCCGGGCGAATCCACTTCCTTCTTTGTTGATAGACGAGACTGGCGTTTCTTCGATCGGCGTTGTCAGGGAAGCTCTGAATGGATTTTCTTAGCAGAGAAGCCTGAGACACGTCGGCCACTCGAGAGCGCACGTACTTCAAAAAGGCGGTAAGCGAAGTGGACCGCGGCATCCGGCGGGATAAAAAGACCGGATCGTCTCGTTCATCCCAAACCTGCAACAATTGGCTTCCTTGAGTGGAGCTCGCGCCTTTCTCGAAAAGAACGCGCGGATTGCTCTCAAACCGGCACTCGCGCGCGCTTGCCTGCGCCGAGAGACAAAGCAGGAAAAGGAAACAACGCCTACCAAACATAAGGAACCAAGTGATAGCGAACCTTCTCGCAATAGCCTGTATAATGGGAAGGTGGAAGAAAAGCCAAAACCGAAAATTTACCAAACGACCTGGGCCTTAATCGCCGGATTCTGCGTGGTGGGTCCGTTCGTTCTGCCCTTGGTGTGGAAAAATCCTTATTACCCGCGTCGCACCAAATGGATCTACACCGTGGTTTTCACGGGGATCACTCTCGGTTTGGTCTGGGTTTCTTATCGCGGGATGGGAATTCTGCTCGAGTCCTATGACGAGGCCATGGGCGGAATGAAGGAACTTCCGTAACCGAAAGACATGGCCCCAACAGGAATCGAACCTGTAATTGGGGATTAGGAATCCCCCGTTATATCCATTTAACTATGGGGCCGCTGGAGGAGGACTCTAATGGTCCGAGCTCAGGCTCGCAAGCCGAGCGATGGGGGGCCCCGAAATTCGTTGGGCCTCTCCGGGGGAGCGCTCCGCGTAGAAAATCGCTAATGATTCCTATGTTATACTCTTCCCGATGCGAGTGATTCTGGACGGCAGCGAAGTGTATGAGAAATGGGGGTCCTCCTACCGCTATTTTCAGGCGTTGATGCCGCGACTCTCTCGCTACTCGGACGTCCACCTCGATTTGATTCCCTCGCCCACCAACGCGTTCGAGGAAAAGCCTTCCGGAGGGACGGCAAAAAAAACCCATCGATGGCTACCCAATGGAAAACTCCGCTCGTGGCTGGGGCAGCAAAAGAAGCATTTCGCGAAATATCGTTACCTGAAACAAACCGCGAGCAGCGAGCCCACCCTCTATCACTCGTACTATTACTCACTTCCACCCAATGCCGAGATACCCATGGTGTCCGTCTACCTCGACACCATCCCCGAGCTCTTCAATAAAGAGTTCTCAGCCGGCTATTACGAGGACCTGATTCGCCTGAAAGAGCGAACCGTCCGGCGCTCGGCCCGCATCTTGGCGATTTCTGAAACGACGAAAAACGACCTTTGCAACTACTACGGAATTTCCCGGTCTGAGGTCGATGTCGTCTACTTCGGGATAGACGCGGCTTTCTTCGCCGAAGAACCTACCGCCGAAGCGTCTAGAGCCTTTCGCCGCCAGCTCCAACTGCCCGAACACTTTTTTCTCTACCTAGGCGCGAGATCCCAGCATAAGAACTTCCGCGGCTGGGCGGAGGCCTACGCGAAGTTCGCCGGAAGAAACGACTACGCCTTCGTTTCCGCGGGTATGCCGCTCGTAGGGGAAGAAAAGGAAATGCTGGAAAAGGTAGGGGTCAAAGCGCATCATATCGACCTTCCTGACGAGCCCACGCTACGAGGCTTATATAAGGCGGCGGACATTTTCGTTTATCCTTCGCTCTACGAAGGCATGGGCCTTCCTCCCCTGGAAGCCATGGCCGCGGGCGTTCCCGTGGCCGCCGCGAAGACCGGTTCCATTCCCGAGGTTTCCCAGGACGGGGCAGAATATTTCGATCCGAGAGATCCGAGCTCCATTCACCGCGCTCTGGAGCGTTGTCTCGAGCCCGCGCGGCGCGCGGAGCTTTTACAAAAAGGCCGAGCCGTCGTGCGCAAGTACACCTGGGACGAAGCTGCGGAAAAGACGGTAGCCGCTTACCACAAAGTGCTCGGCTAGCTCTTCAGGCTAGCTCTTACCAGCGGGGCCCAATGAGCGGCTTCGCTGAACGTCGTCTCGAAGGCAGGTAACATCCAGTTGTCTTGCTCGACGAAGAAAACGCGCTTCTTGAAGGGCTTGCGAATGGCATCGATGGTGCCGTCGGAGATGAGGCCTTTGGCATTCACCGGAAGCGGATGCCCCCAGCGCGTCACCCGTAAATCCACTAGAGCGCTCGCCGGAATGCCGAGCATCGGGAAAACGAGATTGAGAATCTGGCTTTCGAAATCGGCGCGGAGCTCCCGATAGGCCGACTCCTGGTAGAGCGCGGGCCTCGAATCGTCGTAGGGATAGCCTCGAAACAAGGTCAGCACCGTGCGGTTCGGATCCACTTTCGCGAAACTGCCGTACACCACGTCGGTGGCTTTTTGCAGGAGCGCCGCTTTGGGTACGTCTTTCTCGCTCATCTCATTCTTCGTAAAAAAGAAGAGATCGTAGAAGTCGTCCTTGATGGGCTTATCCACCATGACGTTCGCCAGCACGTAGCTACGGTATTTCAGGCGCGCGATGGCTTTCTTACGGGCGGGCTCAAAGTCGTCGATGACCTTCGCCGCGACGAACTTGGGGCAGGACATGACCACGGCACGAGCGTGTAAGGCTTTGAGCGCTCCGGCGGAATCGACGTAATAGACGGTGGAACCTTTGGCATCAGTCTTGACGTTAATCACCGTCGAGCCGGGACGGAGCGATCCCGCCGGAAGCTTCGCATGGAGTTTTTTCAGCACGGCTTCCGCGATGGCGCCGTTGCCGCCGGGGGTAACCGCCATGGAGCCAAAGTCCGCCGCGAAAAAATTCAAAGCGCCTGCGGCGCTGATCTCATACGCCGAGCTCGCGCTGGCGGACCAGAAATAATGCTCCACAACCCGTTCCACGTGAGAGTGCAGGGGAGCCTTGAAAAGCTTCTGCAAGTACTCCATGAAAGACATTTTATCGAGGGCGGCGATACGCGCCCGTTCGGAAGTCTCAACGATGGGAATGTCCGGGTATTTTTGCCCGTTTCTTCCGGCGAGGACATCCTGAAGATGCCCTTCGAATTGCTTGAATTGGGCACGAGACTCGGGGACCGTGCCCTTGTTCCAAACATCGTCATAGCGGACGCCGTCGATGAAGATGGGATCGTTGACAGCGCGAACTCTGAGGATCTTGTCGATCCCGACGTCCTTAAAAAGCGAATCGATGGGAGAGCCCGCTTCAGGAACCGTGAAATAAGCGGTGGCCAGCGAGTAGTCGATGCCGCGCCAGGATTCCCCCCGGGAATTTCCTCCGAAACGAGGGTGACGCTCTAAAACGATGGGGTTGAGATCTTGAAGCTGATAAGCGCTGAGCAGGCCACTCATCCCGCCGCCAACGATCGCGACTTCAGTCGATTCCGTGGCCTTCGGCCAAACGCCGCCGAACTGCTCTTTAAGATAGGAGGCTTTGTCCCAGAGCATCTTATGGACGAGCTCAGGCCGATAATCGCCTGAAAATTCCCGGGGAACGACGTCACCGAGATCTCTTTGAATGGGCGAGAACGCGGCGAAAGGGTCGGCGGCGCTTGCCCCGTCCCTCTGACGAACGATTTGGGAAGCACATCCCCCAAACGCCAGGGTCGCAAGCGAGGCACTCGCTAGTCTCAAGAGCTCTCGGCGGCTGATTTCGTCCATGATGAGTTCGATCCCCCTGATCCGACTTACCCTTAGGGAGTTGAGGGGTCAATGCGCGTGGTTGCTTCGCTCCGCGGCACGTGCTTAACTTTCTCCAATTTTGGAGGAAGTAAAATGTCTCATTCTCCCGGTTTCATGAAAATGGTGGAGACGGCCAAAGCCCGCGTGCGCGAGACCAACGTCGACGAGGTTTGGAAACGTCTCTCCAAAGGCGATAAGTTTCACTTCGTCGATACCCGCGAGGACGATGAGTGGAAGCAAGGGCGTGCGAAGGGATCCCTTCACATCGGCAAAGGCGTCATCGAGCGCGACATCGAGTCGATCATTCCGGATAAAGCCGCCGAAATTATTTTGTACTGTGGCGGCGGCTTCCGCTCGGCCTTGGCCGCGGACGCGCTTCAGCAGATGGGTTACACGAACGTCCTCTCCATGGACGGCGGCATCCGCGACTGGCGCGCCAAAAACCTTCCGGAAGACAAAGACTAACGAACGAGGGCCGGATCGAGAGGCGCTCGCCGGCAGATTTCGGCAAGCTCGGCCTCCCTCACGAAGAGATCGTATTGAGGAGAGGAGGCGCACTTGAGATAGCCGCGCCCCAGAAGCTTCGCTTCCGCGCCGCTCAAAGAAATCGGTGCGATGACGAGCGGTCCGTTCACCTGGTCGATGTCCTGCTCCGTGATCGTGTCGACGTCCCAATACCAGAGCGCCATCTCCCGGTAGATCCAATCGATGTAGGCAATCCCGACCGCTTCGATATGGTCGACCTTTTTCGCCTTCAACGCTTTCACCACCCCGGCGAGCTGCGGCCAGTCGGACTGAATAGGCCGTCGCATGTGAAACGGCAAAAGTTGCCAGAGCACCATGTAGCTCAAGGCAAACCCGGCCGCCCCTTTATGCCACTGACAGGCCCACCCTTCTTTCACGGCGACGGAATAGAGAAAACAAGCGGAGAGCAAGTTCACCATCGGATAGATCGGGTAGTAATAATGGTAATGGGTTTTTCCCAAGGTGGAGCCGGCGGCCAAAAAAAGTGCCGACGCCACGACTCCCACTACCATGGGCCAAGCGGGCACCTTGCGGCGAAAGCCCGCCACGATGCCGGCGAAGGCGAGAAAACAATGCAGCGAATGCGTCGAGAAAAATACGATCCAAAACCGGGGAGCGCCCACCGCGGCTCCCGGGCCCATTACCTTTTTTAAAAGAGCGCCTTCCAGATAGCGAGAGCAATAGGGATAGGAGCCGAACGCATTTTGCAAACCGCAGAACCCACCGGTGAACAAAGCGCCGATGCCGAGAGAAAGCCACAAGGCCGGCGAGCGAAAGACTCCTAGACGCTGACGATAAACGGCGAGAACGACGAAGGTCGCGACCAGGGGAGCCACGGCAAGCCCCTTGCACCAGACGGCGAGACCCAGACACACTCCGGACCAAGCTCCCCACCGAAGCGGCTTCTCATCCAAGGATCGCAGGAAGAAGTGAAGCGCGCCCAGCATGAAGAAGGTGAGCGAGATCTCGGTATAGAAAGTCCCCATGCGGCCGATGAAATGCGCCGAGAGCAAACATAGAAAACAAAGCAGGGAGGCAAAGCGCTTATCGCAGATCCGCTCTCCGATCTTATAGAGAAAGTAGAAAGAGCCTGGGCCGGCGATGAGACCCAAGTACCGAGAGGTCGTGTCGTTCGCGCCAAAAACCCTGAAGAGAATTCCCTGCAGCCAAAGCGGAAGAAAGGGATGCTCGTAGTACTGAGGAAAAAGTGTTTCGCTCGCTTTTTGGCTCCACCAGATGCCGTCGCGGCTGAAGTTTCTCGCAATCGCCGAAAAAAGAGCGGGGTCGAGAGAAAGGCCGTTCTCAAAAGCACGGGTCGAGGCCACCAAAAAGGCGATAGCGACCCAAAACCAAGCAATGTGCTTCTCAGACATCCGTGGGAATTTAGCTGGGTTGAGGAAGCACGCCAACCTAAAGCTGGCCCGCGCCTCAACCTCTTCGTTTCGCGCTTCGACCGGGGAAGTCACGGGTTCCGGGTACGAGGAAGACTTCTTGATCCACACCTCTCGGACCCGCCGTTAACGACGCGTGCGGGAGGACTAGATCTAATAGACTTCATCGGACCCGGGACCCGTGTCCCGTGACCTCTTAGGCGCTAATTTAGGAAGCGGCAATTGACGGGAAAGTGCAGAGAACCGTAGCCGATCTCGCCGGTGATGAGGTCCGGACTGCGGTCGTTGCCGTGGAGATAGAACGCCGTGCGAGCGGCATTCCCGCTCGGGAAAATGTTGATGAAAAATCCTTTGGAGTAATAACTGCTCACCGGGATGCGGTGGAGCCGAAGCGTGCCGTTTACCACGACCTGGACGGCGGCGACGCCCGTACCGACGCGGCCGAACAAATCTCCGGTTTGTTGCTGAATGGTCACCGAACGAACCGCGTTCAGCGCTTTTTGCGCGCTCTGGCAGCGGAGCGTGGTCTGGGCGCCGTGCGCGGTGCCGAGCAAAGTGAAGAGGGAAACTACGATTAACTTAGAGATAGATTTCATGTGAACTCCTTATGGAGTCCTTGATAGCAAAGGCCGGGGCGGGGAAATACTGACATGAATCGAACGAATTCGTTCGGATTCGCTCAGGTGAGATGGGGTTTTACCTTGGCGTGCACTTTTTCCAAGGCGCTTTTCGCGTCCTCCGAGTGCCACTGGGCGAGGCGGGGCGCCCCTTTCGCGACTTCCTCCATCCACTCGCGGGCAAAGGCCCCGCTGCGGATTTCCTGGAAGATGACGTCGAGCTCGGCCGTCACACGCTCGTCGACGAGACGGGCACCTCGGGTCTTGCCGCCGAAATAAGCCGTGGGAGAGATCGCCTCCCCCATGCCTTTCGGCCCATGCTTCAGCCAAAGATCGATGATGGTCTTTACCTCGTAACAAGTCTCGAAGAACGCCATCTCCGGGTTGTGCCCGTGCCGGATTAAAGTATCGGAGGCCTGGCGCATGAGCTCCATGAGACCGCCGCAAAGTACCACCTGCTCGCCGAAAAGATCGCACTCGGTCTCCTCCGCAAACGTAGTCTCGAGCAGATAGGAGCCGGCGACGCCAATTCCCTTCGCGTAAGCCGTGGCGAGAGCGCGCGTCGAGGCATCGGCGTTCGGGCCCAAAGCGAATACGCCGGGCAGGCTTTCGCCTTTCTCGAACCGGTCCCGCAAAACGGCCCCTGCCCCTTTCGGCCCCACCAGAAAGTAGCGGCATTCCGGAAGGATCGGCAGATAACCAAAATGCAGGGCAAAACCGTGGGCGAAGCCCACCGTCTTTCTCCCGGCTTTGAGCTCCGCGGTCACCTCCCCATAGACCGAGGGAATAATCTGGTCCGGAAAGAGAAACACTACGACTTCGGCCGCGCGCACGGCCTCTAAAGGAGACAGGGGCGAAAACCCGTCCTTTTTAGCCGCTTGAGCTCCCTTGCCTTCCCGCGCTCCGATGACCACTTTGACCCGCGAATCCCGGAGATTGAGAGCATGAGCGCGCCCCTGATTCCCATAACCAAGAACCGCAACGGTCAGCCCGTTCAAGGGAGCGAGGGACAAATTTGTCAGGTCCATGGGGGCGGGTATACTCGGTCCATGCCGCAATTCCAACTCGTCAGCGAGTTCGAGCCCAGAGGAGACCAGCCCCAAGCCATCGATAAGCTCACGGCTGGCTTGCAGGCTGGGGAGAAGGAACAGGTTCTGCTTGGCGTCACCGGAAGCGGAAAGACCTTCACGGTGGCTCACACCATCCAGCGCCTTCAAAAGCCGTCGTTGATTCTCGCGCCGAATAAGACCTTGGCCGCGCAGCTCTATGCCGAGTTCAAGAGTCTCTTCCCTCACAACGCGGTGGAGTATTTCGTCAGCTACTACGACTACTACCAGCCCGAAGCTTATATCCCGTCGAGCGATACCTTCATCGAGAAGGATTCCGCCATTAACGACCAGATCGATCAGCTGAGGCATTCCGCCACGCGGAGCCTGCTCTCCCGGCGAGACGTCATCATTGTCGCGAGCGTGTCTTGCATTTACGGTCTCGGATCTCCCGAGCTCTACCGCGAAATGCTCATCGAGCTGGCTCCCGGCCAAGAGTACCGGCGCGACAATCTTTTGATGCATCTCGTGGAAATCCAGTACGAGCGCAACGACGTGGATTTTCATCGCGGCACTTTCCGCGTGCGAGGCGACGTCATCGAGATTTTTCCCGCTTACGAAGAAACCCACGCCTACCGCATTCAGTTCTGGGGCGACGAAGTCGAAAAGATTTCGAAAATCGATCCCCTCACGGGAACCGTGGTGGAAGACGTCATCAATCTGCAGATCTTTCCCGGAAGTCACTACGTCACCGAAAAGGATCAGCTGAAGCGCGCGATCAAGTCCATTCAAAACGAGCTCGGCGTGCGCCTCAATGAGATGAAACAGCTCAATAAGCTGGTCGAGGCGCAGCGCTTGGAGAGTCGCACCTACTACGACATCGAGATGCTCGAAGAGATGGGCTACTGCAACGGCATCGAGAACTATAGCCGCCATCTCACCGGCCGTGGCCCAGGGGCGCCGCCGCCGACTTTAATCGAGTACTTCCCGCCCGACTTTTTGATGTTCATCGACGAGAGCCACGTCACCGTCCCTCAAGTGGGCGGCATGTACCGCGGCGATCGCTCGCGCAAAATGACTTTGGTGGAGCACGGCTTCCGGCTGCCTTCGGCTCTGGACAACCGGCCGCTGAATTTTTCGGAGTTCGAGACGCTCATGAACCAGGTCGTTTACGTCTCGGCGACTCCCGGAAAGTACGAGATGGCAAAGGTGCGTGGCAAAGTGATCGAGCAGATCATCCGTCCCACGGGCCTGACCGATCCGACCATCATCGTGAAGTCCGCGCGCGGAGCCGTCGACGATTTGTACGGCGAGATCCGAAAACGCGTCGAAAAAGGCCAGCGCACGCTGGTGACGACTCTCACGAAACGCATGGCGGAAGATTTGACCGAGTATTACCAAAAGCTCGGGCTGAAAGTGCAATACCTACACTCCGATATCGATACCATCGAGCGCGTGGAAATCCTGCGCCAGCTTCGGCTGGGCGAGTTCGACGTGCTCGTCGGCATCAACCTGCTCCGAGAAGGCCTGGACATTCCAGAGTGCTCGCTCGTCGGCATTTTGGACGCCGATAAGGAAGGTTTCTTGAGAAGCCAAACGTCTCTCATCCAAACCATCGGCC
The DNA here is from genome assembly GCA_043767805.1 of Pseudomonadota bacterium. Classification (GTDB taxonomy): domain Bacteria; phylum Bdellovibrionota; class FAC87; order UBA2466; family UBA2466; genus CAZZHG01. The sequence goes on along the minus strand of JAYUGC010000108.1, from coordinate 10,528 downwards.
GAGCGGCGAGAAACTTGGAAGGCACCGTCCTTCTCTACGCCGACAAGGAAACACCATCGATGGCTTTTGCCATCAGCGAGACCATCCGCCGCCGTAAGATCCAGGAGGACTACAACACGGCTCATGGCATTACGCCCACGAGCGTGGTGAAGAACATTCAAGAGTCGATGTACGCGCCAGAGGCGATGGACTACTTCGACGTGAAGGCGGACAAGACGAAGCCCGAGATCAGCACGAAACTCTTGCCGAAGGAGATCTCGAGGCTCGAAACGCTCATGAAGAAAGCGGCAAAGGATCTCGATTTCGAAAAAGCCGCCGAGCTCAGAGATACCATCCAAGGGCTGCGGCGCCGTCAGTTGGCGGTCGCCTGACAACGAGCTTCTCCGCAATTGCCTAGCGCGCTCTCGCAGGAGATTTCTCCCGTGGGAAGGATGCGAAAGCTCACGTAGCCGTGAAAGTCGGTTCGAAGCACGGAAACGTGTCTCGCGCGGTAGCGCTCAAGCACTCGCGGCCGAGGGTGGCCGTAAGTATTGCTCTTCCCCACCGAAATCACCGCCCACTTAGGCCGCAGCGCTTCGAGGAAAGCCGGCGTCGAGGAAGTGTGACTGCCGTGATGCGGCACTTTAAGCAAGTCCGCGCGTAAACGCGGCCAGCGGCGAATGAGCTCGGCCTCGCCGTCCTTTTCCATGTCGCCGGTGAACAGGATGCGGCATCCTCCAAAGAACACGCTCACGGCGAGCGTGCGATCGTTTTTTCCGCTGCCCTCGCCCAAAGCTAAAAAGTCGGCGAAACCTTCCCGGCGCTCCCACTCGACTGGATCCAGCGAAATCCCTTTGGTCAGAGCGAGCCATCTCAGCCGATGCATCAGACCAGGTTCGCCCAAGAACTTGCGGTTGAAACGAAACGTTCCGACCGAAAGGTCCGAGAACAAGCTTTCAAACCCCAGCCCGTGATCTTGATCGGGGTGACTTAAAATGCCGGCATCCAGCGTGAGCACTCCCTTACGGGTCAGCTCCGGAAAGAGGACCCGCGCTCCGAGATCCCGCCCGGGCTGGCCGCCGCCCGCATCGATTAGCCAGGTTTCCCCGCCCGGCCATTCGAGTAGCGCCGAGTCCCCTTGGCCCACGTCGAAAAAGGTGATTCTCAGGCTGGGATCGAGCCATCTTCGCCACGCCCTTTGCGCGCCGAAGAAGGCGATGAGGGCGAGGGAAATCCCGAGTAAAACGGCTTTTAGCATGGTCCCCGATTTAGCAAAGGCCGTTCCAGGGGCGCGGTTGAAATGGCGTCGAAGCTGATGTTAGAACGGGCCATGCCTCATACCCCTCGCCTGTGTATCGACGGCCGCGCGGCCGCCGACTTTCCCGCCCGCGGCATGCTAGCGCAGGAGCTCATCGACCAGCTCGTGGCCTCTCAAGGGGAAGCCAAAGGACCCGGCGAATGGGTGGAAAAGCAGCGCACGGTTTTGGTGAGCCATCCCAATCAGGTTTTTTCTGGCCAGCTTCGGCGCTTTAATACCCGCCGTCGCATCGGACGCTCTCCGTTTTACTGGCTTTGGGAAACCCAGTTCGCGAAGAAGGCTCAGCTTAGCGCGTTTCACCGCTTTCGCTCTCCGGGAAGCCTTCGCCCCAACTTGGAATTGCAGACCATCAATACGCTCATCGGGTCTCGGTCGGGACTGCCCGGCTCGATTCCGGTCGGCGTGAATCACAAGTACGTGGTGCCGAGCGCGAAAGACGCGGACCTTTTGAAAAGCCGGTTCCATGTCCCTCCAAGCCAAATCAATACGTTGAAGCCTACCGTACGCCGGTACGTCCATTTCAGTCCCGGTCCCGCGGTGGCAAATGAAAAGGGGCTCGCGCTGCTTCTCTGGGGAACGCGGGTGAACCGCCGGCTCGAAGGGATCTTGAGCTCCCGCTATCCGAACTTGAGAGTGAAGTCCTTGGCGCTCGATTCTCGCGAGAGCTTCACGCCGACGGCGTGGCTAAAATGGCTAGAGAGCGCGAGCATTTGTTTTTATCTCGACGCGAGCCCGTTCGATTGGGGCACGCTGTTTCTGGAATCGGTTTACTGGCGAGTGCCGTCGGTATTCGACGAAAAGCACGCGGCCCTCGGCGAGCTTCTTCCCGATTCCAATCTGAACCTAAATCGTTTCTTGGTGGATTCCCCGCCGATTGAGACGCTCAAAGCGAGAACGGAAGCTGCGCGCGCGGAGCTCGCCGCGAAAGGCACTTTCGATCCTTTCTCTCTCGCCAATCAATACGCCGACGTCTATGAGACGCTCTTGCCTGTCGTGAATTAGAAGCCGCTGTGGTTTTGCGGATTCGACTGAAGTCCCGGGAGGGCTTTCAAATAACTCGAAGTGCCTTCGGGCCCTTTGCCCACGCCGGAAATTTTAGTGATGGCCGGCGCCGCCTTGCGGCTGCCCTGGCGCATGTTGATGACGGGAAAATCCGCGCCGTCGCTGTCGCCCGTGGCGCTCACCCGGACGGGCTTGCCTTCGTCATCGTCGGGAGAAGCTTGGAACCGTTCCGGCGAACTATCCCGCGGATCGGAGACGCTCTCTTCGGAACGAGACGGGGCTCCTTGCCACTCTTCGCTCGGATGGCTTACACCGCGAAAAGGACTCGGGCGATTCGCGGCGGATTGTAAAAGACGATCTCTCGGAGACGCGGGAGCGACCTCCACACCTTGAATCTGCGATTCAGGCATCGCGTCCACGGCCCGCGGCACTTCGGCGCGTTCCGCGCCGGGGCGAATCGAAGGGCTGAAAGAAAGAATGCGCTTCATGGCGTCTTCGACGTTACGGCGAAACTCGAGCTGCTGAAGGGCGAGGTTTCTTTCCTTCTCGACTTCAGTACGGCGAAGCTGCGCTTGCACGCCACCCCGTTCCCGCGCCACTTCGACTTTGGCCGGCGCTTCGGGCGCGCTCTCCCGGTGGGGCGCATTGCGAAGAAACACCGACTTCTCCTCATTCATCTTACGGAGAGTCGCATCGTTCTCTTTCTCAAACTTATTCCAGGCCTCCCCGGCTCCGCTTTCGACCGCATCCGCGACCGACGAGTCCTTAAGCCCCAAAACCGCGGCCACACCCCGATTCTCCGCAAAAGCGGAGAAGGAGGAAAGGAGGAGAATAATCGCCAAAAGGTTCTTCATAGTTTTCCCACCAAGCGCGTACACAAGCTGAATACAAAGCCTTGTAATTGCAGGACCCAAGCCAAGATAGCGATGGTAACTATTGAGAATTAGGAGTTTTTATGGAGACGCCGAAGGCGAAAGTGTCGACGAATCGAGGGACGCCGAAGGCGAATACCGTAAGTATACGATCTTAAAGGCGGGAGACTGCTCAAACCGCGGACAGCTCATTCTAATTCTCGATCTAGAACTCATTCTTCCCCCGAGGGGACAGCATGAGATCTAGATCTAGTATGAGAAATTAGATTACCCGTCGAAGCCGACGAGACCACAAATGAGAGGGGGAAGGTACCCCCCGGTCCCTTCCCCCAACTCGTATGGTCTTTACGACCACCCCCCGAAGCAGCTTTTTTCCTTTTAGTCTGTGATGGCTCGGGAGCCTCCATGACCGCTCGCGCCCGCGATGGGCGGATTGTGCACGCCGCTGGGACTCGCCACCGTGCGCACCACCAGGTCCTCGGGACCCGGTGAGGAATCTTGATAAACCTTGGGGCGTCTCGTCGCCGCGAAGCTCGTGCTGTCGGCGGTTTGGGCCTGTTCGGTAAAGCTGGTCAAATCAGAGTTCGTGGAACCGGGTAGCAGCATATTGGCGTCGCTGCTCGTAATCGCGACGCGCTGGCCGTTCGAGGAACCGCGTACCGCGCGGTGAGCGGAGCCATTGAGTAAAGCCGATAGAGCCCGCGCATCGTTCGACGAGGCGACCAAAGGCTTGCCCGGCGTGATGGCGCGCGTGGCGGCCGTGGAAGAAGCAGGGCCGTGCACGACGTTAGCCGCGGCCAAAGCCGAGCCCGAGGAAACCGATGAGGAAGCGCTCGCGCCAGGCGCTGAAGGAACACCACCCGAAGCCGAGGTCAAAAGCCGAGACCGGCCGTCCGCCGCAGGCAACGCCGCGCGGTTCGACGAGGAGCCGCCGTGGATGCGATCGGCGATGGTGATTCCCGCGCCGCCGCCTGAGCTAGAGCCGCTCGAAGCGACGGAAGCCGAATCGCCGAGCGAAACGCCGAGACCCGAAGAAGACGAAGAGGAAGACGAAGCAGAGGAAATCCTACTTTCCTTTACGCCGACGCGGCTCGTGCTGGCCGTCGCCGTGCTCGCCGAAGAAGTCGTGCCCTTCGTCGCGGTCGTGCCGACGTTGCCGGCAAGAGTCGTCGAGGTCAGGCCGTTGCCGGAATTTCTGGAGTTGCCGAAACCGGAGGTCAAACCGGCTTGGGTCAGCTGCGCATTCAAGCTTTGGCGCGCGAGCTTCAAGTTATCGTCGGCTTGCTTCTGCGCGAGCGCGATGCGCTGGCCGTTCAAGCGTTGTTCCTCGGCCAAACGATCTTTCTCGCGCTGACCGGCGTCTTCCCGCGCATTGCGGAGCTCGGCGAGCTGCATGTCGAGGCGCTGGCTGACGCCGTCTTGGTTCAAACGGTTGATGCGCTCGGCGGCCGCGGTCTGTTGTAAAGTGACCTCTGTGTTTTGGTTCGATATAAACTTGGAAGTATTGGCCGAGATATTGGTCATCTCGATTTGGGCCTTGGCTTGGGTGGCCGCGATTTCTTTTTCCGCGTCGGCCTGGATGCCGGCGACAATCATAGGCGCGATGGACGCCATGATGGCCGCAATGCCCATGAGGATTTGCGCCGCTTGTTGTCCGCCGCCGCCCCCCTTCCCGCCGCCTTGGCAGTCTTTGCAGCCGCCCTCGGCGTGCGCCTCTTTAATCATCAAACTTTCGATGAGCTGAATGTACGGGCTCATCTGCCAGTACTTGGGCTTCACTTTAAGATGGAAGTCCGCGCGAGGTTTCCCTTTTTTAAGATCCTCGGGCTTGCCGAAGAAGTCCGCGTCCAAAGAGTTTTCGACGGCGGCCGGAGCGCGCCGGATAAGCGTGCCGCTACCGGTGAGAGCCGAGCTAGCGGAGCCGGCCTGAGCTGACGAAGCGGAATGTCTCGCAGGATTGGAAACCGAGGCGGCCATGGCGCGCTCGAGACGGCTCATGGTGCTGTCGTCGACAGGCGCGGCGCTGAAGCCGAACTTAGTTTCGCCCTTGGGCACGGAAGAACCATCGGCCTTCTTGGCTTCGTCTTCAAAAGTCACGCGGAGCGAGTCCATGGCTTTGTCTTGCTTCTCGCCGATGCCTTTCATCGCCGCGGCCTTCACTTCGGAAGTGGAGTTGACCATGGCGACCGGAGCGGGAGCCGAGCCCTTGGAAGCATTGTCGTCAAAAGTGACGGTTTGGTGACCCGCGGAAGGACCCGAGGGGCCCGAAGCGCCGCCCAGGAACTGTTGCGGGAAATTGCTGCCCACTTGCGGAATGAGATCGGCGCTGGGCTTGTTCAAAAACTTTTTGTAGTTATCGGCCGCGTTCACATCGACGAAGCCGCCCAGCATGGCCTGAACCATGGGGAAGTCTTTGTCATGAAGTTGTCCGGCTTTGAAATCGGCGGCCAGGGCGATGATCGCGGGAGGCATCGCGCGGATGGCGGATTGCACGGCTTCACGGCGCCACTTATCCATCGGATTTTCAGCGGCGTCGCGCATCGCGCGGTTCACGTTGGCAATGGCAATGAGTACGCCCTGGACTGAGGCCATGGCGACCAGGCCTTCGCTGCTAATCGCACGCGATTCGGCGGAGAGACAGAGAGCCAAGCCGAGGGAAAGCGCGGTAAGCACTCTCCTGATGGCTCCGGGAACTCTTATGTCGTAACCGTGATGCATGCTATTCCCAAAAAAAGGAACGTTTGAGCATGTGTGGGGAGATTACGTACAACGGGGAGTTCAGCAAAGGAGCCGTGGGCTCCTACTGGGCTAATAGTGCACTTCCCTTGCCAAGCCCCCCTGAAGACAACCTGTGTTTAAAACCGCATTCCGATTGAGGTTTCACTTTGTGCGTCTGTTAGACGGCTGATGAGGGTTTAGGATCGCGTTTAGGCATTTTCGCTAACTCTCCGAAATGTATGAGCTAGCGATGTACAGCCCTTCGACACTGCGACTGATTCGCAGGCACCGTGCGGGAAAAGCCAATGGTGTGGGAAAGGAAAACCGAGGAAGCTTAACGTTCCGCAAACGCTCTACCACTAGGCCGGCCCATGACCGGGCGGCCCGATACGCCGTACCCGGTGTGACCTGATTGCTGCGATAGTCCCCCGACAAGGACACTACTGCGCGCACGCATCTCGCCTCGGTTCTCATACCGAGGCGCGACGCTTTGCTGAAAATTGACCAAATCCGATTGGAGCATGGGAGAGGCGGAAGCGAGCCGCACCGGCATACCCAAGCTGGAGCCTCGCACCAGGCCATTCGCCGACAAAGTTCCCGCCAAAGCGCTCGGGTAGCGTTGCGCCGGATGCAGGCGCGCGACCGGGAGCGTGCCGTAGTTAGGAGGCGGAGCTCCGATGGACGAAAGCAAGCGGTTCGGCTGCGTGGCCTCGCGGATGCGAGCGCCAAGGAGCGTGGTCGCCGTTATCGACGAGCCGGAGTTCTTACGGACGAAACCGGTGCTGAGGCCCGCTTGTACGAGCTGGGACTGCAAGCCCATTTGCGCGAGCTTATAGTTCGCATCCGCCTGCTGATAGGCGAGATTGATGCGCATATCGTTCAGCTCGCGCTCGTTCTTCATCCGCTCTCTTTCTAGAGAAGCTTGGCTCTCGCGAGCGGAGCGGAGCTCGGCGAGCTGAGCGCCGAGACGAGACGTGGTCGATTGCTGATTGTAAGCGTTGATCCGTTCCGCGGCCCAGGTCTGCTCGAGAGCGACGCGGGTATTATTCGACGAGATATACATGGACGTATCGGCGGAGATGCGGGTCGTGGCGACCGAAGTCGCCGCATTAATTCCTTCGATGGCCCTCTCCTTCGAAGCTTCGATGGCCGCGGTTCCGATGCCGCTCAAGGCGCCCGCGATACCGGCAATGCCGTTGAGGACTCCGCCCACGCCACCTTGTTGCTGTTGTTGCAATTCGGCGTGCGCGGAAGCGGACCCAAGCAGAAGGGGGAGGGCACAGAGAAGGGCGGAGTAAAAATTCCGTCCTTCTTTTTTCTTGCCCGCCTGTACCGGCATTTGAATCCCCCAGATGCAATTATTCGAAGGACTAAAATGCACGTTTGCTGCCAGGGGGGTGAAGACAACCAGTCTAAACCCTAAGTCATTGATGTTTTATACCGACGATATTCGAGACAGTAGAAATCTTACCGTCACCCTACTAACGGTCTTCGCGCTAAGCGTCGTGAACCAAAGAGAAAAGGAGTCGTAAAAACGACGACAGTTTTCCAACAGGGGGTGCATACCGCGAGAACACCCAGGTAACTCTGCCCCTCGCCGTGTATTCACGGAGTGCGCGGTGAATACTAGCGTTAGGTTTCAGAGGAGAAGACAAGGCCTCTACAGTCCCAAGAAAAAGGTAGCGCACGACGAGTTAGAGTGGTGAAATGCCCACACTTTATTGAGTTCGTTCTATCAAAGGAGATTGGGGATCATGGCTCTCGACGACTGGTATTCAAATACGCTTTTTTTCCTCCGTTGGATTCACATCCTCGCGGGGATCACCTGGATTGGAATGCTCTACTTCTTCAATTTCGTGAATCTCCCCTTCCAGGGGAAGCTCGAAAAGGATTTGAAGCCCAGAGTGAATCCGGAGCTGCTCCCGCGGGCTCTGTTTTGGTTCCGCTGGGGCGCCATGGTGACCTTCCTGGTCGGGTTGATGCTGCTTCTCTTGAAGTACGGGCACGGCAACTTGTGGCTCGATGCCGACGGTAACTTGAGCGGACGGGCGATCTGGATTTTGATCGGCGCCCTGCTCGGCACCATCATGTGGTTTAACGTCTGGTTCATCATCTGGCCGGCGCAAAAGCAGCTCATCGGCTGGACGAAGCGCGGGGAAGCGCCTCCGGAGATGGCGGGACTCGCCAAACGGGCGGCCTTCTTCTCCAAGATCAACACGTTTCTGTCCGGCCCCATGCTCTTTTGCATGATCGCGCCGAACAATTACGGTTCCTTCAACGTCCTGACATTCATCATCGTCACGGCCATTGCCGGCGGCGCGATTCACCTGATGTATCGGGTGTCGAAGACGGCGGGCTCCGCTTTTCAGTAAGCGGTAAGCAACGAAGTTCAAAAAAAACGGGGCTCCCGAAAGGGGCCCCGTTTTTATTTGCCTTTTTAAAAGGCAAAAAAAAATTACGAGTCGATGCGTTTTTTCAGTTCCTTGCCGACCTTGAAGAAGGGCAGCTTCTTTTCAGGAACAAAGACATCCGCTCCGGTCTTGGGATTACGACCGACGTAGGATTTGTAGCTCTTTACGAACCAGCTCCCAAATCCGCGGATCTCGATGCGATCCCCTTTAACCATCGACATGAAGAACGCATCGAAGATGGTGTTGACCAGCTCCTCGGCCTTCTTTTTCGTGAGATTTGCCTTACGCGCCAGGTGCTCGATCAATTCAGATTTCGTCACATCGCCTCCGTGGGGGTCGATACCGTTCGGGACTGCATCCTAAGTACCTTATTATTATAGTTTTTTCACCTGACGAATCAAATAAAAAAGCGGTTGTTGGCAGTTAAGCCTTCATGGTTAACTTCCGCCCGATACCATGAACTACGCCAAGGCTTTTTTTCTCTACGCCACCGCCGTAAAAGTCTGCGATGCCCTCACGGTTTTCCTCGTCTGGCGTCTGACCTGGCTACTTCGCTTCGAGACCCTGTGGGTGCCGGTACCCAAGGGGGTTCCCGACGTCATGATGTACCGCGACGCATCGCTTCCTTTGGTCCTCGTCTTCATCGTGGTTTTTCATATCGTCGGGGCTTACCGTTCCGATCGCATTCCCTTCGGGTTCCGTCCCCTAAAAAAGGTAATCCAAGGCTCCGTTTTAGGGACTTTGGTCTTCGTTTCGACCCTCTATTTCACCGGCATCCGGGACGTTTCCCGGGGATTTCTCACCGTCTTTGCCCTTTCCGTCATCGTGGCCGTGATTTCGGAGCGCCTGATCTTGCATGCGGCGTGGCGAATGGCCCTCTCCCACATCCGCAAACTTCGGATCCTTTTGGTGGGTCACGGAGATTTGCTCACCATGTACGTCGAAAAGATTCGGACCGCGGACCCCTACCCCATCGAGTGGGTGGGACGACTGGGACCGAGGACGTCGGCGGAAGATAAGGTCCCCTATCTGGGAGATCTAGATCGCCTTCCGACTTTGCTTTCGCGCCAGCCGGTCGATGGTGTCGTCCTTTCCTTCCCTCCCCATCAAGAGACGCTCTACGCGAAACTGCTCCAGGAGCTCTCGCGAGAGCTGGTCGACGTGAAGGTCGTGCCGGACTTCGGCCGAGATAACACCTTCACCTACCATGCGGAACAGGAGTGCGGCATTCCGCTCCTTTCCTTCAACCGGCCTCCCATCTCGATGACCGACCGCTTCTTTAAGCGCACCTTCGATATCGTCGGCGCGATAGCGCTAATGCTTCTGTTCTCACCGGTATTTCTGGTGCTGGCGATTCTAGTGAAGCTGACTTCGCGCGGCCCCGTCTTCTATTCGCAAGTGCGGCTCGGCGCGAACGGGAAGCTATTTAAGTGTTACAAGTTCCGCTCCATGCGAGTGGATGCCGAAGCGCAGTCGGGGCCGGTATGGGCTAAGCCCGAGGACGAACGTACTACGCCGATCGGCCGCTGGATGAGAAAGACCAGCCTTGACGAGATCCCCCAGTTCTTCAACGCCCTAAAAGGCGACATGAGTCTCGTAGGGCCACGCCCCGAACGGCCGGTTTTCGTCGAGCAGTTCCGGGAAGAGATTCCGCGCTACATGCTGAGGCATAAGATGAAGTCCGGCGTGACGGGCTGGGCGCAGGTAAACGGCTGGCGCGGCGACACTTCTCTCGAAGAGCGCATCCGCTACGATCTCTTTTACGTCGGGCACTGGTCTCATAGGTTCGACATCAAGATCCTCATGCTCACTTTGATCCGTGGCTTTAGGGACCGGAACGCGTACTGAGAAAAAACATGGCTACCACTCCACATCGCGTCGCCCTCGTCCATGACTGGTTACTCACCTACCGGGGCGGGGAAAAAGTGCTCGAAGCGCTCTGCGAGCTCTACCCTCACGCGGAGATCTTCACCCTATTTCATCGCAAGGGATCGGTCGGCACGAAGATAGAGAGCCATCCCATTCATGTTTCGCCTCTCGGCCGGCTTCCGAAGTCGAATCGGTATTACCGTTACCTTTTGCCGCTCTTGCCGATGGCGGTGGAAAAGTTCGATCTCAACGGCTTCGATTTGGTGATCTCCACGAGCCATTGCGTCGCTAAGGGAGTAATCGTCCGTCCGGGGGCGATGCACGTTTGTTATTGCCTCACTCCCATGCGCTACGCCTGG
>JAYUGC010000107.1:0-11981 GCA_043767805.1 Pseudomonadota bacterium | reverse complement strand
GTAGTGGGGAGATCTTCCAGCGGAGTTTCTCCTGGATTGATGAAATGGCTGTTCTCTCCGACTTTGTCTTTGTCGGGGTTATCTCGCCAGGAGATGTCGGGAATATTGCCGACGTGCCCCAGCATGAGGCCCCGGTTTTTGAGAAAAGCTTTCAGCTCCGGCGACTCGACGACTTTGGAAGCGACGAGCGCGATGATGAAGTGCCCGATCTCTCCCCACGCCCAGGCGGCGGATACGGGGTAAAAGAAAAAACCGAGAAGAAGCACTCGGGCCGCAATGCGTCTCATAGTTTGGGGCACCCCAATGGTCTGTTTCGCCCCCTAATCTATCATTTTTTTAGCGGGTGAGGTGCCAGCCTTCGGGACTGGAGACGCCGCCGTCCGTCGTGCCGCTCACCGAGCCTACTCCGCTCAGGATGGGCATCTGGAAAAGGTGGGAGAGTTTTTTCTGCGCGCGCGCCTTGCCGGGCCAGTAATGAGCGCGCCCGTAGCTCCCGTCGGCAAGGAGCTCGGTATCGCCGCCACAAGTGCTAAACACCGCGTAGGCGCGAGGCTCGGAAATACGCCGCAAGCAAGCGCCGAGTTGGCCGAGCCAGCGGGAGGAAGGGTACGCGTGGAGCCCTCCTTCGACGCCGAAAACGGTATCGAGGCTCGCGGCTTGAATCGAATGGCCCGCGAACTCCACCACCGAACAGCGCGGAAGTTTTTGCTGGCCCAGGTAGGTATCGAGCTGTTCGCATTTCGCTAGGAGATCCGGCGCATCCAAAACGACGAAGGTGCGCGGGTCGGCGAGATCGACTTTACCGGCTTGCACGCTGGGCGAGATGGACGAATAAAAGTGGCAAGCTTCGCGCTCGAGCACGAGGCGGTTTACGATCTCGTCTCCCTCTTTAATGGATTTTCCAAAGTTCGCTCGCGCCGCGGGCCGGGTTGGAAGGGCTTTGAGCCACGCGCGGTATTGCAAGGGAGAGTACCAATATCCCTCCGGGAGGTTTCGCTGCACGCGCTCGGGAAGGCGGCAAAAATACTCCAGCTCTTCCGCGACCGATTTGGAATAGGTGGCCTTTTCAGGGGCGTTACAGGCCTGAGCGGCGTTGACGTACGCCGCGGTCGCAAAGTCCGCCCAGAGCAGAGTGAGTAAACCCAAAATGAATTTCATGGGGACTTTCTATCACTGCTTTGAGGCTGGAGAAAAGTTTAGAAATCCTCGGGTCCGCTGGCGCGGGCCGCGACATGTCCCTGAGATGGGCCGATGGTCTGAAACTCGTTCCGCCGCAGGCCTTCGTACAAAACGATGCCGGCGGCTTGCGCGAGGTTGAGGCTGCGGACGAGGTTCGTTCGCATGGGAATATTGTAGAAATCATTCGGATGCGCGTCATGGAGCCGCTTCGGAAGACCGCGGGTCTCACTGCCGAAAATCAGATAGAGCGGCGAAGCATCCCAGGGGATCTCGGTATAGGGCTGCGTGGAAAACTTGCTCAAAAAAGCCAGATGAGCGGGTTTTTCCTTCTGCACAAAAGCTTCCCAGCTCTCGTGCTCCCGGACCGCCACATGTTCCCAGTAGTCGAGGCCGGCGCGTTTCACGGCGGCGTCGTCGGTTTTAAATCCCAAGGGATGCACGAGGTGCAGCTGAGCCCCGGTGCACGCCGAAAGTCGGGCGATGGAGCCCGTGTTTTGCGGGATTACAGGCTGATGGAGGACGATGTGGAAGCGCGGTTCAGACACGATTGCATGCGCTCTACCACGAACTGTACTTCCTTGCCAGAGAGCTCGGGATAGAGAGGAAGGGCGAGAAAGGGCTTACCGGCGAGCGGAACGTTGGTCTCGACGCCCTCCCGGAGGAGTTTCTCTTTGAGCTTTTGCGGCTCGGCGGTGCCCACCGCGAATTGTTCCCAGGCGTGGGTCGCGGGGTTTTCCGGCCAGGCGGGCAGGCCGATTCGGCCGCGCACGAACTCCGTTTCAAAAGCCGCGAGGTACCACTGAGCGATGCTTCGGCGGAGCGATAGCCAGCTGGGGAGCTTAGGGAGCTTTGCCTGTATCAAGGCGCAAGACATGAGATCGGCGTCCGCTTGCCAAAGTCCCCGGGCTTCGCGCGCGCGGGTCGCCATGATCGGATCGTCGGTAAGGAGCGCTCCCATTTGGCCCGGCACGGATAAAAGAGAGCACGCCGAAAAGGAAAGAAGAGCCGCGTTCTGTTTTCCCTTCGGAAGGCCCAAAACACTTTCCTCGACCACATAAACGCCGGCGGGCGCGCACACTTTGCGAATCGCTTCCAGATCGGCCTGACGGCCGAAGGGGGCCGAGACCACCACCGCGCGCACCGCAGGGGTGAGCCGCACGATGACTTCCGTCGCGGTCAGCGGCGAAGTCGGGTCGAGTAGAAGGGGCTTCAGCCTGAGGACCGAGGCCGCTTCGTTTGCCGTCGGCGAGGCCACGAGGCACTCGGAACCCGGGGGCAGGCGAAGGGCTTTCAAGGCGATTTGTAGGGCCGCGAAGCCGCTCGAGAGGGCGACTGCGTGCGCGTAGCCGGTGGTTTTGGCGAGTAGCGCTTCGACGGCGTCCCTTTCCGCTCTCAAGGCGCCGTCCTCGGGGGCGGATAGCCAAAGCGTGGTCTTGGGCACGAAGCTCGGGGCGAGCCCGCGGTTTTGTCGTTCAGGGGAGAGAAAGGAAATCATTTCTTCATCCTCGCTCGTTGTTTTTCCATGACCCGGATGCCGGACGTGAGGCCCAGCCAGGTGAATCCATAAGACAGGCCCGAGGTCACCGGAATCACGATGAAGGCGAGCATGCCCATCTTCTTCGGATCCACGGAGGGACCTAAGTCCGGCAGGCCGAAAGCCAGGTAGTAAACGAGCCCGAGGGCGACCTGAAAGGTCATGGCGCAGAGAGAAAGCAGGTGCCGTAGAGGCCGCGCCTTGCCGGGGTGCTTCGTTTCGAGAAGTGAGCCCAAGGTTTGGGCCCCCAGAAAATGTCCGACCGCGGTGATTCCGCCCGACGTCGTTCCCCGGTTAAGCAGGCTGGAGAGCCCATAAAGGAGGCCGGCCATGGCCATTTGGACCGTGACCAAGCCCGCCAGCCAAGGGGCCAAGCGGGGTGAGGTGGGGGGCTGGTTTTCCATTTCCTCTATTGTACCCGAGGGGCCTCGTGGGTTGAAAATAGCGCACCGCCTGACTAAGCTCAGCCGCCATGTCAAAAAGCGTCCACATCAAAACGTTCGGCTGCCAGATGAACGTTTACGACTCGGACCGCATGAAAGCGGTTCTTTCCGAGAAGGGGTATTCCTTGAGCGAAGAGCTCCGGGGCGCGGACGTGGTTTTACTCAATACCTGCAGCATCCGCGACAAGTCCGAGAACAAAGTACTGACGCTTCTCGGCCAGTTGAAGCCTTTGAAGGACGCGAACCCCGCCATGGTCATCGGCGTTTCGGGTTGCCTCGGTCAGCGCATGGGCCGCGAGCTTTTACAGCGCGTGCCGCATCTCGATTTGGTGTTCGGTCCCGATAGCGTCACGCGCGTCGGTGAGCTCATCGACTCCGTGGTGAATCAAGGAAAACGCGTCGTCGAAGCGAAGTTCGACGACGGTGGCCGGCTCTACTCAGAGCCCGCGAAAATTTTAAACGCCCGTCCGGTGGAATTTCTCACCATCATCAAGGGCTGCGATCATTTCTGCACGTACTGCATCGTTCCCTTCGTGCGTGGCCGCGAGAAGAGCCGCGCGATTCCCGAAATTCTGGAAGACGTTCGCAACGTCATTCACCGCGGCACGAAGGAAATCACCTTCCTCGGCCAGAACATCAATACCTACGGCAAGGGTACGCCGCACACTTTGGCTCAACTCATCGAGCAGACGAACGAGATTCCGGGCGTCGAGCGTATCCGTTATTTGACGTCCCATCCGCGCGATCTCGGCCAAGATCTCATCGAGCAGTTCGGGCGCGTCGAAAAGCTTTGTCCGCAGCTTCATCTGCCGTTTCAGTCGGGTAACGATCGCGTCTTGAAGCGCATGTCGCGGCTCTATACCCGCGCGGATTATCTGGCCAAGATCGACGCCCTTCGTAAGCATTGCCCCGAGATCTCTTTATCGACGGACGTCATCGTCGGGTTTCCGGGCGAGACCGAGGAAGAGTTTCAGGACACCTTGACGGTCCTGCGTCAGGTCGCCTTCACACAAGCGTACCTCTTTAAGTACTCACCTCGCCCGGGCACGCGCGCTTTTGCTTACGAGGAAGAAATTCCCGAAGCGGTTAAAGCGGATCGGCTCGCGCGCGCGAATGCCGTGCTGCAAGAAGGCATCGATCGCGAGAACGCCGGATTCATCGGCAAGAGGATCCCCGTGCTCATCGAGGGGCTCGATAAAAAGAAGAAGTATTTTTCCGGGCGCACGCCGCAATGGAAGCTCGTGCACGTCATGAACGCGGGCGAGGCCTGCCAAGGCAAGATTATCGACGTGGAAATCACCGAAGGGCACGCTTCCAACTTGCGCGGCTACTATACGGGCGCGCCTCGGGTAGCGCGGGGGATGGAAGCTCATGTCTGACGTCGATTTGAAGGCGATGTTTCCGCACCGGTTTCAGACGCCGAAGGTGCATCCTTCCGCGTTCATCGCGCCCGGCGCGCATGTTTACGGCGATCTCGAGATCGGCGAGGAGTCGAGCATCTGGTTCAATTCGGTGCTTCGTGGAGACGTAAATTACATCCGCGTCGGTAAGCGCACCAACATTCAAGATTGCACCCTCGTGCACGTCGCTTACAAAGCTTACCCTTGTATAATCGGCGACGACGTGACCATCGGCCACTCAGCGGTGATTCACGCCTGCTCCATCGGTAATACGACGTTAATCGGCATGGGCAGCCAGATCTTGGATGGCGCGGAAATCGGCGATTTCGTTTTGCTCGGCGCGGGAAGCCTCGTGACGCCCAAAATGAAAATTCCGTCGGGCACGAAAGCCTTCGGCCGTCCGGCGAAGATCGTGGCTGAGCTGACAGAAGCCGAGCGCGAAGGCCTCGCCTTCAGCGCGCGTCACTACGTGAACCTCATGAAAACGTACCGGAGCTAGGGCTCGAATGGGGCGGGGATCGGCCAAACGACGTTTTCTTTCGCCTTTTTGAGGGCGGCGACCAAAGTGTCTAAAGCAGCAGGTACGCCGACGACGGGTTTCTCTTCGGGTTCCTGGGCAAGGGCAAACGAAGTGGCGAGCGCCAAGAAAAAGAAAAGAAGCTTCATTCTGTGGTTTCCTAGTGAGCTTGGGTAAAGCCGCTCCAGGTCCACGCATTTTTCTTCAAGCGAGTCGCCAGCGCGACGAGGCAAAGGAAGACGAACGTCACCGGTTGCAGGATGGCCACCGAGTTGATGGCGCAGACGGCGTAGATGATGGTGGAGATGGTGAGCGGTACCGCGAGCTGACGGAAGCGGAAGCGGACGAGCTCTTGAAGGTCGAGGCCGAACTGCGCCGCGGAGAAAAGATTAAAGAGCGAGAATGGGGAGAGAAGGCTTCCCGCGAGAATGCCGTCGATGAGCGCGGCTTTGACCAGCGGCTGATCGAACGAGCGGATGAGTACCCCGTAAAGCGCGAAGAAGGTGATCGCGAAATTTCCGGTGAGGAAGCCCAGGAAAACGCCCGAGATGAAAGTGAAGAGAGCGACCGCCGTCGGGTGCGCCGTCGGCTCCCAGAGTACGAGCACCAATTCGCTGACCCCGGCTTGCACGCTCTGGAGCGTGATGAAAGTCGCCACCAAAAGCATCGCCGCCCAGGGGAGGAAGCTTCGAACCGCCGAGCGCCAAGCGATGCTTCTTGGCATCACGAGCTCACTCGCTATCAGCGAGAGTCCGACGCGAGTGACGGTGGAAATTTCCCGCATCACCGGAAAGCGGAAGGCCAGGCCCTCGGTCGCGATGACAAAGCCCGCCGCCCGCCAGAAACGAAGCTGGTGCCAGGCAATCGCTCGCTTCTTCGGCGTGGGAGTCCAATAGCCTAGAGAAAGAAAGAGCGCCGCCGCGAAAGAAAAATACCGGGGTAAGAGGAGGCTTTCCATCACGAAAGCGCGCGGGTTTCTCCAGTCCGCGGCCAAGAGATAGAGACTTCCGCAAACGATGAAGAACTGGGCGTCCATGAAGAAAGTGATGCGCGCGAGCGAGCCGCGGAACGGCAGAAAGAGCTTCGAGGCCGCCGTGAAAATCGCGGGGTTCCAAAGACCCAGGAGCACGGAGAGGACCTTATTGATCCAGCTTTCGACTTTTACGGAATAGAGTCTTGCGGGCTTTCGGTCGCGCCGGCTTCGATGGAGTGCGACCCAGAACAAGACGAGCAGGGTGCCAAGGAGGGGCTGGCTTCCGCCGAAAGTAATGAGCGTGCTCTTCACGCCGAACTCGAGCGCGCGGATGAGATTGCCGCCGCCGAGCAGTAGCACGTAGGTGCCGAGCGTCCACGCGAGACCCCAGGGCTTAAAGCCCCAGACCAAGGAGAGGAGAAACACGGCGAGCGGCAAAAGCGCGAGCGGCCGCGGGAACTCGATGTCGTAGTCGCGCCGGTAAACCATGTTTCCGTTCTCGCCTTGCACGGCGAGCGCGAAGTGCGCGTAGTTTCTGACGAAGAAGCGCTGGGTCTGGCTGCTCTCCAACACGACGAGACATTTGCCGGCGCCGGAAGTCCCGGGGCTCGGTAAGCGAAAGCTCTTCGAAACGAAGCGGGCGGCCGCGCGGTTATCCGCGGACTCGAGGCTGGAGCACTGGGTCGAGATCTTCTCGGTGAGTTCGGGCTCTTGCCGCAGCTTTTCCTGCAACCGGTAGAGGGCCACCTTCTCGCCGTCATACGGCACGAAATGAAGGAGAATCCCGGTGGCGACGCACACCAGCAGAAGCGTGAATTCTTCGCGAAATAGCATAGGGGAGTGGCATTAAGGATACCACAGCGCCTAGGGCAACGGTCGGTTCAGAGAAGGGTTGCGGAACTGGTACGCGGGGTTCGAGCCGCCGATTTCGTAAGTCCCGTTTTTGAACGCTTCGTTTTGTAGCGGAGTGTCCCAAACCACGATGGCTGTGGCGCGGGGGTGGTTGAAATTCCAGAAGTTTCCGCCGAGGCTCAGATCGGTGGTGATCTGATCGTACTGCTGCACGGCATCGATCCCCACCAGATAATTGATGAACTTCGTGCGGTTCTCGGGGCTGGAGTTCTCAGGGATTACGTTCTTAAGCAGCTCGAAGTACTCGGGCTTGTCGAACATGTGAATGTTGAGCACTTTCTCTTCGGCCTTGGGATCGGCCAGCGCGGGATCGTTGCGATTGATGGCGAGGAGCTGTTCCTTCGCCCTTCTTTGGAACTCTTTTACTTCAGGCGTGGCGAGCAGCTTAGGAACGTCGCGGACGCCGATCTGATAAAGCTGCGTTTTCATGTTATTCGCGTGGCTCTGGTTGCACGCGCTGACGCCGAAGTTATAACAGTTCTGGAAACCTTCATCGAGCACGTGCTTACGCTGCCCGTAAGCCGGGTCGTAATTGTTGAACTCGTACTTCGCGCGGAACACGCCGGCTCGGCGCATACGGTGGTAATACTCGGCCGTCTGCCGCTCTTCGGGCGTCAAAGCGTACGTCGCTTCGATGATGCGCTCCGAGTTGTTGTTCCGGCGCGGAAGATAAGTCTGCAAAGGAAGCGCGTACACGCCCGTGTTATGGAGCTGGCCGTATTTGTTCGGATCGTCGGGCCAGTAAAAATCGAGAAGGTTGTCGCCCACGCGGAAGAGACCGTGGTCCGTACCTTGGTTCGTGAAGGGGAACATCTTTACTCCGGTTCCGATGGAGCCATCCAGAAACGGCTTCAGCTTGGGATACGTCTCCTCGTTCAAGAGAACGACGGGAAGCTCGCGATCGCCCACTTGGCGCATGAAGATGGGAACGCCCGCTTCCTTTGCGGCTTTGATGAGCGCCTCGCGAGCCGGTTCGGTGACCGCTCTGGTTTTAGTCGTCCCCAGGAAGTAGCGGACGCTTTCCATGAACTTCGGATCGTTATGCACTTTGTGACCGGTGCCAGGGAGCTGCCAAATCGGGATATCCGGCCGGGTCTCACGGATGTGATCCACGCCCGCGCCCTTTAAGGCCGCGTCGGGTCTGGAAGGATCGGCGCCAATGAAGACGATGGGGGATCGTACGTTGCGTAGCGCTTCCGTCATGTCTTCCGAGAGGCCTTGGTGCAGCCACAGCTCGGGGACTTCGGGCCGGCCCGCGAGCGTGACTTTGCCGTCGGGATCGTGAGCCGCGCGCTTTAGGATGTCTTCCACCTGCTCTTCAAGGAAGTAATTCAAAAGCCTCGCTTTGGCTTCCGGGGCGCTGGCGAAAGTCGCGGGGATCTCCGCTTTCATTTTTTCGGCTTGCACGCGGACTCCGGGAAGCTTCAGGGAGGCAGTGCCGGATCCCTTCATGTGCATGTCCTCGACGATAACGGAGTGCGTGCGCTCGGGATAGCGCTCGGCGAAGCGAACCACCGCGCGCCCACCCATGGAGTGGCCCAGAAGGTGCGCTTTCTTGATGCCTAAGTGATCGAGGAGTGCCCGAAGATCGTCCGCCATGGCGGTGGAAGAATAGTTCTCACCGGAATCCGGCGTTTTTCCGTGTCCGCGCTGATCGTAGACGAC
The DNA here is from genome assembly GCA_043767805.1 of Pseudomonadota bacterium. Classification (GTDB taxonomy): domain Bacteria; phylum Bdellovibrionota; class FAC87; order UBA2466; family UBA2466; genus CAZZHG01. The sequence continues at coordinate 3,358 of JAYUGC010000107.1, read as the reverse complement.
GACTTTATAGCGATCGGCGAGCAGCGGAGCGATGTCCTTCCAGGACCAAAGGGAAGAGCCGACGCCGTGAACGAGCACGATCGTTTCTTTGTTTTCTTCGCCGTAAACCTTGTAATTGAAGTCCTTCCCCTGAAGCGTCGACTGCTTGAGGATCGCCGCTTTGGGATCGGCGTCGGGCGCCGCCGTGCGGGTTTGAGGCACGGGATCGCCGCCGGCCATGGGAACATTGCCTTCATGATCCGCCCGCGCCGGAAGATCGGTCGGAGGCTTCTTGTTCTCCTGGCCTTCGGGACCTTTGTGATCTTTATTGGGCTTGATCTCGGCGACGTCGAAACGGATATGACTCACGTCTCCCGCGGTGATGATCCCTTTCTCGACCGCCTTGTTCGCGAGGCTCTTTCTGAATTTCGGATGGGCGACGTTAATCAGTGCGACCGCGCGGTCCCGATCGCTCTTTCCGGAAAGTTTGGCGACGCCGTACTCGGTCACCACGTGAGAGATGTACTCGCGCGGCGTGGTGATGGGCCCGGCATAGAGATCCACGTCGATGGTGGAAAGCTCGCCTTGTTTAGCCGTGGAACGAAGGGCGATAATCGATTTTCCGCCGGTGGAGCGAGACGCGCCCGACATGAACTCCACTTGTCCGCCCGGACTCGAGATGCGCCCCTGAGGGCCCATGGTCGCGTTGACCTGGCCATGGAGATCCACTTGGAGCGCGGTGTTCACCGCGTGGAAATTAGGAATCGAGGAAACCCGCGCGGGATCGTTGATCACTTCGGTGGGCTTAAAGACCACGTCGGGATTGTGGTCGAGCCATTTATAGAACTCGGTGCTGCCATACCCAAACGTGGTTTCGGCCTTCTGAGCCGTGCCGTTCTCGACGATCTTCTTCAAATCATCGCCCATCATCTCAGTCGAGATGTTTAAGCCCCGGCGTCCCGCGTTTTTAAGCGCCTCGGGTAAACCACCGAAGACGTTTCCGATACCAACTTGCAGGGTCGCGCCGTTTTCGATGAGCCCGGCCAGGTTTTCGCCGATGTTCTGCTCGACTTTGGTCAGGGGCAAGGCCGCGGGCCCGCCGAGCTGAGTCGTCGAATGGAAGCTTCCCGCGATTTGATCTTTGGTCAGGAAGTTGTCGCCGGTCGTGAAGGGAACGTTCGGGTTGATCTCGGCGATGATCTTGATGTTGGGGCGAGTCTCGAGCACCGTTTTGACTAGATCGCTATTGGGCCCGAGGCTGTAATGCCCGTTTGCATCCGGCGGCGACACGCGCACGATGATGGCGTCGTACTGGAAATCTTTTTCGTTGGGATCGCGCATGTAATGCGCGAAATCGCCGAGATAGCCCGGGATGTGATGGACGCGGCCTTCGGAATGGAGCTTGCGTAAGTTTCCGCCGAGAAAGAGGGCGTGGATGCGAAGCTTGTCCTTACCCTTATCGAGACCTTCTTGGAAAACCCGTTCGCTTACGCCGTTTACGAAAACGTGAACGTCGATGCCGCCGTTGGATTTCGCTGCGAGCTCGGCGAGCGCTTCCATGCCCTCGGGGCTCGCGCCCGGGCCAATGGGCAAAAACACTTTAGTGCCACCGGGCATGTCGGGGATCTTCGAAATAGCTTCATCCAACTCCGTATTGCGGCTGAAGGTGATGCCTTTGACGGCTTCCCGCGCAGATTTTTTCGGAGGCGGGGGAAGGTGCGAAGCTAAATCGCTATTGAAGGCATCGATGCCCTTTTGCCCATTGAGGAAGGCAATCATCGCGCCGTGTTCCTGATTGGCGTAGTGGAACATCCGGCGAGTCATCTCGGAATGTTCCATGGTGCGCGAAAAGCCGAGCCGGGTGGCTAGAAACTGACGCTCGACTTCAGGGATGTTGAAATCGGTATGGCCAAATTCGATTTGCGACTGCCAGGCGACGCAGTTCGTGCTCTTGCACACGGCGCGTTTGTCCGGGTTGTAGAGGAATTCCCAGATGTTTTTCTGCTGTTCGGGCGTCGTGCCGATGAGATGCGAGAAGCCCATGATGGGCAAATCGGCCTCGACCGCTTTGGGGTGCTTTACGGAGACGTCCCACCACTGCTGCCAGGGCACGTCTTCCCGGCCGAACATCCAGATGGGCGCCGACATGCTGGGGCGCGGGCGCACATTCGTTCCGACGTAATTTTTTCCGTTCGCCCGGTCCATCTCGGTCGCGTACTCGAGAGGCAGAATACCGCCCAGATCGGGCCGGCCCGCCGATTCCAGGTTGAACCACTTCATGTACTCCTGCATGAGGTTCCAGTCGTGGAAGTTGAGTCCCACGATGAGACGCTTCACCCGGCGTTCGGGCGGGCCCACTTCGACGATCTTGGTCGGCAGGTTGTGGACGCGGGCAAATTCCTTAAGGCGATCGACCGTCGCGGCCGTGGTCGGATGGTTCTGGGCGATCTTAACGAAGAAATCGACGCACTCGCTCTCCGAGTGCACGGTGATTACCTCAGCCCAAGCGAAAGACGCGAGGCAAAGCGCGGCGAGAAAAACCAGGTTTAAGGCAGACCTAAACAACGACAGAACACTCCTTCGCCGTCTTTCACAAGGCGGCGCACCTGCCTTCTGTGCAAGAGACTGTCCACGGCGCGAGGCCGGCTGTAGGGCGCGCATACCGGCGGTGTACGGGTTGGTTAGGAAAAAGGGGACAAACTACGGCAGACGCACGAATGGTTCGTGAACAAGATCGAGGCTCTTTCTTCTATTTGTCGGAGAGCATGTGGTATCGGGAGTTTAGGTAGCCGTACTTTTGTAGGATTTTGAGGGCGAAGTAGTCCATGTCTTTGTAGCCGTAGGCCTGCCATTTGAGTCCCTTGATGGCTCGGTTGATGCCTTCCGAGACGCCCGTGGTGACTCGGTAGCGGAAGTAGTTCTTGAGGGTATCCCAGCCCTTCTCGAGCCTTTGGATCCATCTCATGAGGGGGATGAATCCAGCTTGGAAGATCCAGTCGCCAATCTCCTCGAACACCGTTTTGGCGGCGGCCTCGTCGGGCTGGTCGAAGAAGGTGAGCATTCTTTCTTCGATGAGCTCGAGTTTGGCAAATTGGGTATTCTCTTGGAGGACCGCATCTATGTGAGTCTTCTCCTCGCCGGTTCCAAAGGTACCAGTGTGATTTCTCATCCCCCTCCAGCATCCGGTGCGGGGTCTCATCGGCATGCAGTACTTTTTCAGCACGGATTTCTTGCCGCAAGAGCTCGTAGGTGGGCTTAAGAAAATCGGCAAGATGATGACTCGATTCAATCAAGCTCTGGGGCGGAAGGCCCGGCACCCCGCTGCGCTCAGCCATCCGGGCGTAGCGCCCAATGGGAATGAGGTCGCAGTATTTGCTCA